>NZ_JRPL02000019.1 GCF_000765905.2 Helicobacter trogontum | reverse complement strand
GGTGGATCGATAAAGGCTATATCTATTTTCCTTTGCTGTTTAATAAAATCTTTAACAAGTTTATTTGAATCTTTTCTAAAAATCTCTATTTTAGATTCTAGTAAAACCGATGAACAATTACAATCCATTTACCCCACCCCTGCAGACATTCTTAATATAGAATATAAATATTTTAAAGACATATTGGCAAACCTCAAGATTCTTGGTATCATAAACATTTCTTGGGTGGCACTTCTCCCTACTCCAAGCAAAAAGATTCTTTTCTCGCTATGATTTACTCATTCATCAACCAAATACTGAAAGTGGATTCTCTGCTACTTTATTTGGAGAGAAAAGAAAACAAATTAATAGTAAAACTAAAGAAGAAAGCTATACAAGTGAATATGGCTATATCAATTATATTTTAGCTATTAGAGGAACAGAAATGAATTCCTTTAAAGATTTATTTGTAGCTGATGCTTCTTTAACTATAGGCTCTATACCAAGACAACAATATGATGATATGATAAACTTTTATGAAACTTGTGCTAGTAATTATCCACAAATCAAAGAAAAAGAGTCTCTAACCATTACATGACACTCTCTGGGTAGTGCTCTAGCTCAAATGCTTACTTTAAGTTTATGTGATGATAAGAATAGAAATAATATCAAAGCTTTATATGCTTGCAATACACCTGGAGCTAGAAAGATAATACTTCCTTATGATTATATAGTAAAACTCTTTATATTTCATAGCAAAGAACAACAAGAAAGATTTATAAAAGAAGAAATAAAAAATATGGCAAATAGAGCAAGAGCTTTAGGCAAAAATGATATTTCATTAGAAAGTAAGATACGAAAAATATTATACAAGATAATCCAAGAGAAACATAGTCAATTGTTTAAGGACGTCTATTTTTGTCCATTGCAAATCCTAGGATTTCTTTATAATAGACAAAAAAGTTCATTAAATAAGCATATCTCAGCAGTTAATTACTTAAGCAATATGTATAAATATCTGAAGTTAAACATATTTAATTGTGTTGCTTTGTAGCAATCAAGTGTATCTAAATGCAACTTTATAACAACTTGTTGTGATGTAGAATAATATATAGGGATTTACATATGAAAAATAGCTAACAGAGTTTAATCAAGTATATAGATTTGAAATCTTGAAAATAATTCATGGATCAAACTATCTTGTTACCCTATTATTGCTTACCAAATAAAAAGTTAATTTTAGCTTTACGCAGACATATGCATAAACAATATAAAAAACAGAAGTCTTGTTATACCAAAAAGCTATATAGATATACTTAAAAAATCAGATATATATTACATCATTCTAATTTTTTACTAATATGTGCTGTATTTTCTGTGTTTTGCAACCATACAAAAACATCCACAACGGCTTGATATAATGCCTCTGGCACGTTGCTATTCACTTCCATTTTTATAAGAGAATCAACAAGTTCGGCATTACAAAAAAGTGGTACCTGATATTCTCTTGCCTTTGCGATAATTGCCTCTGCAATCTTTCCCTGCCCACTTGCAACGACACGTGGAGCGTGATCTTTATATTCCTCATATGCGAGTGCTGCGGCTTTTTTCCTCATGTATATTCCTTTCTTTCTGTACTAGATCGACGATTTTATACATTTTTGTTAGGAGCACACTAATACGCAGATAGTCTGCATCCTATGCCCACTTAACTCTTATTTATCTCAAAAACGTAGCACAAAAGCTAAAAACTTGGTAAATATGGCTTAAAATAGTGCGTATTATAGAATGTAGATGTGTATCAGTAGTCTGTTTAAGTATAGCTTATGTTATAATCTCAATTTCTTTATACAACCATAAACATTATATCATGTTATTCACTAAAGGCACAATTATGGAATCTAAAAATGCACAATATCCACGCAACACCAAACTTAACATTGATGGCTTAGACCTCATGGTAAGTCTAGAATCTTGTAGTGTTGACTTATGCTTTTTTGATCCACAATATCGCGGCGTACTTGACAAAATGCGTTATGGCAATGAAGGAAAACGACAAAAGGAAAGAAACGCGCTTTTGCAAATGAGTGAAAAACAAATTAAGATATTTATTTACGAGATTGCTCGTGTGCTAAAACCAAGTTGCTACCTTATGTTGTGGATTGATAAATTCCATCTATGCGAAGGCGTAAAGACATGGATAGAACATGCAAGATTACAGGTTGTAGATCTCATTACATGGGATAAGATGAAAATGGGTATGGGTTATCGCACAAGAAGACAGGCTGAATATTTACTTGTCTTGCAGAAACTTCCAATCAAAGCAAAAAATACCTGGAAATTACGCAATATCCGTGATGTATGGAGTGAAAAGATTCCAATCAATGAACTAAAAGTCCACCCACATTCAAAACCCAAAGGATTGCAAAGGATCTTGATTGAATCTTGCACTAATGTAGGCGATTTAATACTAGATCCAGCAAGTGGAGGTTTTAGCGTGTTTGAATGTGCAAAGGATTTAGGGCGAGACTTCATCGGCACAGATCTTAAGCTACCAACATAAGCTCATAAAGCTAATTTGTCTTAAAACAATTTATAAATGAATGCTTTGATGATCTCTTATAATTTTTATTATCTATTTACACATTATGGCACTAACTTGTGAATATTTATTGGATAAATAATGAAATAAGATTCACATTATACCTCTATAATTTTTAATAAGAAGTGTTACAACATACCTCATAACATCTCTTTTATAATCGAACTATCAATAAAAAGAGGTTGAGCCTATAACAATGCAGAGCACATAAAGATATAAATCAATATGTATTTAACATAAACATAATAGCCAAAATGTATTATACAGATAGGAGAGATGTGGTATAAAATGACCTATAAAACAAGCATGTTGTCTATTTTTCTAGTTTAAAAAAAATATAAATGAACGATTATAGTATAAATTTTTATTCAAGGATCTATATGAGAAAGCATCTGTTAAGTGCGGTTCTTGTGAGCTGCGTTTGTGCAAATATGTCATTTGCTGATAACAAAGGAAATGGCTTTTTTCTTGGTGTTGATTTTGGTGGTTCTGTAGGAGCACTTACAAATACAGGATTAACAATTGGTGGTAATACCGCACAAGGTGGCATTCCAACAAAAGAAACAATACAAATCAATGCTGGTTTTGGTCTCAATGTGCGTGTGGGAGGACAAAGATATTTTGATAAAACAAATGGTATGAGATACTATCTCAGTATTGGCGGTGTTTTTGGTGCACCAAGTTATGCTTTCGGAGACTTAAAAGTATCAGGTATCACAGTGATTGGTGATATGAATATGGATTTCATGCATGATTTTACTAGCACGGAATCGCAAAAAGTCGGTATATATATTGGTATGAGTGCAGGTTATATGACTACATTGTATCCTGGCGGTAGTGCACTAACCATTCAAAACATAGATATTCCAAATTTCAGCGGAATTACAATAGGACTAAATCTTGGTGTGAGAACCGTTGTAGCAAAACACCACCAGTTCGAGTTTTCGACAAAAAGCGTTGCCACCCATTCAAAAGCGACAGAAAACATTGTAGGATTTCAAGTATTTTTAGGTGCGAATTATTCTTATTTATTCTAATGGACTCACACTTATACAATCAACCTATTGTATAAGTGTGAGCAAACAAAAAAGCTGAACAAAGCGGTCTTTTATTCATTAATCCCTAACACAACTTCTAACTTCTCTTTCAGAACTTGTGGTGTAAAAGGTTTAACTATATAGTTATTAACTCCTGCTTTCAATGCAGTAATAACTTCTGACTTTCCACCCTCAGTTGTTACCATAATAATTGGAATATCTTTATATTTTTCCTCTGCACGAACTTTTTTTACGAGTTCCAAACCATTCATTTCTGGCATATTCCAGTCTGTGATTAATACATTGATACCCTCCACAGTACTCATATGATTCCATGCTTCAACTCCATGCTCAGCCTCCAAAATATCCTCATAACCAAGTCTTTGAAGAGTATTTTTAATAATCCGTCTCATCGTAGAACTATCATCAACTACAAGCAATTTCAATGTTTGCTCCTTACACAAATTAATTAATTTCCTTATCGGCGTATTATAACATACTTTTAATAACTAAGATTAAAATTTTATACTTTTAAAATCAAGCTTACCCTCATAAAACGCTTTTCCTATAATAACACCGCCAATTTTTGGGTAATTATGTAGCATATCTAAATCTTTCTGTCCAGAAAAACCACCACTTGCAATAGTAAAGATACCGCTGATTTCTGCAATCTCCTCAGTTAAAGCAAAATTAATACCAGAAAGCATACCATCTTGTTGAATGTCTGTACACACTATTGCTTGCACATTACTACATTTTAGATTGGCAACAAATTCACTCGCCTTAATATCACTCACATTAACCCAACCATGAGTAGCTATCTTGCCATCTTTAGAATCTATGCTTAAAGCGATTGGATATTTATCTGCCATTAAGATAGCCCACTCTGGGTTTTGCAAGGCAACAGAACCTAAAATTGCGCGATGTATCCCAACATTCATATATTTTTTTATCGTCTCCTCATCGCGAATACCGCCACCAACTTGTATATGTAAATTAGTGCTAGTTGCAATATGCTCTATCACATTAAGATTCTTTGGACTTCCCTCAAATGCACCATCTAAATCGACCATATGTAACCATGTCGCACCACAATCTTCAAAATATTTCGCAAAATCAAGTGCATTACCATATTCTTTGACACTACTTTTTTCACCTTTTGTTAAACGCACAGCCTTCCCATTTAGCAAATCAATTGCAGGAAATAAAATCGCCATAACCACTATCCTATTTTTTTAATCATTTAAGTTATCTAGCACTGATTGCTTCAGCATTTTATAGCGAGACATCACATTTCCATCAAGGTTGCCAAGATTAGAAGAAATAACAATGCCTCCACGAGAAATAGCATTGTCGGCTTCAATTTGTATCTTTTCCCTGTCTTTTAAATTTTCTTTCAAATATACATAGTCAATAGGATTCACCTTGATGCTAATCTGTGTTGCCTCCATAATATTTGATAGCAAAGATCTTGTAAGCTCCAAAGCAACTCTTTGTGAATTTGCTTCGATTTCCTTTACTATAACTTCCTTTGCCATATCAATGGCAATAGAGCTTAATTCTTTTTCAAGAGCTTCGAGATGAACTTGTGATTGTTTAAGTGTGTTTTCCAAGGTAATGAGTGATTGCACTATTTTTTCACGCTCTGCTCGTATTTCTGCTTCCATAGCTTGTTTTGCTTCATTCTTCCCCTCTTCAAAACCCCTTTTATACGACTCATCACTTGTTTTTTCAAGTGTCTCTTGCATACTAACCTGGCTTTTCTCAAATTGCATTTCAAGCTTTGCTAGATTACCAGACAACTCATCGCTCTTATGCAGTAATTTCTCAATTAATTCTTTCTCTAAAGAGTTCATAGGCTGGGGGCGATATGCATTCACCTGCTCAACACTTTGTTCATCTGTTATGCTTTCTGCAGAATCGACACTCGAATTTGTATGAACCTCCAATGGAACAATGGCTTTGAATTCATATTTATTGATCGAATGTTCGCCTTTTTGTTCATCTTGTATAAGATTGTGATTACGAGATAACATCGTCTTGCTCTCCTAATTGTATTAAGCCTTGTTCGGATAGATTTTGAACTATTTCAATAATCTTTCTTTGTGCTGCCTCTATATCACGTACCTTAACTGCACCTAAAAATTGAATTTCCTCAGCAAACTGCTCACTTGCTCTAGAGCTCATATTGCTCATAAACTTCTGTTTCAATTCATCAGCACTTGACTTTAACGCCAATGCCAAATCTTTTTTGTCTGCAACTTTTAGAATTTCAATAATAGCAGATTTATCAAGTTTAATCATATCTTCAAAAGTAAACATCATTTCTTTGATTTCATTAGCAAGTTGCTCATCTCTTTGCTCTATTTGTGCTAATGTAGCTTTTGCAGTTTTCTGCCCCATACGGTTAAACATTTCAGCAACTGCACGAGGACCACCCACCTCAACTTTATAGCTTGTAAGTGATTCTACTTGCTGTTCTAACACTGCTGAAACCCTTTTTACAACAGAAGGTGAGATATCACCTAAATTTGCCATACGAATGGAGATTTCAGCACGTAACTCATCTGTAAAAAATCCTAGAGTTTCAGCTGCACCACCAGAATCCATATGTGCTAAAATCAAAGCTATAGTCTGTGGGTGCTCATTCACAATAAAGTCTGCGAGCTGTTGCGGTTTTACTTTATCCAAATAGCCGAAGTTCTTTGTAGATTGCATAGTTTTTGCAAGTTTATCAAGCACTCTCTTTGCAATCTCTGGACCAAGCGTTTTAATAAGAAGTTCTCTTGCGTAATCAACACCACCAGAATTGATATACTGATTAGATTGCAATATCGTGTAAAATTCTTCCAATACAGCAGCACCAACAGCCTTATCTGTGCCACCTAGTTGCATAATATGTTTACTGATTTCAGTAATAGATTCTATATCTAAGTGATGAAAAACTTCACTTGTAATTTCTTCTCCAACTTGAATAAGTAAAATAGCTACTTTTTCAGACATAGAAAGTTCATCGTATTGTGCTCTTTGTTTCGGAGTTAAGGTCATTGCCATCTTTTGTCCCTCTTATTCTATTTCATTTCTATTTCATCGCGTATAAGTGCCTGAAATAGACCTGCTATCTCGTCTGGTTTCGTTCTCACTGCTTCTTTGATTTTTTCTAATAGCACATCATATTTTACAGCATCTTCATTAAACCCGCTACCAATACCAAGCTGTTCTTCCACTCTCTTACGCATTTCATTGGCTCTATTTAGAGTGTCATCATCATCATCAAAATCAAACAATGGCTGTTTTTCTGTTTCCTCTTCTTCATGGACTTCAAGCATGCGTTCTGCAAATGGTGCAATAACTTTCTTGTAGAAGAAAAACAGCACAATAACAACAAGCACATAACGCAACAGTGGCATAAAAGGGCCAAGATATTTCTCAACTGCTTGAGCAACTTTTTCAAAATTTGTTAACGGTGGTGTGCCAGAACCTACAGCATTAAGCTGTCCAGCGATAACACTCACAATATCATTACGACTTTCATCGTAACCAGAGCTTGCTTCAACAATTTTTTTAATTTCTGCAAGCTCTTCTGCACTTCGTGGCGTATACTTCATTGTGATAAAGCCTGTTTCTTCGTTTGTTTCCTCGGTATATGTACCATCAATCACAACCCCAACAGTCATACGCTTAAGTTGTGGTGTCTGTAATCGCATAGTCGTTGTTTTCTTATCTGGTATATAGTTTTTGACAAACTGACTCTCTTCATACTCTTCTTGATTATTGGAATCTAAATCCTTAACCTCAGCAATGTTGTTTATAACACCCGGAACGCCACCTGGATCCTTTGGTGCACGCCCCTTTCTCTTTATCTCTTTACCCGTTTCACTTGCAATAGCGGGTTCCTTGCTATAGATCTCTTCTGTACTTTCTTGTTTCCCAAAATCATAATCTAGATTCACACTGACAGTCATCCTATCTGTGCCACCGGCAAGTCGGCTTAGAGATTGTCTTATCTTATTTGCGATTTCTTGTTCAGCCTGCACCTTATAAGCAAAGTTTTTAAATGCTTGTTCATTCTCAATTGTTGCCTCATCACGCTTGTTTAGTGGGTTGCCATATTGATCCACCATAATTACATTTTCTGGTTTAAGCCCATTAAATGAATTGGCAATAAGATTCTGAATGCCAAAAATCTGATTTTGCGTTAATGTCATTCCATCTCTAAGCGTTAATGCGACACTTGCACTAGGCACAGCACGAGTTTTTACAAATACATCATCCTTTGGTTCTGCAATTTCTACCCTTGCGTCTTGTATAGGAGCCAACGCCATTAATGTCTTTTCAAGCTGCCCCTTGATCGCACGCAACTTTTTAACATCAAACTCACTTTGTGTTACACCAAAGCTATTTTCATTGAAAATATCATAATCAACTCTACCTTTTATAATCCCTTGTGCAGCAAGCTCATTTCGCAAAACAAAAACTTGATCTTGTGGCACCGCGATGGTATTTTCGTTAATCATTTTATAAGGAATATTTTGCTGTTTAAGATAATTTATCGCAGATCCTGCATCTGAAGGATTCTCAGCCGCAAAAAGAATCCCAAAACCATCAACGTTGCTCCCCTTCTTCGAACCTAGAGAAGATACGATAAGATATGATAGAAAGGCAACAACAACAATAACAGTTACAAGAATAACGATTTGCTGTTTTCGATTTAACTTTTTAATCAAATTCTGCAACTGCGTAAATATCGCTTTAAAATCCAAAATTCACCTTCCTTAGAATACTCATAATTCTTGCAGTATATCTATTAGTTTTTGTATAACAATGTCATTTTGCTGTGGGATTCCAATGGTGATTCGTATAGCATTAAGCCCATAACTCGCCAAATCTCGCACAACAATTCCCTGTTGTAACAATGAGTTGCTTATTTTAGTGGAATTTAACTTATTATGCAATATAAAAGTGATAAAATTTGCATAAGATTCTAGCATCTCGATTCCATACTGCCTCGCAAAATTTTTATACTTTTCCATCTCTTTAAAGTTGTTTGCCGCAGAATCTAGTAAAAACTGCTCATCAAGCAAACTTGCATTTGCCGCCTTGAGACTGAGCGTCGTAATATTAAAAGGTGGTCTTATCTTACTTAGTGTGTTAATTATATCAGTATTTGCAATACCATATCCAACACGCATACCACCTAGTCCATATATTTTAGAAAATGTCCCCAAATAAATCACATTTGAGAAGCCTATAATATCTTTAGGGGTAATCGCATAATCAGAATCTCTATAGGCACAGTATTCCATGTAAGCACAATCTAGCACTACCAAACATTCCTTGCCAATCTTTCCCAAAAACTCGAGCACCTCATCTCTACGTAATGCTTCGCCAAGAGGATTATTTGGCGTACATAAAAAAATTATGCTAGGTTTATACTTTTCATAATACTGCAGCATAGAATCTAGATTATGAAAAAAATCATCTGTGCGTAAAATAGTAGTATTGCAATGTTTTGCATAGATGGCATACATAGCAAAAGTTGTTTTTGCCATAAGTACCTTGGTATCTTTATCGCAAATTGCATGGATACAAAACTCAATTATCTGATCACTACCACTTCCAATAATAATTTGGTTGCTTTGGATATTATATCTCTTTGCGAGAGATTCCTTCAACTCATAATAAGAATCATCAGGATACACATATGCATTGTTTGCATTTTCAATGATTGCTTTCTTTGCAAGTGGCGATGTGCCTAATGGATTTTCATTACTGCCAAGCTTGATAATATTTTGCGGCTCAATATTGTAATCACGCATAACGAGCTCTAATGGTTTTCCAACTTCATAGGTAGGCAAAGCAGAGATATGCTGGTGAAATTTCATGGATATTTCCTCAATAAATTGCTTTTTAAAATATTGTTCACTACAAATCTTAGGAGCAAATTGTAGCATAAAGATTGCGAATTTATAATTTTATGTTACCATTTTGAGTACTTTTTCATTTTTGGAATAGACGTTATATGGTGGTGTTTGATGACTTTGCTTGATATGCGACACAATGAGACTTATAAAGTGAGATCTGTACGTGGTATGCAGAATCTTCTGATACAAAGACTTCACTCTCTAGGTATCTGTGAGGGAGCTTTTGTGCGACTTGGATATGTGTCAATGTGGCAACACACTTATAGCGTATATGTAAATGGTGCACAAGTTGCATTGCGAAAAAGCGAGGCAGCATTGATTGAAATAGAAAAGGTTGAATGATTATAATTACACACTTCTTCTTGACATCAAACGTCTATACCCCACATAAATAATACAATAGCCCGCATTACACCATGAGAGGCATGGCCTTAGAGATATTGTCATGTTTAAAAAATGTAAAAATCCATAGTATGATATTTTGAATAAAAAATAAGCTTATTTAAATTCAATAAATCACAATCTCTTTGCAGCTTAATAAGTAATTACTGCAATGCAGTAATGTGGAAAAAGTAAAAAATATACACCCTTGCGCTTTAAATAAGCATTAAGGAGCTCTATATTAGTAGTAATAACCTATTAACACACATTGTAGCACATAAGTTTACTATCACCCATAGTGTATAAGAATAGTTGCATTTATTATCATGTGAGCAAAAAGAGGTAATGATGCTTTAAACATAAAATTAAATTCCATCACATCATTCACCATAATAAAATCTTAAGCAATGATATCTATATTTTAGACCTCTGCAAACAAATAAATTTTACAAAACTATTTTTGATGAAATTTATCATACTCTAAAGAAAAATAGTTCTAAAAAATATACAAGAAACGAAAACCTATACTTGCTAATTAATCTAAGAGAAATAAAAAAAATACATAAAACTAAATAACTACGAATTAGAAATTTTTTTTTAAATAATGAGATGAATTATTTTGATATCGTGGTATTACTTTATTATATTGAGAACGATTTTGAATATAACAATATAAAAAAATATATACAAGAAAAAATTACAGATAAATGCAAAACTATTAATTCAAAAGACATAAAAGATACTGAATTGCTATTGCTAATCATGGACACACTTTCTTGCCCATTTCTTGATATAAATTTTAAAAGAGAGATAGCATCATTTATATATAAAAATAAAGATGATTGCAGCAATATTATTAATTTTTCATTAAAACAAAAAAATTGGTTTGTCGAATGGAAAAATATTGATATTCTAAAAAAAACTTGAAGAAAAAATAACATATGAAGTTTATTAATATGTTATAATCTCTCCGCATTATGAACAAAGTTATTTACACACATATGCGAAATAAGTGAGTTCATGCTTATTTCAGTTTGGGAAATGCAATAAGTGTTTCTCAAATCTTATAAAATGTCACTACATCCTAAATCTAACTCAACTTACCTAATAAAATTATAGTTTTCTCAGTAATTTACCTATAGGCTTTCATGAAAATTTGACTGATACAGAAAACACTAATTCTAAAAGCAAATATCAATAATTAAAGAAGAATGGCGAAAAAGATTTGTCTTAAAAAACTGGCTAGTATGATAAAAATCTTATGTATTGTTGCTTAAATACCACAACAATATTACACCATATATGCAATATTATAGAATCATCAAATCATTTTAAGAAATATCTAAATAAAACATCACATGCTGGAAAGTAAGAATTACAAAACAATAAGAATCAAAAGAATTGGTAAAATAAAAAGAGCCCCCTCCAAGAATTTTACAATTTTAAATGAATTTCACAAGTAACTAATTTTGCCCTAACCTTTAGGGCAATGATAAATTAAGGTAAATCGATTTTAATTACCTTGTTTTCAGCCATTGCAGGTATCCAAAGGCTTTTACCATCGCTAAACATATCAGCAGGACCACCGATAGCACCCATCTTTAACTTAGTGATATTGCCTTTACTATCGATGCGATAGATAACACCTTGGAGATTTTCACCCCAATCACTTACTAGCAAGTCGCCATTTTTTGCCAAAACAATACCATCTAATGCGCCAAGTGGCTTACTTAAAGCCTTGATTTGCTTACTTTTCAAATCAATTGCCACGATACTTCCCTTACCTTTGCCCATTGGATCATAACCTACCGTGATTACGCGATTGTTTTTCTTATCAATCAATAAACCATTAGGACCACCAAATTTAGAATCTAGCTTTACAAAAGTTTCATACTTTTTGTTTGCAAGATCAATTTTGTGAATAATACCTGTGCCAGTATCACTTACTAACAAAGTCTTATTATCCAAAACTTCAATTGCATTTAAAAAGACTGCACCTTTTACATCAATATTTAATACTTCCTTGCCGCTATCCATATCAAAGCCCTTAAGCTTGTCAATATCTACAACATAAAGCGTATTTCCAATGCTATTCATACCCTTTGGTGCATCAAGATTTTTGATAAAGTCTTTTGCGAGCACATTGCCATCTTTATCAAGCTTTGAGATAAAGCCATCATTATCTTTTGCTAAAGGCTCTAATTGCTCACCCACATTGCTTACAAACACAACATTTTTGCTCCCATGAACACTTTCTGGATGAGAAAAGCCTTTGAGATCTTTTGCACTCAAAACTGATACTACACCTGCCAAACCTAGACAAAGTGCCGCTGAAACAAAAGTTTTTTTCAACATATTTTTCCCCTAAAAATTAATTTTGCAATTTTACTTGCTTGGGAGTATTGTAGAAAAAAAAGAATTTTTTTTGTGTAATTTTTATGATAAAAAATATAAGTTTTTTGATTTTTAAAAAAATATATTTGGACACTAGAGCGTAATATTTGCAAAAAACTTAGATTTTTGATATTGCTTTGGTGTTTGATTAAAACGCTTTTTAAATCGCTCAATAAACCAAGATGTAGAGCTAAAGCCACATTCAGCACAAATCTCTTGAATATTCTTATTAGAATCTTGTAAAAGTGCAATAGCCTTTTCAAATCGCTTTTCATCTAGCCAACTTTTAGGACTTAGACCAAATGCCTGTTTAAATTTACGGCTAAAACTTGCCTGATCGGTATTAGCTAATTCCGCCATTTCATTAACATTGATAAAATCCCTTTGACACAAAGATAGTGCAATATCCAAATTGAGATTACATTCTCTCAAAATGCTTTGCAAAAATGCGTTAAAAATCTCGCTATATTCCATACTAAGATAGAGAAATAATTCTTCAAATTTATGCGTAATTAGCGGCAATAAGGCAAAATCATAAGACTTATTATGTAAAATATTACTCCTTTCTCCATGGCTCTTGATAAAACTATGAATATATAAATCAAAGCTTGAAACAATGCTTGATAGTGTCGGTGTAGCCCAAAGCCTAAAGATTTCATGAGAATCTTTAAAAACAGAATCTTGAACGATATTTTTTTGATTTGTGGGTAATTGTTTAAGCTTATTTTTATATTTTGCAATAAATTCTATCAAAGCCGTATTATCAAAAAAAGCAAAATAGCCTGATAGGGCGCATTATCCGCGATAATATTACTTAGCGTGTAATGATCTGCTTTCAAAAACAACCCTTCACCTGCAGAAATTTTTACATCGCCATTTTTAGTGTGCAAGATCTTACTTCCCTCTTGAATAAGTATAAAAGAATGCATTTGCACATGCACTCTTGAAGCATAAGTCTTCTCTTGCTTATAGGCTGCAAAAGCAATATGCTCTCCCAAAAACAAGGGAATATCTTTGAACTTTTTCAAATCCTGTGGAAAATGATACATTCCTACTATCTTATTACTCATAAAAAACCTTATAAAAATCTCTGTAAAAAAGATTATATAATTTTTTACAAGTTTTTTGATTTTATTTTGCAATTTTTGCAGAATTTATTAATTCGACAAATACTTAAAGAAAATATTTTTTGAATTATCTGCATAGATTCTAAGCAAGTAAAAGAGGCTATCCTCTTTTTTCTTTGGCAAAGAGATTTTTTACCATTCATCAAAAATCACATCACTAGTATCAAAACCTCTTTCTTTAGCAATTTCAAGGAATTTTTCTATCTCTTCTTTAGGAAGCTTTTCTCTTGAGAGAATCCACAAATATTTTTTATTTGGGCTACCTACAATTGCAACTTGATAATCTTCATCCACAAAAATTACTTCATAATTTATTGAATTAAACACATTCATAAAGAAATTAAATCGCACCGCTAATGCTCTAGGGCCCTTAATCTTAGCCTTACCATCAATTTTAGATACTACTCCATCTTTTTTAATGCAGCTGTTTGTAACTTTTACAATTGGGGTTTTGCCCTCATAGATTAACTCATATTTTGCCTTTGAACTTTTGCAAGATTCTTGGAAAAATGCTGGTTTTCTAGCCATCTCAAACCATTCACCCATATATTTGTCTAAAGCAATATTACCCATCATCTCAAGCATTTTAATTCCTCCTTATTTTTTGAATAGGGACATTATATCCTAAGTATTTTTTTATTTGTTAATATTTTATTAACTATGCTCTAGGTTAGTATATAACCTATTTTTCTGTATTGAAACTCAATAAAGTAATGACTATAATATTGTCTCTATTTTTAAATATAAGGAAGTAAAATGCAAATACCACAAATACTAGAAGGATATGTTTTTAAAAATCACTCTTTATCCCTTATTCAAAAAGATTTAAGAGCTCTAAATGATGATGAAGTTTTAATCAAAAATCAGGCAATAAGCCTTAACCCTGTGGATTGGAAAGTAATAAAAAATGAGCAAACTTTTATCGGTGTTGATGGCATGGGAGTAGCAATAAGCGCGCAAGATTCTAGAATACAAATTGGTGCACGCTATGCTTATCACTGCGACTTAAAACACGATGGGAGTTTTGCAGACTACACTATTGTAAAAGCAAAAGCCTTAATTCCGATTACACAACACACAAACAATCTGCTCGCTGCAGCTATGCCATGCCCTGGATTAAGCGCCTTTCAAGCTATTGAAAAAATTCCAAATATTTTTGGAAAAGAAGTTTTAGTCAATGGCGCTGGAGGCATGCTTGGAAAAATCCTTGTTTCTTTACTCATCTTGCAAGGCGCTAAGGTTTCCACTATTTCTAGCAAAATACATCATCAAGCATTGTTGCAACAAGGGGTTTTAAATTGTTTTGATTATAGTGCAGATATTACCTCTTCTCGCTTTGATGTTATTTTTGACACAACAGGAAAGGCAGATGAACTTCTAGGCTTATTAAAATACTATGGTCATATTGTGGCAATTTTAGGGCGTGTCAATAAAAATAATATTGAAGCTTTTAGCACTTGTCCAAGTCTTCATGAAATTGCTCTAGGAGCAATTCATAGTTATGGAGATGATAAAGATTTTAGCCATTTGATTTCAAATGCTACAAAACTCTATACTCTAGCTTTAGAAAATAAATTACTACTTCCCAAATTTGAAGTTATTGATTTTGATGCAATTCCACAAGCTCTTAATTCTTTAAAAGAAGGCATTCAAGGCATAAAATTTATTGCAACAATTTAAAATAATGGCAAAAGCCATTATTTTAACTTAATTCATAATCTATTGTAGCCACTTACTTCATCAAGCAAATATATAATATGTTGCCATTGTATATTTGTCTTATCGCTTAGTCCTATCTCACAAGTGCTCGAACTACTATAGGCACGCTTTAGATTCTGTGTCGCAAAATATGATCCTAGACCATCTAATGCAGAGTTATTTAACTCAGGTGTGCTAAAACCCTTATTTCCCGCAAAGCCACAACAATGCGTTTGCAAATGCTCGATAGTCGCTCCTTTTGTGCAAGCTTGTGCTATACTCTTGAGATATTCACTAAATCCATACTTCTTACTTGAACACACCATATATAGCCCAACATCTTCACTAAGTGGTTGAATATTCAGACGCGGAATAATATTTGTCCATACAAATTCGCTTACATCTTGGAATTTCATATCACAAAACTCATCACTCTCTCTTAATTTGGCAATAATCTCACCACTGCAAGCACTATGATCACAAACAACAACATATTTTTTACCACTAAATTCTTGCTTAATTTCTTGCAAAGATTGATAAATTGGATTGAGTGTTTTATCTTTTAGGCTAAAGTCTTTAAAAGCCTTTCCACAGCACATTTTAGAAATATTTTTAGGATAATAACAATTAATTTTTGCTTTATTACACAAGCTCTCAAATACTTCTTGGATACTTCGTGCATCCTTTGTATTAGGCGCAAAGATTCTATTTAAACAACTTGTAAAATACACTACATTTTCTTCGCTACCATTCTCTCTATTTTCTAGCTTATAAGCATTGCTTTTTGGCATTGATACTGGAATTATAGGTGTGCCAATCTTTTTATTTAAATACAAACTCATATTTTTTGTATTTTCTCTCCCTAACAATGCTTGAGCGGCGTTTGCCATCTTTACACCAAACTTTGCAAACTTAATCGCGGTGCCAAGATTATTGGAAATACTTCTTGCCACCCCTATACCCTTGGCATGAGCATTATTAATATTTGTAGCGATTTTAGCAGTATCAATCTCTAGTGGACAAATCATATAACACATTGAACAAGTTGCACAAGTCTGCACCCCATAATATTTATAGTCTTGCTTCAAACTCTGCAGCTCTTCAATCTCGCTCTGAGTTTTATTATTTTTAGATTCCAATCTTTGTATCTCTCTATACACTGCTATTCTCTGGCGTGGGCTTAGTGTAATTTCCTTGCTAGGACACACCTTCTCACAAAATCCACACTCCATACAAGAATCCATAAATTCATCAATACTATGTGTTGGCTTAAGATTCTTGATGTGAATATTTGGATCATCACATATAATAACATCAGGATTAAAGAGATTATGCGGATCAAAAATTTTCTTAATACGCTTATTTATAGCATATGCTTTTGCACCCCACTCTAATTCTACAAAAGGTGCCACCATACGACCTGTGCCATGCTCTGCTTTTGTGCTACCCTTAAGAGATACTACTAGCTTTGCCATAGAATCCATAAATTTTGCAAAATTCTCCACTTCTTTTTCGTCATCCAAAAGTGGCGTAATAATAAAATGCACATTCCCACTCAATGCATGTCCAAAAACAATCCCATCAAACTCATATGTTTTAAAAAGCTCTATAAGCCCCTCAATACCACGCGCAAAATTCTTAATTTCAAAGCAAATATCCTCTGTTATAACTGTGCTACCCTTTCTTTTATTTGCAACAGAGAGAGGTAAAATACCTTTGCGGATTTTCCACCAAGAATCTTGCTCTTTTTTATCAAAACTAAATCTTATATCAAAAAGTGTAGGTATAGTTTCTAGTTGTGTGCGAATAAAATCAATACGAGATTGCAAGGATTGCATATCATTAGATTCTAATTGTATTAAGATACAGCAATTACCCTCCTTTATTCTCTCTAGCTCACGCGGAATCCCCTGCAATGAAATAATGGATTTCAAACATGCATAATCCATAATCTCCGCTGCACTAACAATATCATCATTATTTGCCAAAATCTCAATTGCATGTGAAGCAGTGACTAAATCTTCATAAAAAAGCAAAGCACATGCCTTGTATTTAAAATCTTCTACACTATAGTATTCAACTCTAGAGATAAAGCCAAGCGTCCCCTCTGCACCAATAAAAATATGATTCAAAATATCACAAATATTATCAAAATCAACAAATGAATTTAGCCCATAGCCTGTAGTGTTTTTAATAGCAAACTTTCGTTTAATCTCGCTACATAAAGCACTATCAGCCATTATTTCTTCTCTAAGCGATATAATTTCATGCACCATAGCAGGATGCGTTTTTATAAACTCATCAACGCTTGTCTTATCTGCTGTATCAAGCAAGAAACCATCATGCATTATTACGCGAATAGATTTGATAGTTTGATAACTATTTTGTTTCACACCACAACACATTCCACTAGAATTATTTGAAAATATTCCACCAATACTCGCATTATTAATCGTGGCAGGATCTGGTCCTATCTTTTTGCCTAAAGGCTTTAAAGAATTATTTGCCTCAACACCAATTACACCACACCCACAAATAATAGAATCTTCTTTGACCTCAATACTATCCCAATGCTTCATACATACAACAAGCACACTATCACTACAAGCTTGTCCGCTAAGACTTGTGCCCGAGGCACGAAATGTAAGCGGAATATGGTATTTTTGCGAAAGCAAAATAATCTTTTGAACTTCATTCTCATCTCGTGGTTTTAGCACCAATTTCGGAATATAGCGATAACATGAAGCATCAATCCCATAAGCAAATCGTTCTATATAACGATCATACACTCTTTCACTCATAAAACTCTTACATTCATCTATAAATTGTGTAATCATAATATCCCCTGTTTTGTTATTTATATTATTTTAGCCTCATTATGAGTTATAGATAGAATTGGTTGTGAAACGCACCCTTGCACTATTAAAAAATGACAAGATATTTTCACCCCACCCCACATAAATAATAATTATAACACAAAAAATTTTAGCTCTACACAAAATAATAATCTCATAATCCTATACCATACAATCCCCTATTTTACATACTTTTAGAGCATAACAAGCTTTATATTTATTCTCATATTAGCTTATTTTTCTCCGTTTCTCTTGACTTAGAGCTACTCTCATCTTTTATACTTACAAAAAAAATTACAGGAGCAAAGATTGAGAAGTAAGTTATTAAGTGCTATATGCAGTATATCTATGATGTTTGGTTTTGCAAATACATTACAAGCAAAAGAGACTTGGGATAAGGTGTTTAAGCCTAGTAATAAGGTAGAGATTCAAAAGGTAAGCTTTACAAATCGCTATGGCATTACTTTAGTTGGGGATTTATATATCCCTAAAAATATAGATTCTAAAAAGCTTGGTGTAATTGCAATAAGTGGTCCCTTTGGAGCGGTAAAAGAGCAAGCTTCAGGATTTTATGCGCAGACTTTAGCCGAATCAGGTTTTATTGTTTTAGCTTTTGATCCTTCCTTTACAGGAGAAAGTGGAGGAAGTCCTAGAAATGTGGCAAGCCCTGATATCAACACAGAAGACTTTAGTGCGGCGGTGGATTTTTTAAGCAATCTTGCAAATGTTGATCCTAGTAAAATAGGCATTTTAGGAATTTGTGGTTTTGGTGGTTTTGCTTTAAATGCAGGTTCCATGGATACAAGGATAAAAGCTATCGTAACTTCTACAATGTATGATATGAGCAGGGTTAATGCTTATGGATATAATGATAGCTTAGACAAACAAGCAAGATATGAGCTAAAGAAAAAGCTAAATGAAGCACGCACAAAAGATTTTAAAAATGGTACTTTTGAGCTAGCGCCTACTTTACCACAAAAACTTAGCGGCAATGAGCCACAATTTATCAAAGAATATTGGGAGTATTATAAAACCAAAAGAGGTTTTCATAAAAGATCGATCAACTCAAATGGTGCGTGGAATGCTACCTCATCGCTTGGCTTTATCAATGCTCCTATTCTTGAATTCAGCGATGAGATAAATGCTTCTGTGCTTATGATACATGGAGAAAATGCACATAGCAGATATTTTAGCGAAGATGCTTTTAAAAATCTAAAAGGCGATAATAAAGAGCTTTTTATCGTAAAAAATGCTAATCATGTGGATTTGTATGATAATGCAGATAAAATCCCTTTTAGCAAAATCGCAGAATTTTTTAAAGCAAATTTAAAATAAGGAAAGAGATGAGAAAGATTTTATGTTTGGTAGCACTGAGCGTGACTTTTGTTTTTGCCAACACAGCCAATAAAGGAGAAAATATGCAAAGAGTAGAAAAGGCAGGAATTCATGGGAGTTTTAAGGGTGATTCTAAAATCTTTAGCGGAGAAGTTAAAGTAAATATGATGTTTAAGGCAAATGAGTGGAGAGATTTTAGCGGAGGCTTAGTGGGATTTAGTAAAGGTGCTAGAAGTGCGTGGCATACCCATCCAAAAGGACAAACCCTAATCGTAACAGAGGGAGAAATCATCACAAAAGCAGAGGGACAAAAAGCAGTAATTGCCAAAAAAGGCGATGTGATAAGCTGTCCTATAGGAGTGAAGCATTTTCATGGTGCTACAGATTCTATTAATGGAGCACATATTGCTCTTACGAGTGAGATCGAGGGTAAGAATGTAGAGTGGCTAGAATTAGTCAGCGATGAAAAATATGAAAATGCATTAAAAGAAGACAAAGAATAGGAGAGTTAATGCAAAAAATTATTATTTTCTTGATACTTATAAACACCTTTTTATTAGGAGCGGATATGCAAATAAAACTACTTTTTAATAATCAAGAATTGCTTGTAAATCTAGATAAAAATGAAACCTCAAAGGAATTCTATCAATCCTTGCCACTTGAGCTAGAGTTTAGTGATTTTATAGGAAAAGAAAAAATAGCTCATCTACCAAATGAATTAAAAAATAACAATAGCAATGGGTATGAGCCTGAAATTGGTGATTTATTTTATTATGCACCATGGGGAAATATAGGAATATTTTATGAAAAACAGCCCTTTAATAGAGATATTATATTTCTAGGAAAAGTGCAAGGGAATCTAGAACTACTAAGAGCACAAAAAGGCAATTTTAAAGTAAAAATAACAAGGGAATAAAAATGACTTTACTAGAAAAAGACTTAGCAGGACTTGGAGTAGAAAACAAAGGAGAAGAATTTGAAAATGAGATTCTCCCTCTTATAATACATGCACAAAAATGTGTAGCTAAGCTAAATAGTGGCTATCATGAGCCAGATTCTATTCGTGATATATTAAGTGAGCTTATGGGAAAAGAGATAGATTCTACCCTATGGCTTATGCCGCCATTTTATACTGATTTTGGACGTAATATAAAATTTGGCAAAAATGTATTTATTAATTCATCTTGCACTTTCATGGATAGAGGAGGAATTACAATAGGAGATGATGTATATATCGCTCCAAAAGTGTGTCTGACCACGATAAATCATGATATAAATCCCTATAATCGAGCCACTACATTTTGCAAACCAATACATATAGGCAATCGTGTATGGATTGGTATAAATGCTACGATATGTCCAGGTGTAACAATAGGTGAAAACTCAATCATCGCAGCAGGTGCAGTAGTGACTAAAGATGTGCCTAGCAATGTAATAGTAGGTGGAAATCCAGCTAAGATTATAAAAGAGATAGCTATAAAACAATAATTTACATCACAGCTAACATGAACTATATGACATTAATGTCATACCACATAAATACAAAAATAAAAGTTACATTTCAATATTTATTAAAAACCTTAAATCTAACAAGTGAATTCAAAACTAATATCATTGAACTAGTTTCTTGGTTTAACACACTGCACTATTCTTCTGTAGAATTAACCATAAACTTTTTGTTTCTTTAATGTTTTTAGTATAACCATATGTATTGTTGCACTAAAAATATTAATGATACTATTGCTATCTTTCTAATCTCTCTCCAATAATATAGTTTTAAACCAATTTCTGCTATCTAGTTTTATAAGATAAATACCACAAGTGCTATCAACCTTTAGAATGTTAAAATCTACCCACAAAATACCACAAAATGATACTTACACTATATAAAATAATATATGCAAAAACTATCATAAGCACAAAAGGTGACAAGATTGTGCTAGGTACAATAAAAGAAAGACTTGTAAAAAGCTGAATACCAAATTTATCCAAACAAATATTGGAGGTCATTTTGTAGGGGAGGGGAGGGAGTAAAAGCTATTCTTAATGCTAAAGACATTTTGATAACATTGTAAAATTCAACGGATTCTAAGATTATTTGTTGAATTGTGCTTTGCCATATATATTAATAAAATATATTGCAAACAATGCTAAAGCACAGCCTAGCAAAGTGAGCAGACTTGGCACTTCATTTAGAAGTAAAAAGCTACATATAAGCGCACTTATAGGTGTAATCAAAATGAAAGAATTCGCCCTTACGCTGCCAAGCCTATGTATGCCATAATAATAGATGCTCGTGCCAACTATCGTAGATAAACATACCAGAACAAACATATTTATCCAAAACTTCACATCACTTTGCAGCGCAGCAAAAGGATCATCTAGAAACAAAACCCATGAAAACATCAATGTGGAAACGAAATTAATATAAAGATTTATTGTTAGAGGGTGTGCCCCTTTAGCTTTGTGTGTAAAGAGTGTGATGCTTGACCACGCCAACGCACAGAGTAAAAATAGCGTGTTAAACTTGCTAAAAATCTCGTTAGGTGAGCCAATATTAAGCAGACAAAGTCCTGAAAATAAGCCCAAAATTAACCCTAAAACCTCACTTCTTCTAACTCTCTTGCTTAATTTATCACCTTTTTTAAGCACTACAGCCAGCATAAAAAAGACATAAGAAAACATAGGGATCATCGTCGTAACAATCACGCCACCCTTTCCAGCTTCTCCGTAGGATAATGCCATAAAAAACATAAGCATATAAAGCCCATTTAGTATCCCAGCCAAAAATACCCATTTAAAAGTCTGCCAAGGGATTTTAAGTGAGATATTTAAGAAACGAAGCATAACGAGTGAACCTAAACATACAAAGAAAAAACGCCAAAAGGTGATAACCGAAGGAGGTGCATAGGTAGTCAAAATCTTAGAAACAGGCCAAGATAGCCCCCATAAAAACATTGCGATAACTAATAAAATATAGATATGACGCTCTTTCATTCCTGCCTTTCTTCTAAAAATGTGCAAACCATACAAGATTCTCATGCAAATTTCATTCACAAAATTTACAAACCGCAGAGATAATGTTTTTATCTAAGGTAGCACCTATTGGTTTAAAGTCTCATTCTCTCTCTTCATCATCAAAGCCCCAAGTATAAACAATACACCAACGAGTAAAACTCGCAACATTGTGAGTTCAGACATTACAGGACTTGAAAGTGCGAACTTAATATCTCCTAGCACAATAGGTTAATACGCTTATTATAACACATAAAAATGCACTGATATATGCAATACTCTTAAACGAATTTATTTGAGTAATTTTACTGGGATGTAAAGAAAGCAAGATTATAGCAATGTTAGCTAACACAAACAACCACTCAAAATACAATATATAATAAGCAATAAGCATTGGAGGTAAAAACATAAGTATCCAATACAATACTAAAAGCCATTTTTAAGTATTTTTAGCCAACAAAACACAAGCTATAAGCCCAGTAATTGCCATCATAACGCCAAAATCTTCATATAATATCTAAATATATGTAAAGTATTGCATACAAGCAAGATTCCAACTAAAACAAAAAGTATTTTTACAAAAGTTAAATTGCCTTTATAGGTTTGATACTCTTTTATCTCTTTATTCTCACAGGAAAGCTCTTTTACCTTACTCCAAGCGATGATATAAAAAATCACATTTATGAATAATAAAGGCAATAATAAATACAATGCTACAAATTCTAATGTATATAACCTCATAATAAATTTGTGCAAAGAATGGAAAAACTGCCACAAGAAAAATCGCTATAAGATAATACCAAAAAGCATAGATAAAAGTTTTTTTGAGAAATCACTCTTGCAAGCTCATAATGTAGATTCTTAAATGATATAAAAATCGCACAAGCAAACACAAAGAAAGACATCATGCTAAGAGGAGTAATATGCCAATAATTTATATCCACACCAAAGCAAAACCTCGTGCTAAAACCAGTGATATAAACTACGAAAACAATAAAAATATAAGCAATTATAAAAAAATGGTAAATAATATTTTGCACTTGAATGCTTTGTAACCTCATAAATAGTGGTTAAAAACCTATTACAGATATTAAACCTAAAGGCACACCAAAAATAAAACCTCATACAATATCTACAAAAAAGCTAACAAGCAACGCCCCATGCTGCTTAATGCTGCTATTTTTATAAGTTTAATATGCCTTTGCGTATTGCCTTGCATTTTTCCTCCTAACGCAAAAATGCAAATCATAATGGCTTTTTAATAAGTTTTCAAATATTGTCCAAAGAGGGTAGTTAGAAACTATTCTAAGCTTGAAACTCTTTGAGTAAATGAGCCTTGTAGTCCTTTATATATTGTTCTACTTGAGGATTCTTAATGACATCATTACATATAAATGTAGGTAGTGGTTGCATTCCCAAAAACTGATGAGCTTTATGCAGGTGCAAATACACACCATCTACACCAACGCCCTCAAAAAATTGTTCCTTATCATCAAATGCTTCTAGCGGTGCATTCCAAGTAAGAGAAAACATATATTTTTTATCTTGCGATAGACCACCACTACCATATTTTTTACTCTCATCATTTCTTGATCTTCCATCACTTGTATAGAGCTTACCATGTCCCATAGTAAAAACCTCATCAATATATTTCTTTACTATCCAAGGCTCACCCATCCACCAACCAGGCATTTGATAGATGATAACATCAGAATCTAGAATCTTTTGTAATTCTTCTTCTACTTTATAGCCCTTATCTATATGTGTCTCGCTTATATTAAATCCTAAATCACATAAAGTCTCTTTTGCTACATTATGCAAAGTCTCACTCAATCTACCAGTAGAATGACCAAAACTTTTTCCGCCATTTAATAAAAGTATATTTTTCATCACTTTTTCCTTTCATAATTTCTTAATAAAACAAATAATCCTATTTACCTCACTAAAGCCCAAAGCTCTGTGAAAACTAAAGCTCTTTTGATTATCTAGCTCACAATCACTTGCAAATTCATTTGCGCCTTGTTCTTTTGCCCATTTTTCGCAAAACTCTAGTAATTCTTTGGCAAAGCCTCGTTTGCGAAAATTTTCTTTGATAAAAATTCCTTCAAGATAACCCACAGGAGATCTAAGAGAACCCTCTACATAGTCATTTCTTAAATTCACATAAGCAAAGCCTACTATATTTTCATCAATATATTTTAAAAAAATAGCAGAGTTTTTAGAATCTAAAATTTCTAAAAACTCTTGCTCTAATTCTTCTATATTATGTTTTTGCCAAAGCAATAATGCTAGTTTTGATATTGTTCCAACCTCTTTCTTTGTCGCTTTTATAATCATCAAGCAAACTCCAAAGTATTAATACTCTCTTGCAAAGTTTCTATAAACTTTGATACATGATAACCATCGCAAACAGCGTGATTTACATTAATATTAAGCAGAATATTTGAATCTTTAATCTTAGATAAAGTAAAAATTGGAGCATAAAAATTACTCCTATCAATCTGCAAATTAAAATCAGTAAAATTAATCCAAGGAATTGATGAGACATAAAATAAATTTGGTAAATTTATCGCCTTTGCTTCATAGCTTAGATTCTCTCCAAACTTAGTCTTATCACTTTGCAAATTCTTGTTAAATTTGACAAAATCCTCATCATACTTACTCCAAAGAGAGCTAAAAGTCTCACTATTTTTATGAAAAATAGTATAGCTTGGATGGATGATCTCATAATATCCCAAAACACCATTTTGGCAATCCATCTTAAATTCCAAAAATTCATTTACACTTCTAGAAATACAATAAAGCATCAAAGCAAAAAATGAACTTCCCTGTTTTTTAAATAGTAGAATATTGGATATATCAAGCTCTACACTTAAAGAAAACGAGCAAGTATTGGATTTAAAAAATAAAAAATGCTCTTTTCTTTTGTATGATTCAAAATCAATAGGAATAAAATTGGTAGTTTTCATGATAGCTCCAAATAATTATATATAGCGCGCAAGAATACAATAATCATCAACAATGTCAAAACCAACTTTCTTATAAAAGGAGAAAGCAGGATAAGCCATATGTGTATTTAGAATAACAGCATTTATATTATGTTTATTTTTGCAAGATTGTAGCTGTTGTATTATAGTTTCTAAAAACCACCTACCATAGCCTCTGTTTTGATAATCATTAGCAATAAAGAATTGCTCTATTTCATATTCCATGGATACACTGCAATTAAATATATAAGGTTTTATATAACCAACACATACACCTACAACATGATCCCCACACATCAAAACAAATCCAAAAAATGTATTCATCTCCAAAAGTGCTAAAAAATACCCTCTGACATCTTCAAGACTATTATCTTCATTCCATGGTTCTCTTTTGAATACATTCACATATAAAGAGGAGCATTCCTCTAAATATGCTATTTTAAATTCTCTACACTCCATTGTCATGCTTCCTCCTTGATATTCCGCACATCAAATAGAGTTTTTTTAACTATTTTGCTAAATTTAATAAAAAATTTATAGTCTCTAATTCCCTGTGATTACAGATAATAAATTCATTTTTGCCTATTTCTGCAATTTTTTCCATATCGCTAGAATCAAGCGCAAAATCAAAAACACTAATATTTTCTATCATTCTTTCTTTGCTAAGTGTTTTTGGAATTACTGCAATTCCTCTTTGAATGAGCCATCGTAAAATTACTTGTGCTACACTTTTGTTGTATTTAGAAGCAATTGCTTTTAAGATTTCATTATCAAATATACCATTTTGTCCTTCTGCAAAAGAAGCCCAAGATTGCATTGTTATCCCTAGATCTTTCATTGTATTTTCAAAATCAAAGCGTGGTAAAAAAGGGTGGCATTCTACTTGATTTAATGCGGGTTTAATTTCATTGTGGAAGCAAAATTCGCTCAATCTATCAGGATAGAAATTGCTCACACCAATTGATTTTACTAATCCTTCTTTTTTAAGTTCGCATAAAACTTCCCAAGCACCATAGCTATCATTAAATGGTTGATGAATAAGATAGAGATCTACATAATCAAGACCAAGTTTTTTTAATGAAGTTTCAAATGCACCTCTGGCATTTTTCTTGCTAATATTGTTAATCCATAGTTTTGTAGTGATAAATAACTCTTCTCTCTTAATACCGCTTGCTTTAATCGCTGTGCCAACGCCTTCCTCATTATCATAGATGGCTGCTGTATCTATTAATCTATAGCCTACACTTAGTGCATCTTCTACGCATTTTTGAGTTTGATTTTTATCAATTTGAAATACACCGTATCCTAAGATTGGCATGGTATTGCCATCATTTAGTTTGATTGTTTCCATACATAATTCCTTTTATTTAATTTGAATTGGAATTTTAAGTAATACAAGTTATAATGTCAATACATAAAATAAAGAAAGTTACTAACCAAAAGTATAGTATTAAAGGAAACAAAAGTGCAAAATACTAAAAAATCAAGCTGTAATTATCAAGAATGTGGCTTTAACTATACTCTCTCGCTAATAGCTGGCAAATACAAAATGAGCGTGCTTTATTGCCTTTATAAAGATGGCATTGTAAGATACAATGAACTTAACAGGATTTTAGCTCCCATCTCTTTCAAGACACTTACTAATGTTTTGCGTGAATTGGAGCAAGATGGCTTAATTAATCGCAAAGAATATCCACAAATCCCTCCAAAGGTAGAATATAGCCTATCTGAGAGAGGAAAGACACTAATACCTGTGCTTGATGCATTGTGCAAATGGGGAGAAGAAAATAGGTAAAAATTTTTAAATCTTTCTATCTATTTGAAGTTTCTTACTTTAGAAACAACGAGCTTGTTGGTAAATTTATATATCAATATATCTTGATATATCGATATAACTATGTTAATATTCAAGATGACAAAAAACAAAAGGAGTATTTATGCAATCACTAAAACTTTTTTCAGTTTATTTTATAGAGCTTTCTTTGCTCTTTGTTTTTATCTCTGTGATTGTAGGTTTTATCAACCAAAAATACAAAAACACCTTCCAAAAACATTTAAGCAAAGATTCTTATTTTAGTTATTTTAAAGCTATTTTTCTTGGTTCTCTAACGCCATTTTGCTCTTGCTCTACCATTCCACTACTTCGCGCATTACTAAATGCAAATGTGGCTTTTGGTGTATGTATGGCTTATCTTTTTACTTCACCACTTATCAATCCCATCATTGTGGTGATGCTTTTTTTGGCTTTTGGCCTAAAACTCACACTCTTTTATATTATTTTTCTTTATATTGCAATTTTTATTATTGCTCTATTTTTACAAAGTCTAGATTCTAAAAACTTTTTAAAACAAGAAATAAAACCTAATGTTTCTAACTTTAGCCTTAAGCCTACTAAAATTACTACTTTTAGCTTAACAAAGCCAGCAACAAATTGTTGCGATTCTAAAAACTCTTGTTGCGAAAAACCAAAAAACAATAATTTATTAAAAACTCTTTTCTATCAAAGTTTGAAAGATTATAAAAAACTTATCCCTTATATTGCTATAGGTATGGGGATAGGCGCTCTTATTCATGGATTTGCACCACAGGATTTTTTGCAAAATGCTCTAAATTTTGGGATTTTAAGCATTATTTTTGCAGCACTCATAGGGGTATTGCTCTATATTCGAGTAGAAGCAATTATTCCTATTGGCATTGCACTGCTTGAAGCAGGAGTAAATGAGGGTATGATCTTTAGCTTTTTGATTGCAGGCGCAGGCTGCTCTTTGCCTGAATTGATTTTATTAAAAAGTATGTTTAAGACAAAATTTTTAGCTATTTTTATTGGATTAGTTCTTCTTATTTCTATATGTTTTGGTGGAGTTATTTACGTTTTATAAGGAGGCAAAATGAATAATTTTTTACATATAATAGGCGCATTAAATGATGAAAGTAGAGTTTTGATACTAGCTTTTTTAGATAAAAATGGCAAGCTTTGTGTATGTGATTTGCAAATCTCTTTGGGAATGACACAATCACGCCTTTCACGCCATCTAAAAATCTTAAAAGATTCTGGCTTTTTATCTGTCGATCGCAAGGGAACTTGGGCATATTATAGTATAGAAGAAGAACTCTCTACTTTCCACAAACAATGCTTAGAGGCAATCAAAAATCTTAGATTATTGCTACCTCCATTAAAGAAAACTGCTTGCTCTAAGGAGATGAGATGAAAATTGCATTTATTTGTGTGCATAATAGTTGTCGCTCTCAAATGGCAGAAGCACTATCTAAACACAAGGCAAAGAATCTAGGATTAGATTTAGAGATCTTTTCTGCAGGAAGCGACACATCAAAGGGAGTAAATCCCCAAGCTATAAGGCTTATTAATGAGCTTTATAATCTTGATATGACAAATCACTATGCAAAGCTTATAGATACCCTACCAAAAGATATAGATATTGCTGTAAGCATGGGGTGCAATGTCGCTTGTCCAAGCCTTAAGGCAGAATATTTTTTTGATTTTGCCCTAATGGATCCAAGTGGAAGCGATGATGAGACTTTTAAACAAGTTATAAAAACACTAGATTCTAAACTTGATGCACTTCTGCAGGCTATCAAGACAAATTCACTCAAAGGTTTTGTATGCTAGGTATAGTAGATAGATTCCTTAGTCTTTGGATTTTTCTTTCAATGGCTGCGGGCTTATTGCTTGGCTATCTTGTTCCAAATATCAATAATTTTTGGGCGATTTTTGAATACAACTCTCTAAATATGCTTTTGGTTGTTTGTCTTATCATAATGATGTATCCCCCTCTTGCAAAAGTAGAATATGCCAAAATGCTACAAGTCTTTGATGATAAAAAGATTCTAGCTTTTTCACTTTTTTTAAACTGGATTGTTGGTCCTAGTTTGATGTTTATTTTGGCTTATATTTTTTTAAGAGATCAAGTAGAATATATGCAAGGTGTGATTATTATCGGACTTGCTAGATGTGTGGCAATGGTTGTGGTATGGAGTGATCTAGCAAAGGCAAATAGAGAATATACAAGTGCGCTTGTGGCCTTTAATAGTGTGTTTCAAATCCTATTTTTTGGAATCTTGGCATATTTCTATCTTGACTTTTTACCCTCAATACTTGGCATAAAAATGGAAAATTCTAGTATAGATATTAGCATTAGTGCAATTAGCAAAAATGTCTTTATTTATCTTGGAATCCCTTTTGTGTTAGGGTTTTTAAGCCGTTTTGTTTTACTAAAGACAAAGGGAGCTTCTTGGTATGAAACAAAATTCCTTCCATTCATTAGTCCGCTAACGCTTATTACTCTACTTTTTACAATTTTAATGATGTGCTCTTATAAATCTGATGCTATCTTTACTTTGCCATTAGATACATTAAAAATTGCCTTGCCTTTGATTTTGTATTTTGTATGTATGTTTTTCTTTTCTTGGTTTATTTCACGCAAAAACAAAATCAACTATGAAAAGACTTGCTCGATTTCTTTTAGCGCAAGTGGTAATAATTTTGAACTTGCAATTGCGATTTGTATCGCAAGCTTTGGGATTGCATCTCCACAAAGCTTTGGGGCGATTATCGGACCACTTGTAGAAGTGCCGGTGCTAGTTTTATTAGTCAAATGGGCATTAAAGAATAGATATTAAGATTCTAAACCTACTTAGAATCTTTACTCACTTCGTATTACTTGGATTCTTATGTCTTTGGTTTTTATTTAGCTTTTAATGTTAATCTTTGATGCTAAAAACCTCTTGACTTATACCAATTAACCTTTTATGGCTATATTTTTTATCATAATGTAAAATTATTTAGAGGTGTTAAGATAATTTATACATAAAAAGCATTTTTGCGTGATTTTTAAAATCTATTGTTTTATAATACTAAAAGCTTTGTGTGGAATTTATAGTAAGCGCTTTTGTTAAGAGATTCTAAAATTTGTTTAAGAAATTTTAGGCTTATTTTATTTTTACTTGAACTTGATTTTGAAGTATAGGTTATATGAAATTAGGGGTTTTGTTGTAATGTGGTGTTTGTGAAAAATCACTTTGTTGATTCTCATGCGGCTTAACATCACAGATAAACGCTCTTTGATGATTTATGTTCTAAGAGCTTTAATATATTATCGATTTATTCTTTGTTAAAAGAGAGGCGTATAAGCAACCTAAGTTAAAACAATAGAAAATATTGTTGAAAATGGCATAGCGAGGCTATTGAGCTGCAGTTGTCTAGCAATGCGTAAGATGACAGACATGCCATAAAAGGCAAGTCAAGGCGCTAGAGGACATATAATCATTCTCTGAATGATTAGCTAATTTAGGCGATTATCTCTCTCATCACTAAGATTTGAGATTACATTTGCTGCATGTTTTAATCGTTGATTATCAAAATGTGTATAGATTCTACTTGTTTCAATGCTGCTATGCCCTAAGCTTTCTTGGACTAAAATGAGATCTTTGCTTTTATTGTAAAGCATGGTAGCAAAGCTGTGCCGCAATAGATGGGCACCATTTTTTGCCTTACGGATACCAGCACTTAAAAGCAGATTCTCAATCACCATATAAATGTAGGATTGTGCAGGAATATGAAATTTCTTATTGATGAACAAGGGCATATCATCGGCTACATGAGGAAAAGTAGCACGCAGTGCCACCCAGTCATTATAATAATCTTGTATCAATGTTTTTGCGATAAAAACAACACGCATTTTGTTGCCTTTGCCACGTAAACGCAGCATATAATAATCTCCCTCTAGGGATACATCTTTATAGCCAATTTCTAATATCTCGCTCACACGGGCACCACTATACACAATCATTAAAATTACAAGTTGATTTCTAAGTCTCACAATTGAATTTATATGTTTCTGTTTAATGTTGTAACTTTTTAGTGCATTTAAAAACGCATTTAATTCTGTCTCTGTTAAAAATTCAGGTAGATCATGCGATACAGATCGCTTTGCTAGTGAAACATCCATATTATAAACGTGGGCTGCACCATTTTCTAGGGTATTTTGCCTTTGTATGAAATCAAAAAAGTTTGTCAAAGCGAACTGGTAATTTCGTATTGTCGTAAGGCTTAGATTTGCTGTATAAATGCTTAAAAATTCCTGCACATTTTCAACATATATATCACGCATATCTGAAAAGCCAAGTCGCATACAATAGTTATAAAATGTAAAAAGTGGATTAGCATAAGTATTAATCCCAAGCAATCCTATCTTTCTTGCTTTTTTACAAATAGAGTGAATTTCATCGATTGAATTTAACCCACCGCTTTGTATATCTTGAACAATTTGTGCAAATATTGCTTTATCTTTTACTCTGTGTGCGGTTAATCCCATAAGTTTTGTGTAAAAGAATCGTTCTAACCAAAATCGTAATGAGATATCAAATGATTCTCTGTTGAGTGGATAAGACATTTTAATTTCTTCCTTGTGACAATATAGTGATAAAAGTTTAAAAATGGAAATAACTAGAGAGCGGGCATGTAGTCTGTTGGTGAGCTTGCAGTGGCAAAAGGTTTTTTTGCTATGCGGCCAGCTTCATAGCTCAATCTACCGCTTTCAACTGCAAGTTTCATGGCTTTTGCCATTTTTATAGGATCTTTTGCTTGTGCAATTGCAGTGTTGCTTAGCACACCATCTGCTCCAAGCTCCATAGCGATACTAGCATCACTAGCACAGCCTACACCAGCATCCACGATGACAGGGATTTTTACAGCTTCTTTTATAAACATGATATTATATTTGTTTTGCACTCCAAGCCCACTACCAATAGGTGCGGCAAGTGGCATGATGGCAGCTGCTCCAGCATCTTCTAATCTTTTTGCCATAATAGGATCATCATTGGTATACACTAGAATCTTAAAACCTTTACTTGCTAGAATTTTTGTTGCTTCTAGCGTCTCCACTGCATCTGGATAGAGTGTTTTTTGTGTATCGCCAATGATTTCTAGCTTAATAAAGTCAATCCCAGTGCCTTCTCTCACAAGCTCAAACATATTGACTGCTTCCCTTGCGGTTGTGCAACCAGCAGAATTTGGTAAAAATGAAATGTCAGTATCCTTGAAATAATCCATAAGATTTGGTGTATTTTTATCCAAAATATTTACACGTCTCACAGCAACGGTAATCATTTCGGCACCACTTGCGAGTGTAGCTTCTTTTGTGATTTCAAAATTTTCGTATTTTCCACTACCTACAATCAGACGGGAATTAAAGGTCCTTCCTGCAATAACTAATGACATCTTGTATCCTTAAAAAATGCAATAAATGTTTTGGAACAAAGTAAGTGCATTGTAACATAAAATGGTAACAACAAATTCCTTGAACAAAAAATCAAAGAAAAACAGCTGCTACATTTGGTTATTAAAATGTTGGTATTACCTGATATTTAAAATGGCATATAATGATGTTGGAATGTTTAGATATATATATATATATATATATATTAAATTATGTATTATTGCTTTTGAGGATGTGCAACTCTAAAAGATATTATGCTACCACTTACTTGGATTTTTGGGATTAACATGTGATATTGTGTGAAAAGAGTTAACATATTTTTGTTAGAATACCACCAATCCTTAAAAGAGAAAATAAAAATAAATTAGTTAAGTTAAAGAATTCATTTTGAGGATATTATTAAAGTGAAAAAGGACAAAATTATGGAAGTAAAATTTAAAGGTAATCCAGCTAAATTAAGTGCAAACACAATAAAGCTTGGCGACAAAGCTCCAAAGGTAAGCCTTGTAGCAAAGGACTTATCGCAAGTAGAAGTAGGCGGTGCAAGTGGTGTGTATCAAATTATTAATGTTGTGCCTAGCCTTGATACAGGTGTATGTGCAACTCAGACACGCAAATTTAATGAAGAGGCAACAAAGTTGGCAAATGCAAAGGTATATGCTGTATCTCTAGACTTACCTTTTGCACAAGGAAGATTCTGTAGCACAGAAGGAATTGAAAATCTAATAACATTAAGTGATTTTAGAGCAAAAGATTTTGGTAAAGCGTATGGTCTAATTTTAGAATCTTCTCCACTCGCAGGATTGCTTACACGTGCTGTGATTGTAGTAAATCCTCAAGGCGAGGTGTCTTATGTGGAAGTATGCGAAGAGGTTACAAACGAGCCAGACTATCAAAAAGCACTTGAAGCAGTGAACAAGTAATTGAAATCCTAAGGGATCAAACCTTGTTAAGCAGCAAGGGGTTTTATGTTTGAATTACATAATGCATTGTGAGTTATGCAGGTTTTGGATTTATCGGGTTTGTTGCAGTCTGATTGCTGTTTATCCTCTATGTCTATAAATTGGCAATTAGGGCTTTAGTCTTGTTGTGGGTGTGGGTTTGAGGTATCAATAAGAAAAGTTTAGTTTCTATGGTTTTAAACCTGCCTTGTGAATTTCAGAATTTGTTTCATGACACATGACATTAAGTTTAGCCTAGATTATTGTCTTGCCAACGTTTTATAGTATTATTTATAGTATTATGTTGTTAGTTTTTGAGTTCAGTATTGGAGGGTTATTTATTGCAAACTAGAGGTTCGCGTTTTATCTATAATCTCAAAGGTATCATGCGTATGATGATACCGCGTATAATAACACAAAAGCAACTTGAGGTAAAAATACAAAAACTGCTGCAAACCTATGACAAAGAGCTAGAAGTTATCAGTAATCGCATTAATTACTATAATAAGCTAGATAAGCCTTTTTGTATACCCTCAACACAAGATAAATTAGCGCAAGTGCAGCCATTGCAAGTCGCGTTGCCACCTTATCCTAGTCGATTATCAAACTTACAACAACTTGTACCAAATATAGATATATTGAAAAATAATACCTATAAGGCTGGATCGGTATATTTTTATGATTCTTATGAATGGACTAGATATTTTAAAGACGATTTGCGTTGGGCATATATGTTTTATGATGTTTGTGATCTTTTGAGTTTTCCTGCTATTTGCAAGTCTCGTCCTATTATTTCTTGCAACAACAATTCCGTATTACTGCAACTTGAAAAGTATCGTCATTTTCATTTCATTCATGATCCAATAAGATTTGAAGATAAAAAAGATATACTATTGTTTCGTGGTGCGGTGTATCAAGACCATAGAATCCGCTTTTTTGAAAAACACTTTACAAATCCAAATTGTGATATTGGACATGTTGGACGACCTGATTCTACTCCACAATGGATTAAAAATAAACTGTCAATACAAGAGCACTTGCCTTACAAGTTTTTACTAAGCCTTGAGGGTTATGATGTGGCGAGTAATTTGAAGTGGGTTTTAAGCTCAAACTCACTTTGTATTATGCCAGAACCTGAAATGGAAACATGGTTCATGGAGCAAAGGCTAGAAAAAGGAGTGCATTTTGCAGCAATAAATCGCGATTATAGTGATTTAGATTCTGTTCTTGAATACTACAAGACGCACACAAATGAAGCAAAAGAAATCATACAAAATGCACATGCCTTTTGTATGAAATTTTATGATAAAAGGTTGGAGGGCTTATTAAATCTTTTGGTATTACGCAAATATTTTTATCTTTCAGGACAAATTGACATAAGTCCATTAGAACAAACGTTATTTAAACTTGATTAAATAATATGGTAAAAAAATAATATATTGTGAATTTTTTACACCTATTAGGTCTATACCATAGGTATGAGCTTTTGAAAAAGTAGAATCTTCGCAGGTTTTTCGCTAGAATCCTCGCAGATTCTAAAGAGTGAGGAATGGTATGGTAACACAAGTAAAACTTAGGGCAAAAAAAAATACGAAGCTTCCTAAAGGTTTTGAGCTATCTGGTGTAAAGGCAAATATAAAGTATAAAAATCGACTAGATCTTGCTCTTATTTGCTCGCATGAGCCTTGCAAGAGTGCTGGTGTGTGGACAAAAAATAGCGTACAGGCAGCTTGTATTACTCACAATAAGGCTAAGATACAAAATGACATCCACGCAGTTATGATTAACTCGGGTTGTGCAAATGCTTGCACTGGAAAACAGGGTGAAGAGAATTGTCAGATAAGTGCAGAAGCATTGGCGGAGGTATTGCACATAGATCCTAAGCATGTTTTACTTGCTTCAACAGGTGTAATCGGAGTTCAATTGCCAATGTCTAGAATCTTAAAGGCTATTCCTAAGTTGGTAACACAAAAAAACAATAGTAAAGATTCTGTAAAACTTGCCAGTCGTGCCATTATGACAACAGATACTTTTCCAAAGACATTTGGTATAACCTGCCAACTAGAAGGATCAAGTGGTTTAGATTCTAATGATTTAAATACGGCTCATAGTGAGGATAAGATTGCAGGAAAGACAGAGGCAAACTCAAGTAAAAAAGTACAAGATTCTAAAGTTGATGCGCAATATGCTAAAGAAGCTAAGAGCTGTGAGACAAACGTAAATAATATGCAGGTGCAATTAGATTGCCAATCCCAACAAGCATATAATAAGAAAGCAAAAGCAGGAAAAAGGTGTAGTCATAAATTTAGAATCTTTGGTATGGCAAAGGGATCAGGTATGATTCATCCGAATATGGCGACAATGCTTGGCTTTATTTTGACTGATATAGCGATTTCTAAGGAATTATTGCAGGAAGCCTTAAGCGAAATTAATGCACAGACTTTTAATCAGATAAGTGTTGATGGTGATACTTCAACAAATGATATGGTGGTTGTTCTTGCAAATGGTGCAGCAAAAAATGAGATGATCTCGAGCAAAAATGCAGATTATGAGATTTTTAAAAAAGCTTTAAGAAAAGTATGTGTCAATCTTGCTAAAAAGATTGCACGAGATGGTGAGGGTGCTACACATTTGCTTGAAGTGTCCATTAAGAATGCACAAAGTTTAGAACAAGCACAGACCTTAAGTAAGGCTATTATTGGTTCAAATCTTGTTAAAACTGCAATTTTTGGTAAGGATGCAAATTGGGGGCGCATTATCTGTGCTATGGGGTATAGTAATGCCGACTTTGATGCGAACAAATTTAATCTTGCATTTGCAAGTAAAAAAGGAAAAATTACAATCGTAAAAGATGGTGTAGGAACGACTTTTAGTGAAGATAAGGCAAAGAGTATTTTAAGTGCAGATACCATTAAAATCCTTATTGATTTGCAAGATGGTACCTATAGCGCAAAAGCTTGGGGTTGTGATCTAAGCTATGATTACATTAAAATTAATGCAGATTATCGCTCATAAAGCTAGATTTAGTTAGTGGGATTTGTCTGAAAGAGGACATAAGATGTGTATAAGAGGCTGACGAACATGATGTTAGAGTGTGGTTAAATAGATTTCAAGAATCATAGAGAAGTCCAATTGGATTGATTTTATTTCCTTCACAAAAGGACTTATTACAATAGAGATAGAGAATCCTAGATTTAATTCCTAAAGAGGCGTAACTCATTAAAGTCAAATATTAGAGTCTAGTTTTCTGTGTCTGTTATTTATATATTTAGCACATATTTTTTAGAGTATATCTGAAAAAAGGGGAGGGCTTAGTCTGATATATAACCACATTTAAATCTATGAGCTACGTGTATATATCAAAAAAACATTTACTAGATAACTTTTAGTGCTTGTATCCTTGAGTAATTCTTAAAATGCTTATGAAGGAGTATATAAAAGTTGATTGTTTCTAGATTATAGATTAATATGAAAAATTCATAGGTTTTAGGTTTGTTTGCATAGAAGGTATATTAAGGCTTTGCAAGGTGAGTAATGAATGAAATCCAATACATTTAGGCAATGTAGCCCTGTTTAGAAACAACCTTTTTTGTATAATGAGTTTGTAGGATGTGATTTTAAGCTAAGGCAAACACAGGTAATGTGCTAAAATCATGTCATAAGATACAAGATTTAAAAATTTTAGCCTTTAAGATTAAGGATGTATGATGGCTCAAAGGATTCTAAATCCCACAAAGGTTCATTTTGCCCAACATCAATTTGTATTTCTTCAAATCCTTGTAATTCGTGCAATCTATTTTCAAGAATCTTTTTCACTTTTTCGCTCATAACACAAAGTCGCAAACACACGCTACTTTCCTCATTAAGTGACACAATACCATTAATTTCACCTAAGTGATGGAAGATGCTATAAAACTCTAAGAATTCCACCTGTTTTTTAAGCTGCACTAAGCTTTCTTTGCCATTATCTTCTTGTATTACCATACTAAACACACCATTTTGCAGAGCCACAAGCAGATTTGATAACTCCAAAAATTCTTGTTTGCTTGTTGCAAGAGGCAGTCTCTCTAGTAGAAATTCCTTAAAAACAGATTCAAGCGTGTTGCCATTTTTATGCGTTTCATTAAGTAGTTCTTTTAAGTCGTTTGAGCTTAACTTAAGTTTTGCATGCGCTAGATTTTCAAGCATTTTTGGTTGCTTAATGAGGTCTGAAATTAATAACCCATCTTTACTCTGTTTAACATTTGCCCAATAATTTGTTCCAATTTGAAGTTCTTTGTTGCTTTGTGTCTCAATTATGAGTTTTCCGAGTTGGACAAGATATCTATCTGCACCTTTTTTATCAAGTATGCGTAAAAGCATGGGTAAAGTAGCATTGATCTCCTTATTGCCCGTGGTTGTTGCCATTTGGCTTAATAGATTCTGAATATGTGTTGGCTGTATCATGTATCCACCCCTTTTCACTTATATGAGCATATCGGCACGGATTTGCGATTTATAAAGCAAGGGGAGGGGGCTAAAGGGCTTTGATGTATTGCAAAATGTTACAAACTCTTAATATGGTCATTTTATACATAATTACACAATATTATCTGTTTGCAATAAGTCTTGCAAACTATATTTTTGAAATTCTCGCATAAAAGCATCTTTTGCTTTATGGATGATTGCTTTGAGATTGCAGTTGATTTGATAGGGACACTTTGTGTGTTTCGCATTATGCTTCAAGCATTCAACAAAATCGGTATTTATCTCTGTATAGAGCAATACATCAAAAAGTCCAATATCTTTTGGTTCTTTAGCTAATTTTATGCCACCTTCTCTTCCTCTAAAAGTTTCAATAAAATGACCTTTTGAGAGCTTGTGAATAATTTTTTTGAGATGATTTTGTGAAATTTTAAGCTCACCTGCCATATTTTCTATGGTATTTAACGCATCGTTGTGTTGTGCAAGGTAGATTAATGCTCGAAATGAGTAGTCGCTAAATTTTGATAGCTGCATATGCTTCCTCGTATAGATTTAATATTTATGATTCATGATAAAATATTATCGTTTTATTTTATGATTCTCACATCCTAATAATACCATATTGTCATGCAACAAAAGAGTATTTATAAATGTGTGTTATGAAGAATTTCCTTTTTTATTACTTTTATTATAGAATATATTCTTAGTTTGTGTAATACGATTGTGTAAGGTATGTGTTAGGGTTTTGTACTTTTCTTTTTTTAGATATTATTGCGTTGCTCATGTGTTCTTCTTTGGTAACATACCTTTTGCTCCATTATTACAATTTTTCTAAAAATTTATCATGAAGTGGAGACTTGCACATTATGGATTCTTTAAGATTATAATGAGCATTTTTGTTTAAACTATGTGGTATTGAAATTGATTATGCGAGTAAAAAAGAAACTTTTTATTTATTATTCTTTAATAATTGCTTGTGTATTTTACTAAAGTTAGGGCTCAAGTAGGTTGCTAAAGCTTATTTTATAGCTTACACCCTCTTTTATAAATCTTTTTTACAATGTAAAACTTCCTATTTTATCCCATGCTTTTTGGCATAAGATTCTATTTTATCACGTAATTCTTGTGGGAAAGATTCTCTATACATTGCTGGGATTGTGGGGTTTAGTTTTTTATCTAGTTTGCCTGCTTCATAGAGTTCATCTAAATACTCTGGTATATAGTAAGTAGGTGCATTAGGATAGCCTTGAGGGGGAGTTGCTGCCATAATCTTAGCTTCTAAAAGCATAGAATCTATATATAAATCAGCTGATTGTTGTGTTCTTTCGCTAGATAAATCAACATCATATCTCCAAAATATTATATTCTTTATTCTTTCTCGAAAGGCTCGTCGTGTTTGTTCTGTAGCTCTAGGGTCCCTTGGGTCTAAGAGTTTGCCCTCTTGTATTTCTTCAAATATTTCTTCTAGAGTTTCTCCGCTCTGATCCACAGAATACCCGTATAACATATTCAAATCCATCACCCAATCCACTCCTATTATCTCATCTATGTATGGGAGCATACCAAATCTATCTGGCTTTATCTTTTTGGCTATGGCTCTAAGCTGTTGTTGGCGTAAGGGGTTTTTGCGTAATCCTAATCGTTGGTTGCCTATGATATGCTTTATATATGCCTCAAAATAATTTAAATTTTGAAAGGTAATAGTAGTCGCATCAAGCTGCATTTTTAATATAAGAGCCTGTATATGTCGTGCTTGAAAGCCCATTTTATCTCTTGAGAGATATCTTGGATTCCCTAGTATCCCTGCGGCTATGCCCCATTCTTGTATGTGTAGATAGGATTTTAATGTATCTTTATTCCTATCTACTTGATAAAAAATCTCTTCATATTCTTCATTGATTACTCTACCATGTTCATCTACTCCACCAATAGCATCAAAGGGTATATCTATGACTGCACTTCTTAATCCACTTCTAATCACTAGGTATTGATATCTTTCTCTTTTGGTTTGTAAAGATTCATAATAGGCTTTTTCAGCTTTAGTCCAAGGGGCTATGGCTTTTTTTATAGGATCTTTAAGATAGAGATCACGAAAGCTTTTAAATTCTTTAAAATGATTTGGATTTGTCTTAAGTGTTGGGTCAAAGTAGATGGGTTTGTATTGTTTTTTTGCTTTTTCCATTATCTGCCAAGCTTCAAGCAGGGCTTTGGAATATTCCTCTGTGTATTTGCCTGTTTCTACATACGGATCACGAGGGGTAAAATGAATTTTATTCGTTCCCTTATCTACTTTTAATGACAATGCATTAGGCGTATAGATTTGATATGTCTCACTCATTGTTTCTCCTTATCTTATTATTTTAATCTTATCCCAACCACAATCCATCTTCTATAATAATAGTGGTAGCTAGACGCCCTATGAATTTAGGACGTTTCTTGTTATTTTTGTCTTTGCTATTGGTCGCCTCTGCAAGATGTGTTGTTGGCGCATTGTTTGTATTCTCTCTCTCATTCACCCCTACATACAACGCCCTAATATTATTCTGCCCTATGGTATTAAGGCATTGCAATAATCTCCTTGCTTTGTTTTTATCATCTTTGTAGCTTAATATCTTACCTTGGTCATTTTTCTTTGGAGTGTTGGTAAAAAAGTAGTCTTTATAATCTGCTAGGATTTCTAAGGCTTCATTATAGGCATCAATGGCGGACTCTTGATCCTCTTCTTCTAAAGCCTTAAATTCTTGATACAAACTACTTCCCTCTGGCACTTGGTATCTGCGTATATCATTGAGGGATATATGGCTTGTTGTATCTATGATATTGCCTTTGCTATCTAGGGCTTTGTGATTAAAGAATGTATAATCTGGCACTTGCTTGTTGTAATGTATCTCATAATCCTCTTTAGTTTTTGCCTCTCGCTTTTCATCAATGATTATAAGCTTTAAAATCTCTTGTATCTTTTTATGTAGGAGTGCTTTAGAATCTAAGTTATTAAAATCTTGTGCCAATACCCTAAAATCTCTTATGATAAAGTTATAAGATTGTAGGTCCTTGAGTAAAGAACCTAAAGTATCATAGTGGTATTGTAAAAACTGGCTTGTCTTATTATAGATTCTATGTGTATTATTTTCTACATTATAGTTATGATAGAGACTAGGCATTGTATGATTAAATTCTTTGCTTGTAAGTAATGGCACGATGTAGAGTAGATTTTCTCTTTGATTTCTTGAAAATTTAGATTCTAAAAGCATGGTGTATGCTTGTGGCACATTAAAGTATTTAAGAGGGAGTGAGAGGATTTCACTGGGGATATTAGAATAAGAGGGAGAATGCAGAGAATCTAGGGTATTAGATTCTAAGAGAGAAGTAGAATCTAATGTATTTGTGTAAGAATCTAAGAAATGAGATTCTATGCTATGAGTCTTAGAATCTTTATATATTTGCAATCCTAGTATGCTACCTACACCAAGTAAGCTTAAGTCTTTTAAATCTTTAATAGCTTCGCGTCTTTTAGAATCTATGTGAGCATTTTTTGACAATATGTTTGGGAGCGTATTTCTAGAGTTATTCTTTTGCATTGCTTATCCTTTGTGGTAGATTATATTATTGAAACCTTATATAGCATTTATTAATACTTCTTTTTATTTAATATTATGCTTTTTGGCATAAGATTCTATTTTATCACGTAATTCTTGTGGGAAAGATTCTCTATACATTGCTGGGATTGTGGGGTTTAGTTTTTTATCTAGTTTGCCTGCTTCATAGAGTTCATCTAAATACTCTGGTATATAGTAAGTAGGTGCATTAGGATAGCCTTGAGGGGGAGTTGCTGCCATAATCTTAGCTTCTAAAAGCATAGAATCTATATATAAATC
>NZ_JRPL02000018.1 GCF_000765905.2 Helicobacter trogontum | reverse complement strand
TCAATGTATTTAAAAGAGATTAAAGAACAACCACTAAGCAATAAAACAATTAAGATTCCAAAGATTAAATATAAGGCATATTTTAAAGAAGCATAACTCGCATCAGCACAATTCGCATAATCTAAAAACTTTTTAACTAAATCTATTTTTGCATTATGAGTTTGTATGTTTTTGCTCATTTTTTTTAACTCCTTGTTTAATAGTTGTCCATAATACTGCACTCTAAAGAATCTTCTGTTTCCCAATGCCACCCTCTGCCCTCATCACCTCTTAAAAATAAACCATAGTAAGTATAAACATATAGGGTATAATCCAAATAATGTATATCGTTATAATACCTTTTTTGTATGCTTTTCTTTAAGCCAAATTTATTGTATTCAATGACTACTCTATTGGATTTTGAATAGGCAAAACCACCAAAACAAATTTCTTGTTCCAATTTTTCACTATAAAAACAACCTTTATCATTTGTTTTTATATCTTTTCGATTTTTGATAATATCAAAATAATCCTGATTATAAATCGTTACTTCAGAATCTACATTTTTACACAACCTCTTAAATTTATAATACTGCGGGTCAATGGATTTAAAAGAAAAAGAGCAACCATTAAATGATACAATCACTAAGATTCCAAGAATAGAATATAAAACATATTTTAAAAAAGCATAACTTGCATAAGCACAATTTGCATAATCTAAGAATTTTTGAGTTAGTTTATAATCTGCTTCGTGTGTTCTAATGTCTTTTTTCATTTTTTAAATCCTCGCATATTAATATGTTGCTCGTTTTCCAATGCCAACCTGCACCTTCATCGCCTTTTAAGTATAATTCAAAGTATTTATAGTTATATCCTATTTGGGTTGCATAATGTATATTGTTGTAATACCTTTTTATTGAAAGTTTGCTTAAGCTACCTCTTTCATACTCTGTGCAACTTTTATAATTAAAATTACCAAAACAAATCTCTTGTTTTAGTTTTTGACTATAAAAACAGCCTCTATCATTGGTTTCAATATCGCTATGCTTTTCTATAATTTCCCAATAGTCCTCATTATAAATAGTTACTTCATCTTCAGCTTTCTTGCACAACCTCTTAAACTCATAATATTGCGGGTCAATGGATTTAAAAGAACAACCATTCAACAATGCAATCACGAAGATTCCAAAGATTAAATATAAGGCATATTTTAAAGAAGTATAACTCGCATCCGCACAATTGGCATATTCTAAGAATTTTTGAGTTAGTTTATAATCTGCTTCGTGTGTTTGTATATTCTTTTTCATACTATCTAATCCTTCTTTATTTCTTAGATTCAATAAGAAATTTTTGGTTTGCATTGTAAGATTTCATTATCAAAATCTATATACCAACCAGCACCCTCATCACCTTTTAGAAATAATCCAGAATAGTGGTAATTATATGCTGAATATCTATAAAACTCTTTTTCATTATAGAGAAGTTTGTATATTGTTTTACTTAAACGATTAGAAATTTCTTGAGAATCAAATTTAATATCAAAATTATCAACGAGAAATTCTTGTTTTGTGGTTTCATCATAAAATTTTCTACCATTGTAAAATGATATTTTTTGCTTTGCCTTTAAAAAAAGATTGTAGAGATTATCATCATATATTGTATTGTCTTTTTCAACCTCTTTACACAACCTCTTAAACTTATAATACTGCGGGTCAATGTATTTAAAAGAGATTAAAGAACAACCACTAAGCAATAAAACAATTAAGATTCCAAAGATTAAATATAAGGCATATTTTAAAGAAGCATAACTCGCATCAGCACAATTTGCATAATCTAAGAATTTTTGAGTTAGTTTATAATCTGCTTCGTGCGTTCTAATATTCTTAGACATACTATCTCCTTATCTCTATAATGTGATCTTTACAATATAAGGCTCTATCGGTTTCCCAGTGCCAACCCATACCCTCATCTCCTTGTAAAAATAGTCCCTTATACTCATACCAATAGTCTTCATAAAAATAAATTAATTTTTCCTTGTAATACAGGTAATTATCAAACCGACTTAAATCTTTACTAATATGCACTGCTTTAGTGCTTCTTGTTTTGAAATCTTGTTGCAAATACTCCTTTTGCGTTTTTTCATCATAGTATCTTTCTCTATTGTATCTTGCCTTATAGATTCTATACAATTCCTCATCATAGATTACATTTTTAGCCTCTTTGCACAGCCTCTTAAACTCATAATACTGCGGGTCAATAGATTTAAAAGAAATTAAAGAACAACCACTAAGCAACAAAACAATTAAGATTCCAAAGATAAAATATAAGGCATATTGTAAAGAAGCATAACTCGCATCAGCACAATTTGCATATTCTAAAAACTTTTCAACTAAATCAATTTTAGCATTATGAGTTTGAATATTTTTATTCACATTGTTCCCTCGGTTATCGTTTTAAAATTTCATTATTTTCACATAATAATCTCTGTTGTGTTTCCCAATGCCAACCAGCAGCCTCATCGCCTTGTAAAAATAGTCCTTTGTAATTATACCAATAATATTTTTCTTTATAAAACGGCCTGTCATGATAATACCAAGTTGCTTCTCTATCTTTAAGTCTTTTTGTAATGTCTTTAGAGTAGGTCTCTGCGATTGTAAAATCACTCATTAAATATTCCTTTTGTGTTTTCTCATCATAATATCTTTCTTTATTATATCTTGCCTTATAGATTCTATACAATTCTTCATCATAGATTACATTTTTAGCCTCTTTGCACAGCCTCTTAAACTCATAATACTGCGGGTCAAAATACTTAAACGAGCACCCACTAAATACACAAGCCATAAACAAGATACCAAACACTGATAAAACTATTCTCCACATTTTGAGAAACCTTGTTTTGATATTATTTTCATTCATACCACATTCCTTAAAAGATTAATCTTAAATTCTATCACAAACCCACTAAATTTCTTAAATCTTGCTTTAATAATAGGAAATCCTTTATCACTCATTACACCACTAGAGACTAAATCTTGCATAATAGGATAATCATCATTAAACTTTTTTAACCCTCTTGCATTTGGGAGTATAGTAGCTACCATAGTGCAAGGTCCTCCACTTGGCAATGGGTTAGTGCAGCCTTGTATTTGTAGGTGCTTATTCATGCTTAAAGTAATTTAAATCAAGTAAACTGATTCTATAATTGTCTACATATCTATAAGTAACACTACAACATTACATTGGGTTTTTTGATTCTTTAGTGTGTTGTATTTAAGAAAAAAATAGGTTAGCATTTTTTTATATCTTATATTCTAGGTTTTCTTTTCTAATTGCATGGAGTAATAATTTAGCTTGTTTATCTTAATGGCCTACACTTTAATACGCATTATTGTAAGCTATATCTTCAAAGGCTTAGTTTTGCAGATGTATTTAAAGAGTTTAATACTCCTAAAAACTATACATAATAAATCAGATTCTAAAATCATAGGAATACCTTTAGATTTAAAAGGCTTACCTTTATTACTCTTTAGTTTTACTACTCCATTATGAGGACATTTAAGTTCATTATCTTCTAGTATTGGATGAAGCATTGCAGTGCTTGTTAGAGAATCTATAGAGTTAGAATCTCTTTGTATCTGCTCTCTTTGTATTTGTTCTTTTTCTAGTATTGCTTTAGATTCTTTAGAGTTATATTCTAACTTGATGTTAAGACTAGAATCAATAAGAGAATAATTAAGGAGGGTTAGGGTATTGCTACCTAAAAATACTTGGAGGGTGCTTAGGGAATTGTTAGAATCTTTATTGTTACTTGTAGATTCTATAGAGTTAGAATCTATTTCACCGATTAAGTGATAGATGGGTTTAGATTCTACAAACACTCCCTCTTTGTCTAATTCTCCAAAGAATAACGGATTGTCAGAGGATTCTTTAGAGCCTAATAATAATTGAGAATATAAAAATATTTGTGTGTTGCTAGAATGCAGAGAATCTAAAGTAAGTTTAGATTCTTGATTATAATCAATATGGGATTCTTGATTGCTAGATTCTGTGTTATTAGATTCTATATATCTTTGTTTGTAGTTTGCAAGGAGAGATTCTAACTCTTGTATATCTAGCGTTGTATTATCTTTTGTAAAAATATCTATTCTTTCATTGTGGATATGGATAAGGTTACTCATTGAAATATGTGAAGTGTTACTAGATTTAAGGTTAGGATTCTTATTGTATTGTTGGTAAGCATTTTGATTATTTTGTGAATTAGCAGAATCTAAATGAGAATCTAGCTTATCTAAAAATATGATTGTGATATTTTTATCATTAGATTCTAAGATCACAAAATCTTGTTTGTTGAAACAATTTGTGTGTAATCCTGTTTGTATTCTCTCTTATCATTGTTTCTCTCTTAATGTTCTTTCTTTCTCTCTTTGCTCTTGCAAATATTCCTTATAACTTAATTGTGAGATTCTATTCCGCTCTTTTTGATATTCCCCTAATCTTTCATCTTTTAATTGCATTATGGATTTATATAAAAGCTTTTCTAGCTTGTAGATATGTAGTGCTTAGAGAATCTTTGCCATATATAAAAATGTTTGCAAAGTCAGATTTATAGCCTAGTATCTTACTAGCATTTTCTTGTGTGATAAAACTTTGTTTATCTTCATCATAAATAGCAAAAGGCTTACAAGCATATAGGGCTCTAAGTAAATACAAGGGAGAGTCTTTTGTGAGGGAATCTATGTCGGAATCTTGAAGCCTTATGATGTTTATGTTGTTATGCTTTTCTTTTAAACAAATAATACTATCAGCGACACAATCTAAATCTTCATTGTGAATATATGCTAATTCATATAGAAAATTTTTCACACACTCTCCTTTATTTTGCAACATCAATTAAAATACAACCATTTAATGATAAAAAATACTGCCACAGCTACCAATAACAAAGCAGGGATAAAAAGTATTGACATTAGAGATTCCATAATTTTGCCCTTGCGTTAAAATAGTGTTTTTGATATAAAATTGAATACTATCATAAATAGAATCCAAAACATGATAGTTTTTCTAATTCAATTTTGTTCCTTAAACTCTTTGAATTTTAATCCACCAAACCAACCATCGATAACCCATATTTTAAGAATCCAGAAAATAATGACAACAATCAAGAGAAATATGGGTATCAAAAGTATTGACATTAGAGATTCCATAACTTACTCCCAAATTTATGGTTTATTGTATCTTGCCATTCAGTAAGCAAGCTATTAGGGCAAAAAGCAATAAACAAACAAGCAGCACAAATACATCATTGCTATGCTTTTTAGTAAAAAGAATAGTTTTGGTATATAGCATAGGAGCAATATACTTCATTATCAACATGACAATAACACAACTACAAAGCAGTATCGTAATATTTGTAAAAGTTATGGGCGGAGATAGGATAAAAAACAAGATTCCAAATATCGTATAAGCAATCTTTTTTAAGACACTCATATTTTTATCATCAGGGACAAATAATCCTACCCAAAATCGTAATAGCCAAAATGTCACAAAGCATAGAAGCAAGAATATGGGTATCAAAAGTATTTGCATTAAAGATTCCATAGTTATTTTATCCTTGTGCTAAAATAGTATTTTGATACAAAATTGAATACTATCATAAATATAATCCAAAACATGATAGTTTTTCTAATTCAATTTTATTCCTTAAACTCTTTGAATTTTAATCCATCAAGCCAACTACTAAGAATCCATATTTGAGTATCCATAAAACAAGTAAGATCGCAACAATAAATGCAATAAAACCAAACATAACACCAAAATCTTCCACAATATATCTTTACAATCTTGGTAAAATAAAGTTTATAAAAATACCTAAAATAATGAGAAAAACCATTACCTTAAGGCTTATTTTTTTACCTTTTTTCTCTTTCCATAAATCCAGCCATTGTCCAATTGTCAAGTCATAATACAACCATTTAATGATAAAAAATACTGCCACAGCTACCAATAACAAAGCAGGTATAAAAAGTATTTGCATTAAAGATTCCATATAAAAACTCCTTGTGTTAAAATTATAGAATCTATCTACAACCAAAAATTACAAAATAGCACCTATTATTTTTATGATGAGTAAAAAACCTGCAACAAATATAACACCAGTGCATTTATTTAGGACTTTTATATAAGTCTTGTAAGATATTTTTGCTATAACAAATAAAATCAATGCAAATATACATAAAATTACCGACAACCCACCAAGAGTAATATTATTTACAATAACATAAAGTGGAATAGCGATAATTATGACTAATATTTTTTGCCAAGAGCTTAAATTTTCATCCCGAAGCACTGATGAGAAGTCATAGACTTGATCAAGTATCCATAAAATAAGTAAAATTGCAACAATAAATATAATAAAACCAAGTATAACACCAAAAGATTCCATAAATTATCCCAATAGCTATGAGAGTTAAGCAACTCTTCAAAAAATCCATATACTACATGACAGAATACAACTTTTTGCTATATGCTGTTAGATTATGAATATCATATCTTGAGCTATTATGTGTCAAAAACAATGTAGGCATACATACACACCATATCCAAAAAATAAACAAGAACTTCCAAAATTATAGCTTTCAAGAATAGCATTTGTCACATGGTAAGGCAAAATATTCTGATTTTTATCAAATAAACCATCAATAAATTTTAATGATTTTAATTCATTTGTTACAATAAAAGCCCTATAATCATACCTATCACTAAAAAGACTATAAGATAAGGTTGTATCAACTGCTTCACTAGAACTAGTTATTGCTGATTTTAGATTTCCATTTTTGATATCTTTTACCGCTTTGTATAATTTGTTTGTTACACCAATGGCTATCTTTGTTCCTTCTGCAATATATTTCCTATCATCTGGTAATAATCCCGGTGAATTATAAGTATAAACTTCTTTTATCCTATCTGGATAAGCAAGTGTAAAGCTTTGAGCGAAAAATCCTCCTAGCGAATGTCCTGTAACAACGATTTTATTATCTCCTATAATATTTTTTATTGTGTTCTCAAAAAAGCCTATTAAAGTAAAGTATTGATTTGGTATTTCATTTGTAGCAAGGAGAAAATTGGTATAAAAATCTCTAATGGCGAATTCCATCAAATGAGCCTTCCGTGCCTCTGAAAGCAAGAATATAGTCCTTAGTATTTTTATCTAAAAATAAAATCGCATTAAAACCATCATCATTGATAAAATTTGCAATATTTGATGCAATTTATTTCAATCCACTATTCTTTTTAGGCATTTCATAATGTGCCATTACTTGATATTCTTGTGCAAAACTTTTTGCTTGTTCTTTACTAAAGTGTTGCGAATATCCTTTATCGCTAAGAGCATTGATAAAATCCTCATCATTTTCTATACTGCCCAAATTAGTTTTAAGTTTGAGACAATAACTTGCTTGTGCTACTTCCGCATATTTTCTACAATCCCTTATCTTGTCGTGTTTAGCTACTTTTGTTTTATCAAGCTTTGGATTATATTTGTTATTGAGCATTATTTATCCTTGGGTTTAATTTCCTAAAATATCAGTATCCAAAAATATATATGAAATAAATGGAGATGAACTATTGCACTCTACCCCTTGATACAATGGTTTTTCCGCAAGTAAAATTATCTCTTTTGGTTGCAAATTATCATCATATTTGAGTGCATAGAATCTTGTGAGGGCAACAAAAGATATATCACTATTAATGCGTAATCCATAATGGTTTATTTTCTATCATTCTAAGAGTATAAGTGCCTACAAATTTTATACCTGTTTCTTCTTGTGCGGCAAGTAGATTAGGAGAATATGGGATTTTTTTTATAATTTGGCTTTTTATTGGATAGTATGTTATAGCAAAAAATGATATTTTACTTACTTCTTTTTTAGGAATATCATAGATGAAGATACAATAATCATTGTATAATTTCTTATCTTTACAAGTGCCAAATTTATCATATTTGGAATACCCATCACTATCTCTATAATAATCCACAGAACCTACACGATAATATTTATTTTTAGGAAACTTTGAGATATCAAGTTTGGTTTGTTGCGATATAGGGTGTTTGCTAAGATTATTGGTATAAAATTTTTGCAAGGTTTGATAGCTCATGTCTGTATATTTTCCTATCCCAAACCCAAAATTTGATATTGTTTTTCCATAATCATAGCTTGGTGAAAATTCATAATCACTTGACAAAGTAGCATAAAGCGATAGATCTTCTTGCTTAGTATCTCTAAATCCAAGCGATACTAAATCATATTTTGAGCCTTTAATATCATCAATCACACCATTAGAATTTGCCTTAATCACGCTATCATCAAAGTAGATTCCCTTTACACCTTTGAGTGTCTGAAATATCTTTGCTTCACATATTGCTTGATTGTTGGTTTTGAAAGTTTTAGAATCTTCACTCTTTGTAAAAAGTGAATCTTCAAAGGCTTTTCTTGCATTTTTATTTGGAATATCTACAATCTCAATATCTGCCAGATTATTTGTATTTTTAGAATCTTGCTTGAATGATTGAGATTCTAACGCCTCTTTTACTTTTCTATCACACATGCTTTTACAAATCTGCTCTTTGCTTCCAAACTCAAAGCTAAAAGCTACACTACAAACGAACCCATTAAGATTAAAAGTTTTGTTTTCATCTACGACACCTTTTAGATTCTAATAAACTAAAATATTTATTATAGTGCTTTCTTATTTTGGTTATACTTAAATCTATAAAGCTTCTATACCCTAACTCATCTTTATTTCTTTTCTCTTTGAATAGCTTTACTATAAACCTTGAAATCATCTTGGGAATAAGAAGTATATATTCATAAATACTATAAGCAACTCTTATAGTAAAGATTCTACATGAGTATATATGTGAGCTGTAATCTTTAAGTAGAGATTCTAAGATAGCTTTAAGTGTAAGATTAGAATCTAAGTCCTTTATAACCAGCATTTTTATTTGATAATGGATTAAATGATATATCTAGCTTTTCATAAGTATTATACAATCCACTTTGAAAGCTACTCTTATGGAGGTTACTTTTGGAATCCACTTTGAGATTGCAATATACTATTATTGCTTCTCTATTCTCATAGCTTGTATTTGAGAGATAGAGTGTATCTAGCTCAATTATATTTTGTGATAATACTTAGATTTGGGATAATAGAGCTATCTATTTGAGAAGTTAGAGATTTTTTGCTTTGTGTATTAGCATTACTAGGATCTGGGGCATTAATCTTAAAAGTATTTTCTTTAGGAGTGCAAACAAATTAATATCATCAAGCATTATAAATACAAAATAAATACAAACAACACAGTAAGAGTTTACTTCTTCTTTGCATATAAATATCTAGATATTATTCAAAGTCAAATATTTTTAAAAACACATGCGATTAAACAGCTTTTTTATGGAGCTTAGACGTATTTAATATTTAATGTATTTATAAGCCAAATCTTTGCAAGATGGCTTCAGGAATGTGTATGGATGGGTAGAGACATGAAAAACTAATGCATTCAACCAAGATTTATCTCATTAATATGATTAAGGTATGATAAATACAATAAGGCTAGTATGTAATAAACCTAATAAATGTGGCTAGAATAATTCATTATGAAGACATTTTATCCTTAAGCCAGTTCTTTACTTTGTCAAAGCATGAGTCAATAAAACTTTTATATGGCTTACTTGTATCCCCAAAGCTCTCTTGTAGTTTCAACACGAGATTATGTTGCTCTTCGTTAAGATTTTGTGGATATGTAATTTTTATTTGTGCAATAAGCCTTCCTTTTCGTCCGCTATTAATATCTGGCACACCTTCATTCTGAAAGACAAACTGATGTCCATGTGCTGTGTTTGGCGGGATATTTAGCTCTGCTTGTCCACTAAGCGTTGGAATCTCAATTTTACCACCAAGCACAATTGTCGTAAAAAATACAGGGACTTCCATATATAGATCATTGCCGTGACGCACAAAATGCTCATCTTCTTTCACAGCTACCTTAATGTAAAGGTCGCCTCTTAATCCATTCTTGACTTCATTGCCCTTGCCACGATACACAAGCTGATTGCCATTATCAATACCTGCTTTAATGTCTAGCTCAATCGTTTCTTGTATGCGTTCAAAAGCATTCCCATGACATTTTGTGCATTTATCAACAATTACTTTACCTGTCCCTGAACAACTAGGACAAGCAACCTGCATCTGCAGTATAGATTGCTGCACGACAACTCTACCGCGTCCATTACATCGAGTGCAGTTTTGCATTTTACCATCTTTTGCCCCGGTGCCATTACATGCCTTACAATAGCTTTTGTATTCTGTTTTGATTGTCTTTTTACAGCCAAATACAGCTTCTTTAAAGCTTAGATGTAATCGTAATACATAATCAGGATCAAAAGCATAATGTTCTTGTGTGCTTGTTTGAGTGCCTCCAAAAAAATCCTCAAATATACTACCAAATATATCGCTAAAGCCACCACTTGATCGAGAAAAGCCTTGAGACTGAAGCCCCTCCTTTCCATACCTATCATAGATTGCTCTTTTTTCACTATCGCTTAATACCTCATAAGCCTCATTAATCATCTTGAAATTTTCTTCTGCTTCTTTGTCATCTGGGTTTCTGTCAGGGTGATATTTCAATGCAAGTTTTCTAAATGATTTTTTGATTGTATCATGGTCTGCATCTCTGCTAATCTCTAAGATTTCATAGTAGTCCATATCAAGTGACGCCAAAATACATACTCCAAAAGTAAAAATAAAATTAAGCTTTCATTATATAAAAAAAAAGACAACTTTTGCTGAAACTTATTACTTTTTTGCTAGAATGTCCAACATGAAAAACTATCAAAATAACTTATTTTCGTTTAATACACTTGTTAATGCACTTGAAAAAATACCAACAATAGGCAAAAAAAGTGCACGTAAAATGGCTTACACTCTAGCTATAGAGAATGCACCTTTGGGACTACAAATTGCACAGGCGATTCATGATTGCATTGCAACGATTGAAAAATGTAGTGTTTGTGGCGCACTTAGTCATGGTGAGGTGTGTCATATTTGTCTTGATTCTAATCGAAAAGATGGCACACTTTGTATTGTCTCTCATCCAAAAGATGTATTTCTGATTGAAGAAATTGGTGAGTTTCATGGCGTGTATTGTGTGATTGAGGATTACAAGCACTGTGATTTTACCGAGCTCATAAAACGCGTTAAAGAAGAGAATATACAAGAAGTAATATTTGCATTTATGCCCTCACTTGAAAGCGATCTGATTGTTATGTTTATACAGGAAAAACTTTCGTGTTTACATTTGAAATTTAGTAAAATCGCACAAGGTGTACCATCAAATGTAAGTCTTGATAATATTGATCATTTCTCTTTGGCACGGGCATTTAATGCTCGTGTCAATGCATAATGTAGATTTGTTTTATCTTGCAGTAATTCATAGTATTTATGCTGTGAGATTGTTAATACTTTAGATCCATGAAAATTGTTGGCATTTTTTGCTTAAAAGCATTGTTTTGTATGCGTTTGTGCAATGTTTCAACCATATCTTTGTCATATTGCCCAAGCTTTATTATATCTCCTTTGGCTGCTTCATAAGATTCCAAAAATAAGTCTATTTCATTATAGTTATACCCCAATTCCTCTTCATCTGTTTGCCCATGATACAAATCAGCACTCGGAGCCTTATTTATAATTTGTTTTGGAATTCCTAAAAGCTCTGCAAGCATGTAAATTTGTGTTTTATAGAGATTACCTATAGGATTTATTGCACATGCTAAGTCGCCAAATATCGTGCCATACCCTAGCATAATTTCTGTTTTATTGCTCGTGCCAACAACAAGTCTTTGCTCCATTTGTGCAACATAATAAAGCGTTGCCATACGCATTCTGGAGCAAAAATTACCACGAGAAAGCTTTGTGTGATCTTTGTAAAGGTTGCAAAACGTAGCATCAAAATCCTTGATTGGCATGAGAGTATAATGTATACCAAAGGTTTCACATAAAAGAATAGAGTCATCAATACTAGCTTCACTGGAGCTTAGCGAAGGCATAAGTAATGCTTTAATATTGCCATGTAAAGCTTTGTTGCACAACTGCACAACAACTGCACTATCAATACCACCACTAAGCCCAACAACTACTTGTGTGAAACCTCGCTTTGCGACTTCATCTTGTAAAAATGTAAGTATAGAATCTAAAGTATTTTGTGTGATTTTTTGCATGTAGATCCTTTATTAAAAACATAATGTATATGAAATATACCCTAGGGTTAAGAAAGTATATAATTTTAACAATTTTTATTGATAAGTCTATGAATATAATATTGTTTTAAGTGTTTTTTTATTAGAATATTGAAGTTTTTGCGTTTTTTCTACGCAAGGCAAGAGTTTGAGATTGTTGATTTCTTTGAAGGAGAAGATGATGGCTGATGTGAAGAGGCGAGATTTTCTTGGCATGGCACTTGGCGGTGTTGCTGGTGCTGGTGCTATCGCTGCACTTGTTGCTATGAAAAAAACTTGGGATCCATTACCCAGTGTAGTTTCAGCTGGTTTTACTACCGTTGATGTTGCAGGTATGCAAGAAGGTGAAATACGTGATACACAATGGCGTGGTAAACCTGTTTATATTATGAAAAAGAAAGCTGGAGATGAGATTTCACCTGCAAGGGATTTTGAATTAGCAGGAGCACATTACTGCATAGGTATTAAGATTTGTACGCATTTGGGTTGTATTCCAAATTGGAAGGCTAATGAAAATATATTTCATTGCCCGTGTCATGGCGGACAATTTACAGGTGATGGTGTGAATATTGAGGGGACACCACCACCTCGTCCTTTCGATATTCCTCCTTTCGCGATTAAGGGTGATACAACTTTGATATTAGGTGAAAGTGGCACAGAGTATGAAGCGATGTTGAAAGCTTCAGGTAATGCGTAAGGAGAATGTATGGCACATATAAGAAAAGCGAAAAATTTGGCTGATTGGTTTGACCAAAGACTTGGAACCAATAGGCTCATTGAAGTTATGATGACAAAATATTGGATTCCAAAAAATATTAATTGGCTGTGGGCTATGGGTGTGGTTTTGACTGCTCTTTTCACACTACTTGTTGTAAGCGGAATATTCTTGCTGATGTATTATAAACCTGATGAAAACCTTGCCTATGATTCCGTAAATTATACAATTATGCAAGAGGTTGCGTTTGGTTGGTTATGGCGACATATACATGCAGTCGCAGCTAGTATGGTGTTTGTCATTATTTACATCCATATGTTTGTAGCTATTTATTATGGTTCCTACAAAAATGGTCGCGAAATGATTTGGATTAGCGGTATGGTGCTTTTTGTCATTTTTTCTGCTGAAGCTTTTAGTGGTTATATGCTTCCGTGGGGACAGATGAGCTATTGGGCGGCTGCGGTTATCACAAATCTTTTTGGTGGTATCCCTTTAATTGGTAGCGATGTTGTAGAATGGGTACGCGGTAACTATGTTGTAGCAGATTCTACACTCACACGCTTTTTTATGCTTCATGTATTCTTGTTGCCAGTAGTGATTATGGGTGCTATTGCAATGCATTTTTATGCGTTACGAAAACCACATGTTAATAACCAAGAGGGTGAAGAAATTGACTTTGAAGCAGAGGCAGAGAAGTATATGTCAGGAAATAAAAAAGAGGCTAAAGTGATCCGTTTTTGGCCTGACTTCTTATGTAAAGATATTTTTATCATATCGTTATTTATGATTTTATTTTTTGCTTTGGCTTGTTATCATTTTGATTTTGCGATGGATCCTATCAATTTTGAGCGTGCAAATCAATTAGCAACACCGGCACATATTTATCCAGAGTGGTATTTCTTATGGAGTTATGAGGTGTTACGCGGAATCTTCTTTAGTGCCAACCTTGGTTTAGTATTCTTTGGTATTGCACAGGTTGTGTTCTTGCTACTTCCTTGGCTTGATAGAAGTAATGTGGTAAAACCAGCACATAAGAGACCTGGATTCCTCGTATTCTTTGTGTTACTTATTGTTGATTTGATAGTTCTTACTGTGTACGGAAAGCTACCGCCAGATGGCAATGCAAAATATATTGGCTTAGTCGCTTCTGTCAGCTTTCTTGTGTTGCTTTTTGTAGTATTGCCTATGGTAACTATGGCAGAAAATAAAAAAGGTGGTGAATAATGAGAGAGTTTAAAATATTTGTTATAGTTGCCTTTATTATAGGTGTTATGTATTATGGAGTTGAGCCTTTGGCACATCACGCTATGCATCCACCTACTGCAGCTAGTAATTATGATTTTAAAGACTTAGAAAAACTTGGCAATATAGATGTGGCTAGCGGTAATGCCGAAAATGGTAAAAATGTGTTTGAAGGAAATTGTGCGAGTTGCCATACCCTAAATTCACAACCAGATGCAGGGCTTAATATGAGAAATCCAAAAGCATTGCAGCCAGCAGGTAATGGTGGAGTATTGCCTCCTGATTTGTCAAATGCAGGGCTTATCTATAACTCTACCTATTTAGCACATTTTATTAAAGATCCTGTTCGTGCTTCATTATTAGATTCGAAATTCGAGGTTTCATGTGAGGGCTTGGAGGATGAAGCATTTGATAAATGTTTGGCATCTAATGAGGGTAAAGAAATGTATCCCATGAATGCTTTTAATGAGATATTAAATGATTCTGAAATTGCTGATGTGGTTGCATATCTTAAGTCAATTGCACCTAAAAGCTTAAGTGATAAGGAAGTGTTTGTAGAGGCTTGTAGTAGATGCCATAGTGTCGCATATGACAAAAATCAATATGACTCTATGTTTTTCACACAGCATAATGCAAAGATAGAAACTTTAATTAAGCAAGCCGAAGGTAAAGAAGAGGTAGAATTTTTAGAATCTCTTAATGACGAGGATAAGGGTTTTATGAATGCTTTGCTTGGTATGGCTAAAGCAAAAGAGAAGAGGCAAATGACTGAAAGTGAGCTTGATGACAATAATGAAGCTATCAATGCAAAAACTTTTGAAGATTTTGGTGGTGCATTAAATGTGCTTAATACATCAATCATTGAATCTGGTTTTAACAAACCAGGATTACACGCTGCTACAGATTCAGAGATGATTAAAGCATATTTGGGAAATACGCCACCTGATTTATCCATGATGATTCGAGCAAAGGGTCATACAGAACTTGCTGCATTCATCAATAATCCGCAAAAAGTGCCTTTGATTGATATTCAGAGAGCAGTTATCAATAAGCTGGTTAAAAACAAACAAGATGAAGAAAAAGCAGCATTGCCTACTGATCTAAGCGAAGGGGATAGAAAGGCAAAAGTTAAAGAGATAAATGCTAGAGATGCAGCATATTATGGCATTGTATTGCCTGAAAATTCTCTCAAATATTCATGGCAAGATGCTGATGACTATACAAATATGGCTAAGGACATGGGTGTTATGCCACAAGGTAAAGCAATGCCTCGTGTAGGTCTTACTAAAGAAGCAGAAACACAAGTCATTAATTATCTTGAGACAATTGGTGATAGCAAAAAAGCACAAAGAGATTCTCTTGGATTATGGATTATTGCTTTCTTTGTGTTACTTTCTGCACTTGCATATATGTGGAAGAGCAAGATTTGGAAAGATTTGCATTAATAATGGATAGCTGACACTTATTCATTAATACTTAGTAGATTCTAGGGCTTTTATGGCCCTAGTCAAGGATCCCTCATGAATATCCCGTATATAATTATAGCTACGAATAATAAGCACAAACAACAAGAATTTCAGTATGCTTTAAATTTGGAGATTCTAACTCCAGATGACTTAGGTATATTAGAATTTGATCCTATTGAGTGTGGAACTACATTTGAGCAAAATGCATTGATTAAAGCACAAACACTTTATCATATCTTGCAAACACATGTTAATATTCCCTCACAATATGCTATTCTTGCCGATGATAGTGGGCTATGTGTAGAAGTATTGCAAGGGGCACCAGGCATTTTTTCCGCACGATATGCACATATGCAAGATGGTATTATTGATGGTGGCAACTCAAGTGATGCAAGTAATAGAGAGGCTTTGAAACATGCACTGAAACAGCGTGGGGTTTGGGGTAGTAAAGCTTTTTTTCAATGTAGTATTGCCTATATTATTCATAATGAAAGAGAGCAAAAAAACATACAAAATGTTGTCAATGGGCGGTGTCATGGTATTGTAGCTATTAAGGAAGTTGGTGAGCATGGATTTGGGTATGATTCGATGTTTTATAGAGATTTTTCACAAGATGAGATTGACGTATTGGATTTCACCTTACATGTTAATAATAGAGCGAGATATTTGGATTCATTGCAACACTCACTCGCTACATTATCGTTGGAGCAAAAAACAGCAATTTCACATCGTGGACAAGCGATAACATCTTTATTGCAGACATTTGCCACACTTGATGAAACCTTAGGTTGATATGTTGAGTCAGTTGTTTGAAAAATCTAGTTTCTAATTCTTTGATTAAATGCTAGATTGTAGAATGTATTTTTAAAATCTAGATTCTATGTATTTTTTGAAGTCTTATAACATGTAATATAGAAATCCTAAAATCCCCCACTTTAATTAAAATCTATCATATTTTTCTTGTTTTTGTATATTGTCTATTTATAGAGTTGAAAGAGCTGTGTGAGTATAAATTGAATTTGAGATATAGCTTTTTGAAGTTTATTTCAATGTTTTATGTATATATTGTAAGATAGGAGATAATAAACATACTTTGCCACTTTATTGCATCTTTGTAATAGCTTTATGCAGATTTAATAGATTAATTTGAGCGTGGAGTGTTACCTTGACAGATATATTTATGCATGATTTTTACACATGAGTGTGTGTCTTTGTTTTATTTTAGTTAAGCCTTACAATGTTTCAGTCTTTTATCTACATAAATCTATATATACAATTTTGTAACTACGAAATATTTGCATAATCTATCGTTGTTTCATAAAATCTGTCATATGTGAGAATTTAAAATTATAAGCATATGTAATTATTGATGGTTTTTTTGTTTTTTATTGCGTTGCAATAGGGATAGTTTGAGGCAAAAATATGTGCGTTGGTTACTAAAGTTTGCGTGTTATACAGATATAGATTGTGTTATAATTCTTTTTCTTATTCTCTATATCTAAGATTCCATTTTTTAATTAGTAATATTGTATTTTATAAGGCTATGCTTATGGGTTTTGTAATTTTTATTTTAACCATGCTTTGTGTTTATATTCGTCCTTTTAATTTGCCATTATGGGCATATAGCGTTCTTGGAGCAGCATTTTGTTTAGTGTTTGGAGTTGTGGATATGACTCATATAGTGTTTGTGTGGGGCATGGTATGGGATAGCACATTAACTCTTGTTGGGTTAATAATCTTTTGCATTACTCTTGAAAAACTTTTATTTTTTGATTTTTTAGCTTACAAAATTCTTGTGTTTTTGGGTGAAAAAGGAGAGGATGGATTGATTTCTAGTTTCAAGTTCTATGTGTTTATTGTGCTTTTTGGAGGATTCTTGGGAGCATTTTTTGCCAATGATGGTGCAATTTTAATCTTAACACCACTTATTATCGCTCTTTTTGGTAAGCTAGATTCTAGATCTTTAGAATCTAGTGAAGATTCTAAAGATAACACACGAAATACAAAGTCAAACTTTTTTACTCCACTTGTGATTTTTTTGCTTGTTGTTAGTTTTATAAGTGATTTTGCTTCAAATGCTTTTGTTATTTCAAATCTTACCAATATTATTGCATTGCATTTTTTTCATCTCAATGCCTTAGAGTTTAGTATTATTATGGCATTGCCCCAGCTTTTTATTATTTTTGCAAGTCTGTGTTTTTTTGTTATCGTGCGTAAAAGATTACCTAAGGTTTTAAAAGTTAGAATCATGGGAACTACAAATTTGGAGTTTAGGCATGTCGATTCTGATATGAGAAAAACTAGTTCAATGTCACAAAAAAGTATAATTATTGTTTGTTTTATTTTGCTTGTTTTGCTTTTATGTGGAATTTTTATAGCTAATATATTTGCGCTCCCACTTTCTTTATTTACACTTTTATGTGCCTTGCTTAGCCTTATCTTTGGGTATAAGAGGATTGATGTCTTGTCTTGTCTTGTCTTAAAACTTCTCCATTCGGGATAGTTGTATTTTCTTTGGGGCTTTTTGTCGTAGTATTTGGGCTGCATCATTCAAGTTCTTTTGTGCGAGATATTTTTGATTATTTTCTAGGTAAGCCTTTTGCAAATAATTCTTCTACAAATACCTTAATACATTCACAAATTATGCAGATATTTAGTGTCGGGATACTTAGTTCTATTGGCTCAAGCCTTATTAATAATCTACCGATGGTTATGCTTGGGAATCTTGCTTTGATGGATTTTGTAAACCTCACTTCTTTAGATTCCAATATGCTAGATTCTGCTGCTTTAAAATCTCAACAATTACTTATTTATGCGCATCTTTTGGGATGTAATGTTGGTGCAAAGCTTACTCCTATAGGCTCATTGGCGACATTGCTTTGGCTTTTCAGCCTTAAGAGATATGGAATCTATATTGGCTTTTGGCGATATATGATGGTGGCATTGCTTGTTGTGCCACTTATGCTTTGCATTGGATTGTGTGGGGTTATAGCCTATGCGGTTTTAAGTAGTCTTTGAGGTGATGATTTAGGTAGACAAACTTTGTAGAATTAAAACAAGATATCAAAGAGTGGGCGGTAATCTTATGTGTGTTAGGCATACAGGAAACTTATTAGAACCTTTAATCTATTAAATATTTAATTATAAAAGGAGTGGAAAGAATATTTTTAATAATTTGAGTATAGAGATTAAAAACAGCTTATAAATACCAAGAGATATAACTTTGAGTAGATAAATAAGTGCTTGATATTGTAAGTTTTTGGATATGGTGGAGCGTATATGGTTGTGTAATATATGATAAGAAATCAAATAAGAAAAATAAATATTACTCCATAATACAAACCGCAGAATACTTAATAATGAGTATCACGACATTTTCTAGTATGCCATCCTTCTATAAGATACGCATTCTAGAGGTTATGCGAAATAAAACTAGTTTCAATATTGTCTAATGTTATTTCTTATTTCTTAATTTTGCTTTACTTGCTTCTCTGCGAAGTCTTCCTGCTTCAAACCGTCTTTTTTCCTCATCAGTCTCTGGTATCAATTGTGGAACTTTTGTTGGCTTACCATTGGAGTCTATAGCCACCATTGTAAAATAAGAACTATTGCAGTGCGTGACCGTTTGTCTTGCAATATCTTCTGCCACCACACGGATACCGACTTCAACACTTGTTGTGCCAGTATAATTTATTGATGCAAGAAAATGGATAAGATTCCCTATTTTTATTGGGCTTTTAAACAGCACCCTATCAACACTAAGTGTTACTACGCCTATACCACAATATCGCGTTGCACATGTATAGGCAACGCCATCTAACATTTTTAATAAATTGCCACCATGCATTACGCCATTAAAATTTACATGTTCTGGTGTCGCCAGAATCGACATACTTAAAGTTTTATTATCAAAAACAGATTCCATAATATCCCTCTATATGAGTTAAACTGAAAGTAGCATTATAATGTTATAATGTAAATTGATTTTAAGATATGAGGGAAAATTATGAAGATACTTTTTACGGGTGGTTGTGGCTATATTGGATCACATTGTGCACTCCATTTCTTGCAACACACAGAAGCTGAAATTATTATTGTAGATAACCTTTCAACGGGTTTTTTAAAGAACTATGAGTATTTAAAACATCAGTTTGGAGATCGGGTGCGACTTGTGCGTGAAGATTTGGGTAATTGCGAGGAAGTTTTTAAACAATACAAAATTGATACCGTGCTACATTTTGGTGCATTTATTAGCGTAGCGCAATCAGTAGAAGATCCTATTCTCTACTACACGAACAACACTTCTAAAACACTTAATTTGCTTTCATGTTGTGTGAAATATAAAGTGAAAAATTTCATATTCTCAAGTACAGCAGCAGTTTATGGTGAACCAAGTGAAGAGCATATTCCTGTCACAGAATCTTGTCCCTTAAAGCCAATTAACCCTTATGGTTGGAGTAAGCTTATGGTGGAAACCATGTTACAAGATATAGCAGAATCTGCTAAGATCAATTATGTTATTTTGCGTTACTTTAATGTTGCGGGTGCAAGTATGATCAATGATTATACTGCAGGTAGAGCGTTGGGGCAGCGTGTAAAAAATGCTACTCATCTCATTAAAGTTGCGTGTGAGTGTGCGGTAGGAAAGCGTGAGGGTATGAGTATTTATGGGACAAATTATCACACACAAGATGGCACTTGTGTGCGTGATTACATACATGTTGATGATTTATCTATGGCGCACATCGAAGCTTACAAATTACTGCAAAATGCCTTAGGTCCGCTTGGCGAAGTATTTAATGTTGGGTATGGAATAGGCTTTAGTGTAAAAGAGGTGATTGAGTGTGTGAAGGAAGTCAGCAAAAATCACTTTAAGGTTTATACTACGGGTAGACGTGCTGGGGATCCTGCAACGCTTATTGCAAGTAATGCGAAACTTTTAAAAAATACAGAATGGAAACCACAATATAATGATCTTGCAAAGATTGTTGAAAGTGCATATCGATGGGAACTTTTCCTTAAGATGCAGGAACAAGAAAAATAGATTTTAATTTTTATAAATTCCATATAAGTATAAATGACAAGAGGCAAAAGTAGTTGTTGCCATGATTTCAACATAGAACCTGGCTGACTAGATAGGATATGGGTGAATCTATATGTTTTTTGTTGTTTTTTATGTTAAAGACTTGATATAATGAAGAAAGTTATTTTTGCAATAAATTTAGATTATATTTTGCTTTGAGAATGATTAAAATTTGTAATCAGCAAACACGCGTTTTTATAGATCTTTGCAGCGTATCAAAATGTCTCATAAGCCTTTTTTTATCTTTATCTTTTTTGGTAGTTTCTGTATTGTAACAACATTGGATAAGACTTCAGAATTTATGCAACGTTCGACATTCTATAATTTACTTCATATTAAGCTGTATTTGCGAGGCTTTAGCTTTTAAACGTATTTTATGATATTCCTGAAACTACACACGAAACTTACACATCAAAGCTATAATTTTATACGCAAAAAGTATGGATAGAATTAAGATATTGCAAAAGAAATACGCATAAACAACCAACTTTAACTATCTAGGGTGGCACATGCAAATACACAGAGTGTGTAATATTTTACCCTTTATTGCTTTAATCCTTAAAAAGACAAAAATTCTTTGTTAAATTAAAGTTAGATCTTAAAAAAGTTGCCACATTATAATCTATAATCTCCTTTAAAAATATAAGCTTAGATACAAATAGATAAACCCCTTAATTTTATAAGATCTAAGGTTGGATTCTATAATTTCTAACTTAAAATACGTGCCTTTCGTATTCCGCTAGGATCAACAATCTCAATAATATCATCATTTTGTAATTCACATACTTGTATAAGCTTGTTATCCTTTAAAATTTGTGCAAATCCATGCTGTGTTTTTTTACTAGGATCTAGAGTATGCAGCATATCCATGAGGTTATTTATCATGAGCCTTTTTTGTTGTAAGGCATGTTGCATCGACATATTAAGATTAAAAGTAAGCATAGCTTTTTTTCTTGTGATGACATGAAGCATGGTATTTTCAAGATCAGAATATAGTTGTTTTTGTTTGTTTGCTTTTTGTTCAATAAAATACATAAATTGTGCATTAAGTGCTGCTCTTAAAGTCTTTATATCTGTTTTCATGACAAGTAATTTTTGCGTTGGTTTTGCCAGCTCTAAACGTTCTTGCTGTTGTGATAGGATGTATTTTTTTTGTGTATAAAACCATTTTATAGAATCTTTTAGGCTGCGTGTAAGTGTTTGTAGTATTGCTTGATATTGCTCTATTTTTTGCAATGGATTTAAAATCTCAAGGTTTTGTGTTAAATGATTAAGTATTGATTTTTTATGTGTGATATGTGTTTGCATTTTATGTGTAAGGAGAGATTCCATATCGCATAATTGTGTAATGAGGTTATCTTTATCTTGCAAAATCATTTCCATAGCCGCACTTGGCGTTGGAGCACGCACATCGGCTACATAATCACTAAGGAGGTAATCTATTTCATGTCCGATTGCTGATACCACAGGAGTTTTACATGCAAATATTGCTTCTAACACCTCCATTTCATTAAAACTCCACAAATCCTCAATGCTTCCACCACCTCTTGCAAGTACCAAAATATCAGCACCAAGTCGATCTGCATAGGCAAGATTCTTTGCGATAGAATATTTTGCTTCACGTCCTTGCGTTAGCGTATTAATAAGGATAAATTCACAAAGGCAAAAACGCCTACTTGCTACTTTTATCATGTCTTGCAGAGCTGCACTGGTCTTACTTGTGAGTAAAATAATTCTTTTGGGAAATTTTGGCAAGGGTTTATTTTTACAAAAATAATTACGTGCTTCTAGATCTTTTTTTAATGCCTCATATTGCACTTTTAAATCACCAATGCCACTATGGACACATTTAATGATGTTTAGATTATATGTTCCGCGTGGTGGGAAGACACTAATACTACCTTTTGCAATAATTTTATCGCCATTTTGTAATTTAATTGGATTGTTCCGAGAATTATGACGGAAAAAAGTGCAAGCAATTGTAGCATGCTCATCTTTCAAATTGAAATAGATATGCCCACTATTATGATGTGTAAAGCCACTTACCTCACCTTGAACCTCAACATAGCTAAAATCACTCTCAAGTAATGACTTTATCTGCATTGTGAGTTGACTTACTTGCAATATCAAAGGAATCTGAGGCTGCGGATGCATAATATATCCTTATTTTAAAAAATCATTTATTCAAATTTACTTTTGTTGATAAAGCCAACACCAATCCAATGGCAATACATAGTGCAAGCAAGCTACTCCCACCATAACTCAAAAATGGTACAGCCATACCTTTGATGGGGACAATACCAGTTTCACCAAAAGCATTAATAAGAAAACTAAAGCCAATTAGTCCTGCAACACCAACGCAAAATAGTGAGTAGAAATTTTTTTGCAAACGAAATGCAATTTTAAGGATTCTAAAAATAATTGCAAAAACAATTGCAACACATACCAAAAGACCAAATAGACCAAGCTCCTCACTAATACCAGCAAGAATCATATCTGTATGTACTTCTCCTAAAAAACCTAATTTGACAATGCTCTCACCAATACCAACACCAAAGTGCCCACCATTATAGAACGCATAAGCAGCATTTTGCACCTGTCCACCAGTATCAATACCATCATTAAGCAATGAAAAGTTTGGAGCATATGAGTGAATGAGGGTTTCGATATTTATCCACCATTCACGCACTCTTTTTATCCTGTGTGGACTCGTTACGATAAGTATTGTCCCCATAATGGATACAACACCAAGCGTGAGTGTAAAAAGCGAAAACCTACCGCCAGCACAAATCAGCATAATAATAAACACAAGGGCTAATAAGATAATTTGCCCCAAGTCATTTTGTAACGTAGAAATCAAGATTGCAACAAACATAAAAACAAATAAATGTGGAATTAGGATTTCAAGTTGTTCCAAAAAAGGCAGGGCATTTGGGTTATTAAACTTGCGGCTAAAGCTCCATGCAATAAATATAATATAGCCTATTTTAAAAAATTCCAAGGGAGCAAATGATATATTTGGCAAACGAAGCCACCGCTTTGCTCCACCTGCGCTTGTTGCGTAACTATCAGGTAAAAATGGCAGTATAATAATAACGATAAGCGATATAACAAAGAGCAATATCCCAAAACCAAACAAATGTTTTTCTACGTTAAAATAGGATAACCCCCACATAAGCATAATACCAAGACAGCTAGCAAAAAGTTCACGATAGAGAAAATGAAACTGCCCATAACCATAATATAACACAGCATAAGATGAGAGGGAATAGCTCATACATATAGTAATGCCAAGCAATATAGTAACAAGAAAAAAGAGACGAGTATCTGCCAAACTAAAAACCTTGTAAAAGTTATTCTTGAAAATCAAGGCATCTATTATATACCAAAAACTCCATAATTTTTTAAATTTATGAGATAGAGCTATTGCAAAAGATTTAATAGCAGTTAGATTCTGTTGCTAGATTCTATTAGCATTTGAGCTATTAAGGGTAGCTCTTGCAAAAGAATACGCCAGATTCAAGCTCCTGCAGTAGAACTATGATACTTTTAATGTTTCATTCGTCTTTTAGGAATACGCATAAAATTACCAAAAGGTGTTGTTTCTTTAAAGTTACTAAAACTAAAACGGAATGTAGCAGCATTCTCAAACATAGCAATAAGTATCACAAAGGTAATAAAACTACTCCCACCATAGCTAAATAATGGTAGAGGTATCCCAACTACTGGAGCTAACTCTATTGTCATTGCAATATTTACTGAAGTATAGACGAAAAACAGCATTGCAAGACAACTTGCAATAACCTTTAAAAAATAATCTTGCGAATCTAAAAAACAAAAAGAAAGTAAGTGCAACACAATAAATAAATACAAAGCGATTAAAGCACATGATCCAAGAAAGCCAAAACGTTCTGCAAAATGTGCAAAAATAAAATCACTTGTTGCAACGGGTAGAAATTTTAAATTTGCTTGTGTTGCATCCTCATAATTTCTCCCTGTTAAGCCACCACTACCAACAGCAATCAAGCTTTGTTGTACTTGAGAGCTTGTGTTTCCACTTACAAGCTTCATGATTCTATCAACTTGATATGGTTTTAACACAAATTTAAATGCAATGGGTGAAAATAGCAAACCTGCAATAATACAAGTTAGCCATACCTTTTTATGCACACCAATAATAAAAAGCATACCATATCCCATGACAAGCACAATTATAGCGCTACCTAGATCTGGTTCAATTAATATAAGAAAAAAGGGAATAAGGATAAATATGTTAATCTTGAAAAACTCAATCCAGCCATATCCTTCCTCTGGCGGTGGATTTTTTTGCACATAATGTGCCAAAAATAATACAACAGCAATTTTTACAGGCTCACTTGGCTGCAGTGAAAATCCACCTATATTTATCCATCTTTGTGCTCCAAGCTTTGTAGTTCCTATCACTTCGACGGCAAGTAAAAGCAGTATGCAGACAATATAAAATACCACAACACCCTTGTAGAGGTAGCGAAATGGGATAAAAAATATAAATAAAAATATGAAAATCCCCAAAAATGCATAACTTGATTGTCGTATTAAAAGCGTTTGTGAGGTTTCACTGAGTAGATATAGACTTGTGAAAATAAGTGGTAGGATTAAAAGAATTAAAATATAATCAAAATGAGTTGTGATGCGTGAGCCAAATAACAAGTTCTTTCCTTAATGCAATCTTTTTTGTATTATAATAAAAAATATTTGAAATATATGCTAGAATTGTGAGCTATTTTTACAATTAAAGATAAAAGGCAAGCATACCTATGGCTACCACTAGAGTAAAGAAAGCTACTGCAAAAGAAAATGCAAAAACAAGCACCAAAAAAGCAACAAATGCTAAGAATTTAATCATAGTGGAATCACCTGCAAAAGCACGGACGATTAAGAATTTCTTAGGCAAGGATTATGAAGTGATTGCTTCAAAGGGGCACATTAGAGATTTACCACAGCATCGTTTTGGAATCACAATCAAAGACAAGCATTTCATACCAACCTATGATATTTCAAAAGACCATGCATTATTAGTCAAAGAGATACAAAATCTACACAAGAGTGCAAAGGTGACTTATATTGCAACCGATGAAGACAGAGAGGGTGAGGCTATTGGCTATCATATTGTTGAAGCTTTAAAGGGTGATATAGCGCAGTTTCCACGCATTGTATTTCATGAGATTACAAAATCAGCTATTACCCATTCCTTAGAAAATCCAAGATTAATTGATATGGATAGAGTAAATGCACAGCAGGCAAGGAGGCTTTTAGATCGTATTGTTGGTTTTAAGCTTAGTGGTTTGTTGTCACAAAAGATTAGCCGAGGATTGAGTGCTGGTAGGGTACAATCTAGTGCATTAAAAATTCTGGTGGATAGAGAAAAAGAGATTAGAGCATTTAAGCCACAAGATTATTTCCTTATTGAGGCGTATTATACTCCAAACATAGATTCTGAAATAGGAGATAGCAAAGAGGCTTTTACATTTGACTTAGTCCGCTTTAAAGAAAAAAAAATTGAAAAACTCGTATTGCAAGATGGGGGAGAGGTGGAGGAAATACTTGCAATCCTACACAAAGAGAGCTTTCATGTTGAATCTATCCAACAAAAAGAAAGAATTACAAAATCACCACCGCCATTTATGACCTCCACACTACAACAAGCAAGCTCGAATTTGCTTGGTTTTTCACCTACAAAAACAATGAGTATTGCACAAAAATTATATGAGGGTGTAAAAACAAAGGATGGACTAGCAGGTGTTATAACTTATATGCGAACAGATAGTTTAAATATCGCAAAGGAAGCATTAGAGAATGCAAGAAATTTTATTAACACACATATTGGGGTAGATTATCTACCAAGTAAGGCAAAAGTTTACACGGCAACACAAAAAGGTGCACAAGAAGCACATGAGGCGATACGACCAACAAATCTGTCTTTTACGCCACAAATTGCAGCAAACTATCTTGGTAATGATGAGTTAAAACTATATACATTGATTTTTAATCGCTTTGTGGCTTCACAAATGAAAGACGCGGTTTTTGAGAGTCTTAGTGTTGGTGTTGTGGGAGCAAATAGTGAGTTTAAGATTTCAGGCAGAAGATTAGTTTTTGATGGTTTCTACAAAATCTTGGGTAATGCAGATAAAGATAAGTTATTACCTCATTTTCAGCAAGGACAAGCAATACATTTTAAAGACATTCAGAGTATACAGAAGACAACTGAGCCACCACCTCATTATTCAGAAGCAGGACTTATTAAAACGCTTGAAAGTTTAGGCATAGGACGTCCAAGCACATATGCACCAACGATTAAGATCCTAATAGATAGAAAATATGTTGAATTAGAAAAAAAGCAGCTCGTAGTTCAAGATATCGCATTTAATGTAATTGCAATGCTTGAAACCGAGTTTGAGGAAATAGTTGATAGTGGTTTTAGTGCAGCTCTAGAATCTAAGCTTGATGGGATTGCTGAGAATAAGCTTAAATGGGAAGAAGTGTTATGGGAATTTTATGAACCTTTTATAGACAAGATTACAAAAGGAAAAACAAATATAAAATCTCAAAAGGTTATGAAACCAACAGGGGAGATGTGTCCTGAGTGTGGCAATGAACTCGTAATAAGAAATGGGAGGTATGGGGAGTTTGTATCATGTTCTAATTATCCTCAATGCAAATTTATAAAAAAGGAAAAACAAGAAGTTGAAACAAGCGATGAAACATGTGAAAAGTGTGGTCGTCCAATGATAGTGAAGATGAGTAAAAGAGGTAAATTTTTAGCATGTAGTGGCTATCCAGAATGTAAAAATGCACAGCCGCTTGAAAAACCAAAGGAACTTAGCATAGCATGTCCTAAATGTGGTGGAAAACTACTTGAACGAAAATCTAAACGAGGAATCTTTTATGGTTGTGCAAATTATCCGACATGTAAGTTTATAACAAATGCAGAGCCAACCACAGAGAAGTGCCCTAAATGCAGCGGTATGCTTTGTTGGCATAAAACAAAAGAAAATGCGAAAGTATGTGTTGAATGTAAAAATGTGGTAACTTAGTATAAAATGTGTTACAATAGCAAGGTTGTTTAGAGAGAAGAATTTATAAAATAAGCTTAATAGATGAAGAGAAGATAGGAATAGAAATGGCGAAGGATAATAAAAAAGATAAGGATATTTTGCATAATAAGCTCAAAATAAAGCAAAATTGCTATGTTGAGATGATGTATGCAAAGATTCATCGTGCGGTAGTTACAGATGCAAATTTAAATTATGTTGGTTCTATTAGCATAGATGAGAGTATTATGCAATCTGCAGGTATCATCGAGGGTATGAAGGTTGATATTGTAAATATTAACAATGGAGAGCGGTTTAGTACCTATGTGATAACAGCAAAAGCAGGAAGTGGTACGATATGTCTTAATGGTGCAGCGGCACGCAAAGTGCAAAAGGGTGATGTTGTGATAATTATCGCTTATGCAAGCATGAAAATGAAAGATGCGAAGAATTTTAAACCACGAGTTGTGCTTGTAGATTCTAAAAATTGTATTGTAGAGGAGCATTAATGTTTGACCCTAAAGATTTGCAAAATATGCTTGGTAGTGTGCAAGAGCAGTTGAAAGAAATGGATGCAAAAGCAAAAGAAAAAGTTATAGAATCAAAAAGCGGTGGTGGGCTTATTAATGTGCAGTTTAATGGGGCTGGAGAGCTTCTTGATATTGAAATTGATGATGAGTTGCTGCAAGACAAACAATCGTTGCAGATTTTATTAATCAGTGCCATTAATGAGGGGTATAAGCAAATGCAAGAAGCGCGTCAAGATGATGTGTTTGAGCAAATAAAGAATATGAATCCTTTTAAATTTTAAAGGGGTGCTTATGCAATCTTTTAAATTTTTGCTTAGCGGCAACGCTACACATAATCCTAGTTTTTCAAAAGCTTTTATAGACATACATGTCAATCATACACAAAAAAAACATTCTACAATACATCATTCAAGGTGCCTTATTAAACCATTCCTTACAATAGCTTTCGCTTTATTTGGCGTCTATGCTAATACAAGTAGTTTGTATGCCAATATGCTTGAGAGCGAGTTTAATAGTCTAGGAAAACCAAAAACACCATCACAAATTAACACACCAACTGAAAGTATTGTGAATGCAAAAGAAGTGCAAGTGCATGAAAAAAATGGGATCTTGGAGAGCAATGAGCTTGAAGTGATTGATCTATATGGAAAGAGTAAAACTGAAGAAAAGATAGATTATGCACATTGTGCTGCATATTACAGACAGACAAGCCTTCATTTAGGTAAGGGTTTATACGCAATCAAGCTTAAGAGTGGAGAGATCATTGGGTATAGTCCAGTGCGTCCACGATTAAAGAATCTTGTCAAATATGATCCTTTTACAGGCTTGTTCCAGGTAAGTGGTAGGGTAGATTCTAGATATGCGTATGAGTTATCAGATATTGATGATTATGCTTTAAGTAGAGAATTGGCAAGTGTAGGTATTAATGGAGCAAAGCCAGGTAGATTCCAAACTCATCAGGCTGGATTTCTACAATATGCAGAGTTTTCTACTCCGACGCAGAAAAATGGTGTTATAAGTAATATATGTTATAGAATCTATGGATTAAGCGTTGGTGGTAATGGTTTTATAGAGAAGTCATATATTGATAGATTTCTTGCTCAAAAACAACCCTATTATGGTGACATTGGAGTTCGTTTTGATGTTAGTAGTGCGGAGAATGCAACATTTGTTGTACAATTTTCAGATCCATTTTTTCCATCAAATCCTTTTAAGAGGGGTGATGTTTTAATCTCAATTAATGATGTTGCACCAAAAGATTGGGGTGAACTAGAGCTTATTATTGCCAACCTTGAGCCAGACGAGTTAGTGCAGGTAAAGATTAAGCGTGGTGAAAACATAAAGAACATAAAAGTAAAAGCAAAAAAAAGATATGGTGGAATGTTGCTTGCAGATAGTTTTTTAGAGAGGTTTAACTTAGTTATATCCAATGATTTGGTAGTGCAAAAAGCTCCATGTAAGGGACCCTTTTCAAAGTTAAAAAAAGGAGATAGAATCCTTTTTATCAATGATATTGATATGCGACATTTTAAGCCACGTAATACTACAGAGAGAAACCACTTGCTGCGAGAGCTTTTTACAAGAATACAAGACGATCAAGTGGATTTCTTAGAGCAAAAGATTATCTATGAGGCAGAAAAGGAAGCAACAAAAAGGCGGAATGCAGATATATTAGAGCAGTTTCAAAGTAAAGAAGTCAAAAAAGAGAGACACAATGACTTTTATTATAAGATGGCAGATAATATGCGTAGTTTTGCAAGTAGCGATGTGGCAATAGGCACAAACATTACAAATAATCAAACAAGCAAAAAGGGCGATTTGCATTCTTTTAGTGGCGATGGAATTTTGCGAGATTCTGATACGCAAAGTATGAGAACAATATATGATATATATGATTCTGGAAATAAAAGAGTAAAAAAGCCAGAAAAAGAGCGGATTAAAGAATATGAAGCTCTTGTGGAGTATGGTGGGCAGATGAACTTTCTTATTGATAGACAAGGTTTCCAATTTAGAGTGCCACTTGAATAGTAAGCTATATGAAGCACAAAAGGGTTATCTATGAAAAAAGTTCATAAAAAGAGTAAATATCATACCAAAAAAAAAGAAGCTTACAAGCAGGAGCACTTGACAAAAAATAGCATTATGCTTGAGGATGTGGGCTATGATAATGCGACCTTGCAAAATACTTTGGGCTTAGGGGATACGCAATCTTTGCTTAATCTTTTGCATGAGCTTATTTTACAAAGCTATAAAATTGAAAAGGAATTTAAAGATTTTAAAGTGCTAATAGAATCTGTTTTAGAAATGATTCCACAAGCAGTTATTGTTTTTAATGAAAATGGTAGCTTATTTTACCAGAATAAAAAGGCAAGTAATCTTAAGGGTTTACTTGATATTGATTTGAATTTCAATACCGAGTTTGAAGTTAAGATTGACAATAATGTTTATCTGATACAAAGCTCAAAAATCTCACATAAGCAAATTATAACTGCTACGAATATCACGGAGCAGAAAAGGCAAGAAAGACTTGCTAGTATGGGGCAGGTAAGTGCACATTTAGCACATGAAATCCGTAATCCAATCGGTTCTCTCTCATTGCTTGCAGGTGTGTTAAGTAAAAGAGTGGATGAAAAAAGCATGGAAATTGTAGACGAAATGAAAAAGTCTATCTGGAGGGTTGAGAGAATTATAAAGAGCACGTTACTTTTTTCAAAGGGTGTGCAGGCTAATAAGCAACGATATGTTTTTGCTGATTTTAGGCAAAGTTTAGAACAAGTAATAAGTGAATATGGCTATACAAAGGAAATTAAAGTCACATTTGAGATTGAATACAACGATGCTTTTTATGTAGATTTTTCTCTTTATGAGATTGCCTTGCATAATATGCTTTGCAATGCAATTGATGCGATTGAGGAAGGCGAGTGTGAGCAAGGCGAGATTCGAATCTACTTTTTTAGAGAAGAAGATATGATTCTGTGTAGAATCTATGATAATGGAAAAGAAATAGAGGATATTACTTCTCTTTTTGAAGCTTTTAAAACAACAAAATTAAAAGGGCATGGGTTAGGATTAGCCTTAAGTAGGCAGATAGCATTAGCACATGATGGCGAATTATGTGCTAATGATGCAGATGGTAAATTCTTTGAAATACGTGTACCGCTCACATCACTTTCATAGTAATAATGCGATTGTAATAACATTTGTATATAACCTTACTCCCTTTACATGCAAATACATAGTTACTCACTAACAAGTAAAGCAGGGTTAATAAACATAATAAAACCTTTATATAAGCAAAGTAGTGATTATGTAAGTATGCTTGAAAATATAAAAACAAAGGTAGAAAGTGATTTCACACACACAAAGCTTTATGATTTGAAAGTATTATTAAATGATTGTAATACATTTATAAGTTATTTTGTAGATAAATTGCGTATCAAAAATAATGAGATAAGTTTAGAGAGCTTTTTATCAAATGTAAGTAAGGCTAGTATGTATGAATATCTTGTATATTTGTTTGATAATAAAGAAAAAGGCTATTATAAGTTAGCACATCATAAAGATATACAAGTAAGCGATTTTTTACAAGCACAAGCTAGGTTAAAAGAGCTTTTAGCAAACTTTAGTGATGATGAATTAGAATTAAGTAAGCCAAATGATTCAAATGGTAATGTAGATGTAAGCTTTTTAGGGCTTAATACAGCTTATGAAGATAAACTAGGCAGTATATGGTTAGACTTTGAAACATATTCAAATATTAGTGAAAATAGCCTAGATTCCATGTCTCAAAATGATTTTATTGAAATAATGTCGCATTTAATGCTTAAAATGCAATTCTTTAGCCTTGTTACATTATTTAAAGCACAACAAATAACACAAGATGAAATCATAATACAACTACAACAATCATATAATAATCTAGTATCTGCTGGATTAATTGAGCAAGATAGTTTAAATAGTTTAGATAATTTTATAAGGGATTTTGATGTAGTTGAAAATGCAATAATTTCACAAAATCTAGCATTTATGCCTAATATAAGCTTAGATAGCATGAAACAAGTATTAAGCCAATCTAAGCAAATATGTGATATGTTGAAAGGTGGTGAGTTGCAAGAGGGAATGTAGTTAAGTTCATTTGTCATTAATTATTGACATAGGGTCAGCACAACGTTTAGCAAATATTTTAGCATTCATTGCCCCTCCTTCCTCAAGGAATTTTACATCCTCCACGCCAAAAATATAATCTTGTCCACTCTTTTTTACAGAGCCTACGTATTATTCTAAAATTTTTGGTCTTTATTATTTTTGTAGAATAGTATCGTGGAATTTGTGTTTAACTTGTTGAATAAAATTCAAAAAATATATAAGAGAAAATAAATATGGTATTATTTTGCAGAAAGGATTAAATATGAAAATAAAAATTAAAAAATCTATATGGAGCTCCACTTCAAAAACAAAAGAAATTGTGCTTCAGAGAAAAAAAATTAAAAGAATTTTTAAGAGAAAGAATAGGGGACAAATTTTTAGAACACATAGAGCAAGGCCACCAAAAAGCCCATACGCAAAATGCCCTAAATATAAAATTACATTGCCAGAAAATATGACATTTCCCACAAGCATAAAGGAAATAGATGACTTTATACAAAATTGCCAACAGGCTACTAACGAAAAATGCAAAATAAATATAAAATTAAATATTATAAAAGAAATAGATAATACTACTATTTTGATACTAACAGCCAATATAAAAAATATTTTTAAAACATTGCATAGAAATAAAAAGGCTATTCCTAGTCAAGATATTGATGAACGTCTTACTCTAATTGGTTTTTGGGAGGCTTTGTGTGTGAATCCACCAAAGATAAATAATAGTGTGGATTATTTAAAAATAACAAAATTACAAGATAGCAAAATCAACGACAATAGTTTTCACTCAGATATTATAAATTTTTTCGCAAAGCAGCATCATCTAGAACAATACAAAGATAGTTTGTTTGATGCGGTTTATGAAGCTTGTGTGAATTCTTTTGAACATGCATATAGTGAAGATGATGTAAATAAATCAATATGGTTTTTAGGCTCTTATGATAAAAATAAAAAAGAATTGGAATTTATTTTCTATGATATCGGTATGGGAATTTTTAAATCCCTAGAATCTAATAAAACAAAATTGCAAAAAACTTTTACAAGATTTAAGAAAATGCATGGCAAAAAAGAAACTTTAAAAAAATTATGTACGACTGATTTATCAAGGTATAGTAATGATAAAAGTAAAAAAGGTAGAGGCAACGGAATGATGGCATTTACTGCTTTTGTTAATAATGTATCTAAAGAAAGAAGGGCAATTTTGGAGGTTGTTGCCGAAAATTTATTGTATTCTAGCTATAATGACGAAACAATTATGATCGCAAGACCAATAAAAGGGACTCTAGTGAGGTGGGTGGTGGAATATGATGAAGAGTATTATATATAATTTTACAAAAGAATTTAGCTCTACGCCAGGTCCTAGATATAAAACTTTAGGAAAACATTCTGGTGAGGAATTTAGGGAAGATGTTTTGCGACCATTGTTAGAAAAATATGAGTTTGTGGAAATTGATGGTAGTGATATAAAAACCTCTTTCACTCCATCATTTTTATCCGAGGCATTTGCTCCATTATGTCGTGAAATGGGTGGTTTTGAAAAATTTAGTAAGAGAGTTAGATTGTTTAGCAAGAATAATTCTAATTTAGAACAAAAGTTTAGGGATTTTGCTAGTATATGACTATTTTAATTGCTTTCTTTGCATTAGTGCTTGGCATTATTAACTTTATTTATCTATTCTACAAAGATAAAAGGATTGCCATAGAATCTGATAGAAAAGAGTGTATCGCTGTTATCAAGTATGTTTTTGAGCAAAGCTTAAAAAATGAAAAAGACTTTAAGCCTTGTGTACTTGATGCTTACATACATGCCTTAGTGCACATAAAAATAATCAAGAGTTCAAGGAATAATGAGGCTATAAAAACCTTTGCAGTAGCCATAAGTGATTTTAATGGGGGGTGGAAATAAGAGCGAAGAGAGCTTGGTTGGTGATTATAGTAGACTTATAAATATAATCTATAATATTAATATAGCACCATATTCCCTTGGTTTTCTCACATATTAATCTCACACTGACTTCTAGTTTGCATACACATAGCACGTCTTTGTCTCTTCTTTGGTATTTAAATTTTGCTTTTCTTTTGCTTCCTTATCATTAGATTTTTCTTCTTAAGCACTAACGTCATTCAAAGTTTAGATTTCTATACGCCGTTTTTATATTTTTCTCTTTACCTTTTTAAAGCCTCATGACTTAAAAGCCTCATGACTTAAAACTATGCAATAATTGAGCAATAAAGTTGATTGAATATTGTTGAGTTTTTAAACATTTCATTATAACATTCAGTTACAAAACCAATATTGAATGCACTAATTAATGCTATCTTTTTCATGATTCCACATCCTAATCGCATGAATCTATAAATACTTTTATATCTTTCTCTTTGCCTTGCTCTTTAATTTGTTGCAAATCTTCTATACTTAAATCTACATAAGAGTCGCACATGGCTTTTAATTGTCTGCTATAAAGTCTATGATATGTATCTTTGTCATATAATTCCTCTTTCTCAACTACATACATAAACCTAGCTATGTTTTGCAAAAAGGTATCACAATAAGCAGTTACACATTTTAAAGGCTGATTATTAGCACTCATAACTCCAACACTTAATAAACTAGCTAATACTATCTTTTTCATATTTAACCCTCCAATAAACTAATTATTTTTAATATTTTACTCTTCATGTTCAAATTCAATATTAAGTGCATACACTTTATCATTATCTAAAAACTTCAAAGTGGCGTTATTTTTTTCTAACTTCATATGTCCTTCATCATTATTTATACAATGAAACAATCTATATTCTATAAGCTTAGATAAATCAAAACGATTCATTTCATCATAAACTACAAAATCATCATTGTTATAGCAGAAGGGTTGTGGCAATGGATACTTTTTTAATTATTTTTTTAATTCTTATACTTATCATATCTTCAATATTAGATGTCTTAAGGATTAAAACTGATAAAGAAATTGAAAAGCGTTTAGAAAAACTCAAAAAAGATAAGCAACAAGGTTAATCTTTCCATATTCAGTGGCAAAAAGTAGTCAATAACAACACAAAAGGGCGAATGCAAAGTGCAAGCATGCAATTCTGTGTTATTGTTGACTAGCAAACGAAAATAAAGGGTGTTTGCTTTTGTTGCTTATAGCATTTGCTATCAAGTTAGTCAAAAATCCTTTCCTTTGATTTTTTGACTTTAGTTATTTGTTGTGTTTTATTTTATTATAGGGAGGTGTAAAAATGCGTGTTGTGCGTGGTTTTATGGCTTTTTTGGTTTTATATGCAACTAAGAAGCTTTTAATATAGGTTAAAAACTTTATTGTAATTTACAAAAAAACTTTGTACATATTTTGTAACAAAAATGTAGTTTTTAATTTTTGTGTAAAAATTTATTACCATACTAATTGGTCTTAAAAAAATCATTATCACATGAGTGCGATTTATGAAAATGCAATCATCATTCCATTAATTTTGTGGTAGAATTACGAGCATTTTTTAGGAAGTGCATGCAAAGAGAATAGATGTGTAGTTATGGCCTTATTTTTTGCAATAAAATTTTTACCTCCATTTTATTTTTATTTTGCAAAATTTTATGATATTTTTGCTAGAGGAGAAAAATATGAAAAAGTTTTTTTGTCATTAGTGTGCAGTGTAGGAAGTATGTATGCAACTCAGTGGGGATATGATAAACATAATGGTCCAGATACATGGGCAAAACTTGATTCTAAATTTAAGCTCTGCAACATAGGCATGAAACAATCATCAATTAATATTGAAAACAATAAAACAACAGAATCTAGAAATGAGTTACATTTGCTTCATGGCACAAATTCAAAGGATATTGTAAATAATGGGCATACCATCATGTTGCAATTTAATGAGGCAGGCGGATTGGTATATCAAAATAAAAAAGACAATCTAGTCCAGCTCCATTTTCACACACCCTCAGAGACACAAATAGAAGGGAAGTCTTACCCTATGGAAATGCATATGGTACATAAGGATAGCGAGGATAACCTTTTAGTACTTGCTGTGTTGTTTCAAAAGGGACAAAACAATGCTGTCTTAAATAATATTCTCTCTTATGCTCCAATGGATATAGGTAAAGTGTATCAAATGGATATGATATATATATCACAACTCTTACCTAAAAATCATGGTTATTATGCTTTTGGTGGCAGTCTCACAACGCCACCTTGCAAAGAAGGGGTGCAATGGATAGTGTTAAAGGAGAGTGTTGAGGCTTCGCAGTACCAACTTGATGCACTTCATGCGATTCTCAAAGATAATGCAAGAGATGTGCAACCACTAAATGATAGAGTTATTCTTTCTGCACCTTAACTTATGGATTACACACCAAGCTTTAATATATGTCACAAACACTTCAGCCAATAAAATAATATATTTAGACTTTTTGCAATAATAGTTGGAGGATTTATTTATATTCATACTTTTGTCTTTGTAATATAGAGTGTATCAATACATTTAATTCCTTCTTAATTAAGTAATTTATAAGTGCATTTTTGCTATATTTTGAAGTATTTTAATTTTCTTATACATGGTTATATAGTTGCAGAATCTAGAATTTTGCATTGAGGAGAGATTATGAAAGATGTTATTGAAAAGCTAGAAATTATTCTCAATCAGGGCTTATATGGGCGAGATGAAGAGGTAAGATTGGCACTCTTATGTACTTTAAGCAATAAGCCACTTTTACTGTATGGGCATGATGATGCAAGAGATATACAGATGCGTTTTGAAGCGTTATTTGGAGAAACACCCATTAAAGCAAAAGTTACAGCAAATTCAAATCTCACAAAAAATAAAGATAAATTAAGCAAATACACTGCTTATTGTCATTTAGGCAATCATAATAATACTGAGCATCTCTATGACTACCTCTTTGCACCAAAAAATACCAATATAATAGAGAAGTTAAAGCAATTAGCTCCAGAGGCAAATAAGCTAAAAAAGTTTTTTCAAGATTATAACTTTACGCAATTTTGGGATGAGGAAAATCGAGCAAAGGCAATCAATTTTATAGAATCTCTTGCCTCTCATGCAAATCCTACGGGTGAGCTTGCTGGGGATATTACTATGATTGATGATGCAGAACAAAATCTAGTTAAACACCTCTCAAATATTTCAGACAAACGATTTAAGGATTTTTTGCATCTTCTTGCGGTAAATCTTATTATGAATAATAGGAAGGAAATTACGCCGATTGACTTTGGTATGTTCTATTATTGTCTGCGTGATTGGTCTGATGGTGTGCGATACCTTGAAACAACAATTTGTGCAAGCTTATCAAATGATGAGTTACCAACCTTTGTTTTCCATGACGAGGAATATGAGAAAACGTGTAAAGAAACATTCTTTAAAAATTATGAGCAGTATGCATTTCTGATTCCAAACCTTGAATATATGGTATATGTACCTTACTCTTCATCACCAAGTGTGCCAACAAATGAAATCTTTACACGACTTGATAATTTTTATACTCAGTTTCAGAATCTTGTGTGTGAAGAAACAAGTGATGATATAATAAAAGATATGCAAGAAGTGGAACTTAAGGAAAACATTTTGAAAGATGCACAATTAAAAGAAATGGAGCTAAAAGAAACGCAACTCGCACAAGTGCAACTCAAAAGATCTGCGTTTAAATCAGTGAAAGATGCTCTTGATGAGCGATTAAAAATTGCAAACGCGAAAGAAACAGAGTTGCGAGAGCAAAGAGAAATTCTAGAAAGCAAATATAAAGATGCAAAGACAACAGATAGGAGAGAGGGTCTAGAATCTCAAATTGCTGAAGTGCAAGCAAAAGAAGATCAGTTTAAAGAGATTAGATTAAATCTTGAGGGACAGCTACAAGATGCAAAAAATACACTCGAAGACAAATTGAAGCAAACAAAGGAGATTTTGGAGGAAAAATTACAAGAAGTAAAAGCCAAAGCACTTGATCTAAAAGAGGCACAAGAAAGATTAAACAAAAAGCTTACAAATCGAAAGGGGAGTATGGATGTGAGGATAAAAGAGGGTAGAGAATATCTTACGCAATTACGGACTCTTCCTGTTAGCCTTAATAAGGCTATTGAAGCCTGTAGAAAGCAAATTGATGCAGTGTCAAAGCCAAATCCGATTTGGGCAAATCCGCTAAAAATACATTTGGCCGCATTATATAAAATTCAAAAAAATCTCCCTAATATGATAAAAGCTTTCGATTCTCAAGTAAAAAATTATGAAGAGTATGCAAAGCAGTCTACGCAGATGCACTAGGGTGGTACATTGGGGTGCTTTGTTGTGGAGAAGTGCTTGATTTGATCTTATGTATAAGGAGGGAAATAAAATATTACAAGGCATAGTTTTTATGCTTATAGGATTTTTGATGTTTTAAAATGTTGGAGTATTTATAAAAGGGATTGGGGATATTGTAGGAGCAAATAAATAGCTATAAAGGAGTAGCAATGGAGAGGTGTATCAAATCTCTCTAAGATATACATATATGATTCACCGCTATTACTTTTTGATTTTACGTGTTTACATATAGTAATTTTTGCCCTTAAAATATTCAAATGTGTAATTTTAACACATTTTTTATGATATGTTACTTTTAGGCGTATTTTAAAATAAAATAGCAAAAATAACACACTATTAAATTAAAATGTATAAATTTTACACGTTTTTTACAAAATTTGATAATTATTACTAATTTAAATTTTAAAAAATCTTTAATAAATCTATTTTTTTGGAAAATTATGTGTATTTTATGCAATAATATTAGACCATAAAAATACAATTGAAAGGAAATGCATGGTAGGAAACCTAAGAAATTTGACAAAATACACAAGCATTACCTTGCTTGTTGGTAGTTCTTTTGCACTAGCAGATTGTGGTAGTAATACTGCGGGGAATCTTTTTGGATATGAGCGATGTGCTAATAAAGATAGTAAGCTATTTACATTTACTGGGAATGTGGGTACTTTTACTAAGGCCGGTTTTAATGGTGGTAAAGTTGATACTGCGAGAGGATTTTATCCAACTGAAAGCTTTACAAGTGTATTTGGCGAGGTTAATGGGATTTTTAACATTAACGCTGTGTATGAAAACGACTATTTTTCTAAATTTGAAATAGGTGTTGGTGCAGCTGCAGCTGGACTCGCTTGGGACACTACTAAGTATGATGGTGTTAATACTGGTGGTGGTTTAGACAATGGTAGTGGATTAAACAACCAATACATAGGTTCTTGGAGTGGCTATTTTGGTAATGATGGCATACGCTACAACAATAATCATCAAATCTTTGTGCATAATGCGTATATTGATCTGCAAACAAGAGATTTTAACCTAAAGCTTGGTAGGTATGAATCTAGCATGGATTACTTTAGTGGTTATACACAAGGTTTAAACTTTGATTGGCATTTTGGCTATGGTGATACAGAATCTAAACCTGCCAATGAAGTAAAACTTTGGTGGTTTAGCTCATTTGGTCGTGCATTTGCATATTCGCAATGGTTCTATGACTACTACGCGGTAAAGACAACTGATACAGATGGTGATGGTAAGGGTGATGCGAGTTATGGTATCCACTCTTTTGGGGTTGATGTTAAGCATGGTGGTATTTCTGATACGGATAATGGTTTTGCATATGGAGATACGTTGCTTGTCCGCCCATTCTTTTACTTTTATGCAGGACTTTATGAAGTACCAGGCTTAAAGGCTGTATATGAACGTCAATTTGGCAATGGATTTGGATTTAGAGTAATAGCACAAGGGTATGCATTGCATGTGCATAAGGCTTTTACCGGAGCAAAAAAAAGATATGATCAAACCGTTGATGAATGGAGTGGGAATTTCAATCTAATTGCACAGGGTATGATTCATAATTATAATGTGCGTATAGGATATTACCAAAATATTGGTAGTGCAAACTCACATTTTGGGACCTATGGAAATCCAATGGGGTTTGATTTTTGGACTGCGGGTGTGTATGATATAGGTGCAAGTATCAGCGATGTGATCAGCAGAAATGCTCAAACAGGTTATCTCTCTGGTGGTGGCCACTATAACTTAAAGTATGGTACACTCTCATGGGATCTACTTGGCAGAATTACACGGAGCCCAAGAAGTGATGAAGAAAGTATAGCCCTTTCTGTAAATCATGCTTTTAGAAATGGTTTAGCAGTAGGTATTAAACTAGAATGGTTTAGGGATACAACAAAGGCTGGCTATAATCCAGGCTATCAACTCGGAGGCAGCGCTCTAGCTGCGACAAGAACAGATGATAGAAGTCATGCATTTTTTACGCTTGATTATAGATTTTAATCCATTGTAAAATGCAAGATAACTAAAGCTTTGGCGTATGATCTGGTATATAGCCTAGCTTCAATACTTAGATATACATAAGCGATCTATTCCTCTTCTCTCTACCCTAATTGATTCAGAATCTCTTAGGATGGGGATTTTCATTATTATCCAAACATCTACTAATGTAAGCATCTTTTTTTGTTATATAAAATTTTTAAATATAAAACAAGGCTTTGGAGCATGTAAAAGCATGGGTATTTAAACAATTTTATGATGCTAAAAGATATGAAAAATATAAAAATAATTGTCTAAATATCAAGAAATATGATTGCTTGGAATTCAAAAAGAGGTGTAGGGCTAAGCAGGGTGGGACCCATTGCTAAAAAAGTGGTGGGTAGCTTAAATATAAATTGCCTGTATTTTGAAGATTAAAAAGTTTAAGTTTAACCCTTATTTTCTTCAAGTGATGGGAGGAAATTGTCGTTATGGTTAGAGAATAGGCAAGATTTGAATGGTTATACGTTTAAGTTGCAATTAGTTTTGTATGGATAAAAAGAGATACTAAACATATATCACCTTGAGATGTTGTGTCTAATAATATAACCCAAAATTGCCACACAGCAACAACAGATAGCTATTATTACTCCCAATGACACAAACATATTGTTTGCAAATCCTGTAAGAGGAGTAATAATGCCTTCGAATGTAAAAAAAAACTAAAACCTAAAATGGCTGAAACATTCTCAGCATTGGCGCATTCTAACTCCATATGATGATTAAACACGTAAGTGGTGGAGAAGATTATTATTTATTGTGCTACGAAAATCAGCTATAACGAGGAAACATGAACATTTTTCTAAGGAAAGAGATTTGCTAGTAAGCCTTTTTTATGGGTAATATAAAACATAAAACTTAGGATCTAAACTGCTATCGCTAACTTGTTGCTGTTTAAGCAACATGACTTATTAATATAGACTTTATGTTGCCAAGCTTTGGAATTGCAATGATTTTATTAAGGGATAAATGTGAAGTATAAGATTAAGGTTTAATTCATATTTTTATATTTATCTCCCCAAATTTCAAGACTTTTTAAAACAGATTCTAAGCTATTGCCAAGCAAGGTAAGTGAATATTCAACTCTTGGTGGAACTTCCGCATAAACTTTGCGTTTTAATAGCTTAGCTTCTTCTAGTTCTCGTAAATTTTGTGTAAGTACATTTTGAGAGATGTTTTGATTTTTTGTAGCTGAAATATTTTTTCTTAGTTCTCCAAATCTCTTTTCTCCATCTAGCAATTCTCTAATAATGAGAATCTTCCATTTGTTGCCAATAAGATTGAGTGTCGTTTCAACAGGACAGAGGGAGTGATATTTTTTCATAATTAGACCTTAATTTTTTCTAAAATTATAGCATATTTTAACAAATTTATCCCTATAAAATAGCATAAATACACATTACTCCTAAAATAAGTATTATATTATAAAATAATACCTACTTGATTTTTAAATGTTAGTTTATTTATAATTTTAATATCATATTTATATATGAATATCTTTTATAAGGATAAGCAATGAAAATAGCAATTTTATGCGCAAGTGGTAAAACAGGTAAGGCAATAACTAATGAGGTATTAGATCGCGGTTTAAATCCTGTATGTTTCGTGCGCGATAGTTCTAAAATGAGTGAGTTTGAAAAAAATGTTCAAATAATACAAAAGGATCTTTTCTTATTAAATTCGCAGGATTTAGAACATTTTGATGTAATCATTGATGCATTTGGGGAATGGCAAGATTTGAGTTTGCATAAAAAGCACATAGAATTTTTAAGTAAAATTTTGCAAGGAAGTCGTGCTAAAGTTCTTGTTGTAGGAGGTGCTGGAAGTTTATATATGGATAGTAGCCACAAGACAAGGTTAATGGATATGCCAGATTTTCCTAAAGAGTATTTGGGTGTAGCGCAAGCAACTGCAGAGGTGCTTACATTTTTACGCGATGAAAAGGGCTTTAAATGGGTGTATGTTAGTCCATCTGCAGAGTTTGTGCCTGCTTTGCCAAAGAGTAATCATTATAAAATCATAGGTGAAGAATTTGAACTGAATGCAAATAATGAAAGTAAAATAGGTTATAGGGATTATGCAAGCGCTATGATGGATATCGCGTTAGATTCTAATTATGAAAATGTGCGTGTTGGTGTTATAGCTTTATAATTTAGCAGTATTTTGCAAAAAATTTGCAAAATATTTATATAGTTTATTATTAACTAAAATATAAAGATTTGATAAATTACATATAATGTTAAAAATCCTGAAACTTTATATTTTAAATAAGATAACCTACTACAAGCCTTTAAATTCTTACATAAAAATGACTAAATCTAAGTTAGCACAAGTTTTATTTAGATGATGGTTGTTTTTTAGAGCAATGATTTTTAAGATGAAATAAGAACCTAGGCAAAATTTTTTAAAAGAAATTTAAAATTCATCTTGACTTAGAGCTACTCTCATTTTTTATAATTTTTATTATGATATAAACGATAGAAAAGTAAAATTAAGTCAATAAAATTTTAATTTTGATTACAAATTTATTAAGGTTTTCATTTATGAAATATCAAATTTTAAACAATGGTTTAAAAATCCCTATTATTGGTTTTGGGACAGCTAGGTTGCAAGGGAGAGAATGCAATGAAGCATTAAGCAATGCTTTAGAATGCGGATATCGCCTCATCGATAGTGCACAAATGTATAAAAATCACAAGGATATTGCCAAAACCTTAAGAGAAAGCAAGATACCTAGAGATGAGCTTTTTATAGAATCTAAAATTTCACAAAATTTAAATTATTTGCAAACAAAAGATCAAATTTTAAGAAGTCTAGAAGAACTTGATTTAGAATATTTAGATTTACTCTTAATT
>NZ_JRPL02000121.1 GCF_000765905.2 Helicobacter trogontum | reverse complement strand
TAAGTAATCTGTTCTAATCTTTAGAGATTCTTCTATATCTTTGATATAGAGATAATAGCTTCCTTTAGGTAAAGAAGTATCTTGTTTTATGGATTCTAATATCTTTAGAAAGCTTATGTAAAATCATTTATAAAGCCATCATTGTTTCTAAAATCTCAATATAACCAGCTTTTTGTATAAAGGTAAGGGAATGCTCTTCTTCATAACAAGCATTAAAATTTATAATTAAACTATCTTTTGTGCGTTTAAACTCAAAATTACATATATTTTGATACCCATCTCTAACAGCATCATAATCTCTAAT
>NZ_JRPL02000120.1 GCF_000765905.2 Helicobacter trogontum | reverse complement strand
TTCATTAAAATCAAGGCTTAGTGCGTTTCAAAGAGGAAAACAATTTGGTTGGGTTTTTGATAATGAAAAGGATATTTTAGATTTTCCAGACAATACTCAATTACAAGATCTCAATTTCTAGAATCAGTGCGAAAACAAATAGAATATGAAATACAGAAAATTCAAACTAATAATAATTTTACAATCCTATCTGATGAAAAAACTAACATGGCATATAAAGCATTAAAACTAAAAAACACAGGAAAAAAGAAAAATTACTGAATTACAAAATAAACTACAATCAGGAGATATTTTAATCACTGCCGAGATTTCTAGGCTTGGTAGAGGTAT
>NZ_JRPL02000119.1 GCF_000765905.2 Helicobacter trogontum | reverse complement strand
TTGTGTGCTTATATTTATTTCTTTTGTGCTTTGTATATCTAATGTTCCCCCTACAACCTCACTTTTATTTCCTTTTATATTCCTATTTTCATCTTTAGCTATGGTAGTATTTTGATTAGCCCCAACCTCCACACTCCTATCTCCCCCAACAACCTCACTGCTATCATTAGCCACTCTTAGTTTATTACTAGCTCCTACATTTAGAGTATTACTTAATCCTACTATGGTATCTTTAGAGAGGGCTACATTAGTAAGATATTCTGCTCCAACTCTTACATCTTTTAAACCTAATACTTCTTGCTTATGATATTTAGTAATAGATTCTGTGTAACTTCCTTTT
>NZ_JRPL02000017.1 GCF_000765905.2 Helicobacter trogontum | reverse complement strand
CACTATGCTTACTAGAATCTTTGATGTGTAGAAGCTCATTGACATTTAAAGCATTGGCAACTATTTTAGTGTTAGATGCGATTGCTGTTTGTCCTTTTTTATTTGTTATGGTGTTGAATATCCCATTTTTCATATATATACTTGTTTCAATACCATTTAGTGTATCCACATTCACATTATTTATACTTCCAAAGTTTATATAGCTTGTAGCTCTAGCATCAATAAGGTTTATATTTAATATGTCCCCACCACCCTTAAACCATAAAGCTGCAAAATCAGCTGTATCACTTGTGCCAAGTTCCATTGAAAGATAATTAATAAAGCTTTTACCGATATTAGTCGTCACTGATGTGTAGGCACTCCCATCTGTTGGATGCTCAAAGCCTACGCGATTTGCATTTGCTTTCCACACAGTAAAATTATTGAAATGAAAGTCTTGTGCTTTCAGTGTACCATTTCTAAACTCTAAATTATCAATAAAAGTCGTATCCCTAACTCCACTTAAATCAAGATAGCTATTATTTAATGCTGTAACCAGAGAGATTGCCTCTACATGACCAGCATAGAAGTTATTTCCTATAACCTTTAATGTATTAAATGATCCTATGCCACTTTCATTGCTTGTGCCACCACTTACACTACCCACTATTACATCACTATTTGTGCTTTCTAGCTGTATCAGTCCAGCACAAGCCTCGGTTATACAAATATCAACAATAAAACTCACATTCTCTATTTTTACTTGATCCCTTGCCTTTACCCATACGTTAGAATGCCCCATACCAGTAACGCTATTAGCCATAAAGCTGCCGCCCTTTGCGGTAAATGAGATGGAGCTCTTTGGGATCGTGGCAAATCCACCAACACCACTAACACCATCAAAATAAACGTTATTTGCCGTGATATTGCCATCCGCTTCCACATTGAGAATATGTGACAATCTACCAGCAACCGTCCCAAGTGTGATATTATTTGCGCGTAAAGCTATTGTGCCCTGATTGGTGTGAAGCCCATTATGCTCAAATGAAATATTATCTACTTGCAAGTCTTTTGTATAAGACCCATTACCATTACTACCCACATTAACATCTAGATAACCTTTATTTGGTGCCGCCCAACTGTATAGGTACCGCAAAGATTTTATATAGGTGTCTGCATTGACATTCAATGTATTGACGGCAACAAATGTCCCTGTAGACCAAGTATGCAGATCGCCTATTGTTATCTTTCCGCTATCGGGCCTGTCTGAATTAATATCAAGGGTTACCGATCCTCCAAAGTTATTTGTTTGCATTCGAATAGAATCGAAATTATAACTACCAGAGCCATCTCCACCCTGTATATTAATGGTATCATATGCAGCACTGCCACCGAGATTACAAAGCCATCCGCGACATGTCGCAGTCCAACTATCAGTCCCACCGCCACCTAAACTGACAGTTTCTGCATAACTTACATTGCATAGCAATAGCGTAGCTCCACACGCAATGGCTATATTAACTCCCTTTTGTTTTATCTTTCTAACCAAGATATTGCTTAGTACATACGACTTAAACTGCATAGCTTCACCCCTTTTACTAGCTTGATTAATAACAACAAATATGTACATTTATGAAAAATACTTGCTAACTATAGCATAAAAAAAGATAGATTATGCTTATTTTTCACCAAAAAGACTTACAACATTGCTCATCTTAATTATACAAATTATTATAGTTTTGTTAATTTTTAAAAACAATCAACAACTTTCAATTACAGATTATATTGGTATATCTTTAGTATTTTTATAGACTAATGCCCTGTAAATTTTGAGTTATATATAACATTTACAAATAAGAGATATTAATGCTCTCATAACTGCAATGCTCTAAGGCTTTCAATACATCTCCATATGGCACAAATCAATAATATTTATGGATAACTTTGGTGTTCTTTATAATCCTAATAGATTAAAGGACACGCTCAAAAAAAAGATATCTTTTTATCTAAATGATACATATTACTTTAAACTTAAGCCCTAAATATATTTTATCTAGCAGTGTTTATATGTAAATTTAGATGTTAACAAGTTTTATATTTTTATTATATGTAGACCTTGCAGATGAGAAGTATCGCGGAGAATATTTTAAAAAGTTTGTCAAAAAAATATTTAAATGCTCATAGTATTTCATCTTTATATCTATAACTTATGTAATTTACCGCCAATCACCATGTATTTAATTTTTCCATATAACTCCAACCCATGATATAGGCTCGTCGAATCTGAAACCACAAATTTTTCATTTAAATCAACAAGCATAAAATCAGCATCCTTTTGTGTAGCAATATGCCCCTTATTTAATTTCATAAGCTTACTTGCATTGCTGCTTGTAAGCTTTACTAACTCCTGCATTGATAGAATCTCGTTTTTTACCAACAAGGTATAGGCGAGACTAAAAAAATACTCGATGCCTGATACACTCTCACTAGCACATTCAAAAACTTGTTCTTTATGCTGTTGTGAGACTTCTTGTTGCATACTTGTTAAAAGAGAAACTTTGCCTTCCTGAAGTCTCTTTATAAGTTTTTCCTTTTTGCTGCGAGTAAGTAGAGGGGGGATCATTTTGTAGCGTGTATCATAGGTTTTTATGCTTTGCTCACTAAAGACTAGATGCGGGATTCCAACCTGTGCGTACATATTCTTCTCATGGCAAATCATGTCAAGTGTATGTGCTATATTCATGGACATAAAAACGACTTCAATATCAAGAAATTTCGCCATTTCTTTTATCTTTGCCACTTCTTTTATTTGTCCAATTGGTGTTATCATGGGTAGTCCAAGCCCTCTTGCAAACGCACTTTCATAAGCAACACCTTGTTCAATATTAAAATCAAATGCAAATACACAAAGTGGGAGATTTAACATTTTAGCATATTGCATACTCTGGTACAAGAGGTTGGATCCAATAGCAGAATTACTAAAAATTGCTCTAGCATTTTTATTTAGGCTATGCAATGTATCAATATTACTTAGTCTAGATTCACTATCTGTGCTTGCAATAAGTGGATAAATATTTAGACTATTGTGTGTATTGATGCTTTCAATAAGAGCATTCATAGCTTCATTATCAATGCTTGGCTGTGTATATGGGTTAAGAAATATGGTGGAAATCCCACCATAAAGTGCCTTATTTGCAAGCGTATGTATAGGCTTTGCTGCAAGTCTTTTATCAAGCGGAAATACATTAATATCAATGCATGCTGGAAGCATAGCATATCCCTTACAATCAATTTCTTCACATTCTTCCAAATCATTCCTAAAAGAAACAGAATCTTGTGTAATCTGTATAATCTGCCCTTTTTGGACATACACACTTCCTTGTATAAAACCTTTTTCATCATCAAAGATTTTCGCATTTTTAAAACATTGTATTGCATCACCTAGCATATTTTATCCTTTCACTGACCACCAATAAATAAAGAAGTGTTGCCTAAAATAATCAAGATTCCAATGCCAATCAAAAAGACACCACATATTTTTTCAATAATTTGCATTTGCTTTTTTGCTTTACGTATGAGGTGCAATCCTCTTTCCAAAAAAAGTGCCAACAACAAAAATGGTAACGAAAGCCCCAATATAAAAGCTAGACTAGCCCATATAGCAAGTCCATCATTCACAGAAGCAAGCAGAGCAATAGAGCTTATAATAGGACCAGAACAAGGCGACCAACCTGCTGCAAAGCCAACGCCTATAAGAAATGGTGCAATTAATTTTAAAATTTTATGTTGTTCTAATTTTTGTAGATTTAACTGCTTTGTTTGATTAAGCATTGCAATACGAAATATGCCTAAAAAATGAATACCAAAAGCAATCACAATACCACCAGAAACATATCGCACGATGGGATAGCTAGAAAAATTACCTATAATCTGAAACATTGCCAAAAAAAGCAAGAAGAAGACAAGCCCAAACCCAGCAACAAAAAGCAATGCATTGCGAAACATATTAAAACGAGAATGTTTCGCTTCATCATGCAATGCACTTCCAGAGATGTAGCTCATATAAGATGGTATAAGAGGTAAAATACAGGGTGCAAGAAAATTTAGAATCCCTCCCAAAAAACTTGCAACAAGCGGTAATTTAAAAAATGTTTCTTGTAAAAATTCCATATTAATCCAGGTAATTTAAAAATAGTGCAGATAAAATTATACTCAATGTCTTAAAATATCTGTAACAAATGTGAAATTTTACATTATTAGCCTAAAAAATTTATAAACAACATTACACAGAAATTTATCATCAATTCACATTTTGAGTTTTTATCTTGTATAGCACACCTCTTATATTTTGTTAAAAATGTTAAAATGCAATGAGATGAGATATAATTTTATGTATAGTAGTAAGAGAAGTAAATATGATGGATTTTATTTATGGTTTAAGTTGTTTTTAATATTTATTCGAGTATAATGCCATTCTCTGTTGTTTACATTGCATTGGTTGAAGATTTTATGGCTCGATAGCTCAGTCGGTAGAGCAAAGGACTGAAAATCCTTGTGTCGGCAGTTCGATTCTGCCTCGAGCCACCATTTTACTTATTACCCAGTTGTATTCAATTTATTTTTATTATTTCTATTGTATTTTTTTATGGCTTGAAGACTTTCTATTTATTTTTCAAAATATTTAAGAAAGTCTCATGGTATCCTTGAACATTATATTTATTTTTCAACACATAATATCAATTGTTGTGCAAGCATAAAAGCCAACTTTTTGTAGTATTTGCTAAAAAATCATCACACATTATGTATAATTGTAATTTTTAATTTTAGTTATTACAGAGCTTGTGTTATGAATTTTTGGAATGAAATCTACTCACATTTTAGCCCTATTGCTTTTAGCGCATTTGGTTTTAATATTCATTGGTATAGCTTAGCATATATATCTGCTTTGCTTATTGGATTTTTTCTTGCTAAGTATTTTGTCAAAACTATGCCACGTTTTGCTCATATAGATTCAAAGATTATAGATAGTTATTTTATATGGGTTGAAATTGGGATATTGCTTGGGGCACGTTTTGGATACTTATTTATCTATACAGATTCTGCCATATTTTATCTTACACATCCGTGGGAAGCATTTAATCCTTATGTTAATGGGCAATTTGTGGGTATTGCTGGTATGAGCTTTCATGGTGCCGTTTTTGGCTTTCTGCTTGCTTCATTCATATTTTTCTATGTAAAAAAGGCAAATATTTTTGCATTGCTTGACCTTGTTGCACTGAGTGTGCCGCTTGCATATGTATTCGGACGTATTGGTAATTTTTTAAACAAAGAGCTTTATGGAAGGGTAATTAAAGAAGATTCACTGCAATTTCTTGGAATCTATGTTGAGGGCGCATTACGTTATCCTAGCCAATTAATTGAAGCTTTTTTGGAAGGAATTGTCGTTTTTATTGTGGTGTGGTTTGCTTCCAGAAAGATTCAAACAGAGGGTATGCTTATTGTGATTTATGCATTTGCATATAGTGTTGCACGATTTATCGCAGAATACTTCCGAGAGGCTGATGTGCAAATGGGGTATTATTCGCTTGGGCTTAGTATGGGGCAGATTTTAAGTTGTGTTATGATGGGTATTGCATTATTGTTGCTATGGACAATAAAAACTCGTAAAAGCAATGCCAGTAAATAAAAGGGGTTATTATGGGATTTGAGATATTTGGTAAAAAGGTTTTTGACTTAAGTGCACCTTTCTCTCATTTTGAAGCATGGGGTACGATATTTATCGTAACAGGTAGTGCCTTTTTAATTTTTCTTGTGCTATCAAAAAAAGCAAAACAATACAAAGATTCTAAAGAAGCTAAACATAAGGGTGAATAATAGTGAATCTTGCTATCTTTGGTGGGAGCTTTGACCCACCACATAAAGGGCATGTAGGTATTATTGAGAAGGCTTTAGCTACACTAAAATTGGATTTGTTAATTGTCCTTGTAGCCTATCAGAATCCTCTCAAAGCACATTATAGGGTGCATGCGCAAAAGCGACTTGCGTGGATGAAAGATATATGTAAGTCATACAATAATGTATTATGCAGCGACTATGAAATATTGCAAAATAAACCCACAACAACAAAAGAAAGCATGGAATACTTTAAGGATTTGTATAAACCATCTGCCATGTATTTTATACTGGGTCAAGATAATTTCTTGCAGGTGCCCCAGTGGAGTTGCTTTGAAACATTAAGAGAGAATCTTTGCTTTATAGTGTTTGAACGCATAGTCAATAATTCTTTCAACACGACACATAAGAGTCAATTCGCATGTGAACAATTTGCACAACAACATAAACTTAAAATGAAATATTTAGACTTTTCATATCCATATGCCTCAAGTCTCATTGTTCAAAATTTAGAATATTATCAAGATGAGATTCCAGAAAATATTCGATATGATGTGATAGAATCTTATAAGACATTACACGTGAATTAAATTATATGAAAGGATATATATGACAGATGACATGTTGCATAACGCACAAAACCTAGCACAAGCAGTAAAAGACATATTAGATTCTAAAAAGGCAGAATCTATTGAGATTATTGATGTGGCAAACAAGGGGTATTTATCTCAATTTGTAGTTATTGCTACTGCTATGGCAGGGAAACACGCATTGTCTTTACTGCATTATCTTAAAGAAGATCTTAAAGCAAGGAATGTTCGGTTTTATGCTGTTGATGAAGAAAGTGAAGATTGGATTATTATCGATTTAGGCGAGGTTATAGTGCATATCTTTACAGAAAATCATCGTAAAAAATACAATATTGAAGAATTTTTGGCAAAAACCTTTAAAGAGAATGTAAATATTTAGAGTTGATTTTATTTGTATAAAAATATATGAGAAGTTGTGATTAAGCACCTAAGTTTCATAAAGATTCAATAAAATTGTAGAATCTACGTCATTACATAATAAAACAACAATATGGAGATTGGTGGCATAGTGTTAAACCAAGAATACTTGTGTTGTCAAGACATATTATCTTTATGCATAGTTTTTAAGATAATAGTATAAAGCAACAATGATGTGATGCAGATATCAATACAACATTGTAAGAATCAAGAGATTGCAGAATGCTACCTCCTATATGCTGTAGCACTACTTTTCAGTATAAATATACTGAAACTAAAGAGAAGCCAATCGTGTGTATAATGCTTGTATGGAAGAAAGGTGCAGTATTATAATTAATACAACTTTATTTTTGCTCTCTCATAAATGCAAACAACAATTTTTCAAATACTAGAAACAATGCAAATACAACCTTCTCCTTAATCCCATAAGAAAATCATACAGATAGATTAACAAAAAACAACATTCAAGGTATCATAAATAAGATTACAATGTATCCTGTTTACACAAAAAAATAACACAATTTTTCTTATGTATATTAGGCATGTACTATTGTGAATTCAAGTTTATACTGCATAGAAATATATCTATGTCAAGGGTATTTATTTTATGCAAGTTTATTGCATATTCTTTTAGCCTTTTACATCAAGCAGATGTGTTTCTGGTCGCATGAGCATTTCATCTTCGGTAATCACCCTTTCATCTTTCTTTTTCTTTGGAGTCATTATGGCATTCTCCATTTGTTCTTGAAAATCTTTAGCCTCTCCCTCTTTTTTCTCTTCTTTTTCGTCAAACTCACGCTTCCCACTACCCTCTCTATCATCTGTTCTATGCAGTTCTTCTGCTGGACGCACCTCCTCTACTTTTTGCATTTGCTCGTGAAAAATAGCATGATTAATGGGAGTTTGGTGAGGCATATTGTTTGCATGCAAAGCTGATGTAGCACTACTTGCTTGATTAATGTAAGTTATATTTCCAATAGTATTTAAAGCCATTTGTTACTCCTTATTTAGCTGTAAGTGTAGCTTACTTTCTTTTGCATAAACCACATGTGCGCCTTGTGTAAGTCTCACAAATCTGCGTTTTGTATAGTCTATCACAATTTTGTTATCTTTTATGCCACAAAGTTTTGCAAGCAATATCCCAGCATGTTCTAACACTTGATTGCTTACTTTATTTGCATGAATAATCAAATGTGATGAGGGGATATCACATATATGCAACCACAAAAAATCTCCTTTAGAATCTTGCAAGAGCCTTATATTTTCACGCTCGTTCCTACCTACACTAATTCTTACCCCATCGATATAAAAGTTTGCATAATGGTTTTTTTGTAACTTTTTTGTATTGTGCTTTTTTGGTAAAAGTATCGATAGAGATTCATCATTAGCATATTTTGCAAAATCAATTTGATTATTTAAAAAGATGATTTTGGATTCTAAATTTTCTTGTTGTTTATGTATATGCTCTATCTTCTGTTTTAATTTTTTTGTTTGCTTAAACAGCTTATCACTTGCTAGGCTTGGTCGATTTGTGCATGGGATATTATAGGCAGTGGTGCCGATGGTTAGGCTTGTTGCATAGTTTGGTATAGAATCTAGATGCGTTAGAATGTAATTTGCAAGCATAAAATTCACATCTTTTTCTCTTGTAAGTGTTTCAATGTTTGGTAAAGATTCCATTAATTGCGTGAGCTTGGCTTTTTTAGATTCTAAACTGTGCAATACCTTTTCACGTTTTTGATCTAATAATGCTTTTTGCATATTATTATATTCTTCCTTGAGTGCTTTAAGCGTATCTTCATTACTATTATCGATAAAGGTTTTTGAAAAATGTGGTTGGGCTAGTGGTGTAAGCAATGCTTTAGGAAGTATTGCCCGTTTTGTAGAATCTATAAATCTTAATGCAGATATTATTCTGTCATTTTGTAAAATAATTGCATTTGTAGCACGATTTATGAGTTCGATTTGAAAAAGTGTTTCTACGCTCTTATATGTGCTTTTATAGATGCAATATATCTTTAGAATCTTATTCATACCATCTAATTTGCATGTTTGAATGTGAGCTTTATAGATGTATTTATTCATTGCAACATCAAATGGTGCATTATAGTGTTTTGTTTTTAGCATGTTATCATGACTATATATCCTTGGATCACCCTTATTTAAATCAATAAAATAATTTATATCATCAAGCCTCATATGTATCACGTTATCATTGATACGTGCAATATAAGTAATCATCTTATGGCTGCAAAATAAGCGTGAAATATCGTGTAATTGTTGAAGCTTCATGCCTCTCCTTATGCTGTATAGAATAATAAATAAATATATGTGTAAAATCTAAGAGTAAATTTTTAATTTTATTATTAATTTATAATAAAAAATAATAACATAGATTTTTATCTGATAATTTATTTTTACATAATTATCTTGAGGGTATTTTTATTTGACAAAACTAAAAATAAAAAGCAATATAAAAATGTTGGATTTCTCGCTATAAACTAAGTTATAATTAAGTTCTTTTGAGATGAATGAAAAAAGGGGAAACATGTTGTTATCATATTTAAAGTTGGTGGATTGTTGTATGAGAAAACATAGAATCTTTAGTGTGCTAGTGTTTTGTATCGCATTGTTGAATATAAATATAATAGGTGTGTATGCTGCAAGTTATGTACCTATTAAAGATAGGGAGGGCAGCGGACTTGCTATGACAAGTAGTCCCTACGCAAATGCTATTGGTAAGGCTGTACTAGAGAATGGGGGGAATGCTATTGATGCAGCAGTTGCAGTAAGCTATGCTCTAGCAGTCACACACCCAGCAGCAGGAAATATTGGCGGTGGTGGATTTGCACTCATCCATTTGGCAAATGGAGAAAATGTCGCTCTTGATTTTAGAGAAACTGCACCAAAAGCAGCTAGTCGTGATATGTTTTTAGATTCTAAAGGAGAGGTTATCCCAAATGCCGCTGTTACAGGCTATCTCTCTGTTGGTGTTCCTGGCACTGTTAAGGGAATGAGTGCGATGCTTGATAAATATGGCACAAAAAAGCTTAGTGAACTTTTAGAACCTGCAATCATATTGGCAGAAGAGGGTTTTATGGTCACACAAAGACAATCAGAAACTATGCAAGAAGTCAAAAGTGATTTTGCAAAATTCAAATCTTCTTCCAAATATTTCTTAAAGGATGATGGTGAAGTATATCAAGATGGTGATATACTAATTCAAAAAGATTTAGCAAAAGCTCTAAGAATCTTACAAAAAGAGGGAGAAAAGGCGTTTTATCAAGGCGAGATAGCAAAAGCTATGGTAAGAGATATCCAATCTGGTGGTGGCATACTCACACTTACAGATTTGCAGGAGTATCAAGTAAAATGGCGAAAGCCTTTGCATGGGACATATCGTGGCTATGATATTATCACTATGCCTCCACCTAGCAGTGGCGGAGCACATATTATTGAAATTCTTAACATAGTTGAAAATGCAGATATGGGTAAGTTGGGCTTTGCGTCATCAAAAAGCATTCATCTTCTAACAGAAGCCATGCGACAAGCACAAGCTGATAGATCTAGCTTTATGGGCGATCCAGATTTTGTTGATTTACCTTTAAATATACTTTTAAGTAAAGAGTATGCAAAATCAGTTTATGATTCTATAAAAACCAACAAAGCTACGCCAAGCAATAAAGTCATACCGGGTTTAGGCAAAATTACACAAAAAAATAGTCCAAATTTACATGAGGGCAATAATACTACACATTTTTCTGTAGTTGATAGATGGGGGAATGCAGTAAGTGTTACCTATACACTCAATAGACGCTATGGTTCTGCAGCAGCTGTTAATGGTTATGGATTTTTGCTTAATGATCAAATGGAGAATTTTTCCATTAAGGTTGGGTATCCAAATCGACACGGTATGATTGAGGGCACAAATAATGCTATTTCGCCAAACAAGCGACCATTAAGCACAATGAGTCCTACCATGATTTTACGAGACAATAAGCTCTATGTTGTACTTGGTAGCCCTGGAAGTGGAAAAATTATTAGTGTTATTGCACAAGTGATTGTAAATCTTATTGATTACAAAATGGATATTGTAACCGCTGTGGAATCACCGCGTTTTCATATGCAATGGCAACCAGATACACTTGATATTGAAAAATTTTATTTAAATAAAGACACACAAGAAATTTTAAAAAGAATGGGATATAAGATTATAGAATCTGATACTATGGGTGATGTCAATGCGATTCTAATAGACCCAAGAACAGGTATTATTTATGGCACACTAGATCCAAGAAGAAAGATATAGGAAGTGAATTAAGTGTTTCTTTCTTATCTTAAATGCTCATAAGCATCAAAACTAACAAAAATCTAGAAACTACAAAAAAACAGCACCAAGAAATTTTGCTCACCTAAGTGCTTTAGAATCTAGATTTAATAAGCCAAGGTATGAATTTAAATATAAAACCATAAGCTCTTAGAGACTCTTTAATAATGTTTAATTTATATTTTGGATTTTAAATTCTTTCCCTATTGCAATATGTGCTACTTTTTGAAAATTTTAATCAGAGTATGCCTACAGTTATAATAAAATATGACAAAGCGGCAGCAATACTAAATACATTGAATCGCAGAGTATTATCCATCTAGTTCCACATGTAACTATATATTTACCTCTAGAGTATTGAGTATAAAAAATTTTTATATTGGGGTTACAAATTGGGTGTATTTAAAAAATACAATATGTTTTATTGTTGTGGTGCATACACTAATGGATGATGTTTATAAACCCTCTTGGTGCTATATGAATAACTAACTCTTCTATCAAAAAATTTAAATTACAATATGTAGTTTAACTTTTTGTGTTAATATTTAGTTTTACAAGAAAATAAATTGCAAGGTAAGTTTATGAAGAATTCATTTCTTTTCACTTCTGAATCTGTAACTGAAGGACATCCAGATAAAATGGCAGATCAAATCAGCGATGCAGTCTTAGATTATATTATTGAACGCGATAAGAATGCACGTGTTGCATGTGAAACACTTGTAAGTAATGGCTTTTGTGTAATTGCTGGAGAGCTAAAAACAAGTGTATATGCACCTATGCAAGAAATTGCACGCAAGGTTGTACGCGAGATTGGTTATACTGATGCACTTTATGGGTTTGATTACCGCTCTGCTGCAGTGCTTAATGGCATTGGTGAGCAAAGCCCAGATATTAATCAAGGCGTAGATAGGGCTGATGGTGAAATTGGTGCAGGAGATCAAGGACTAATGTTTGGTTATGCATGTAGAGAGACTGACACACTCATGCCTCTACCCATTTGGCTTTCTCATCGTCTTACAGAAGGCTTAGCTGCCAAGAGAAAAGATGGGAGTTTGCCATTTCTACGCCCAGATGGTAAATCTCAAGTGACAGTACGCTACGAAAATGGTGTGCCAGTAGCAATTGATACAATTGTGATTTCTACCCAACATAGTCCAGAGACGCAACAAACACATTTGCGAGATGCTGTGATCGAAGAGATTGTGCAAAAGGTCATTCCTGCAAAATATTTAAATGATAATATTCGTTATTTTGTCAATCCTACTGGAAAATTTGTTATTGGTGGTCCCCAAGGTGATGCGGGGCTTACAGGACGTAAAATTATCGTAGATACTTATGGTGGTAGTTGTCCGCACGGAGGAGGAGCTTTTAGTGGTAAAGATCCAAGCAAGGTAGATAGAAGTGCAGCTTATGCTGCACGCTATGTTGCAAAAAACCTTGTAGCAAGTGGAGTTTGCGATAAGGCAGTAGTGCAAGTAGCATATGCTATTGGTGTAGTAGAACCAGTATCGATCTTGGTCGATACTCAAGGCACAGGTAAGGTAGAAGATTCAAAGCTTACTGAATGTGTGAAACAAGTATTTCGTCTTACACCAAAGGGTATTATTGAATCTCTTAATCTTTTACGTCCAATCTATCAAAAAACAGCAGCTTACGGACATTTTGGACGCGAGTTGCCAGAATTTAGTTGGGAAAAAACTGATAAAGTTGAAGCGATTAAGGATTTTTGTGGTATAAAATAGGAGCATTAGAATCTATATTGCTAGATGCTATATCATCTTGTTTGCTTGGCAATCTTGTTGTTTATGTGTCCATACCAAGTTACTTTATATATGATAGCTTAGCAAAAAAGGAGCAGATTGAGATTAAATCCTGCTTGATTTATTTTTTTTGCGAAATTGAGACTACAATACAATGCAAGGTATGCTATATTGGGCTATGGTATTCATGTCTAACCAAATATTGAAATATCTCTTTTAATCCTTCTAGAACTATTTGCAAAGTTTAATATGTGTTTTGTGTTTTAGAAAATACATGGTTTATTTAAGCTTAATCATTAAACAAAACCTTTTAAATCCCTGACGTAAAAAGATATTTACTAATTGTGTCTATTTGATTTTACATCATTGCTTTTTATCTGATATAGCACTAATCTTAACTTATAACTTATGTAAGAAATTATTTCTACATAAAAAAGCAGACTACAATAAATTTTATAAAGAAAAATGAATATTATTATACTTATTTTTAAGATATAATTACACAAATAATAGTTTGGGGTTATGTATGCAAAATGAAGTATTAGACATATTAAAGGATTATAATAATTTAGAAAACTTTGGCTACTTGATACTCTTTTTTTACTCCATGGGTGGAGGTTATATCGCGGTACTCACAGCAGCTGCATTATCGAGTGTTGGTACGCTTGATTTAACTATGAGTATAATTATTGCAATTTCTGGTAATGCACTCGGTAGTTCATTGTTTGCATTATTTGCAAGGACACAACAAGCAGAGGTGAGAAAAATGTTAAGTAAACATAGACGAAAAATTGCGTATATGTATTTCATGATAAAAAAATATGACTGGGGATTATTTATTGTGAGTAAGTATTTGCATGGAATCCGATCCTTTGTGCCACTTGCAGTTGGCATTAGTCAATATAATTTACCAAAATTTATATTCATCAATTGTATTGGGGCAGTTATTTGGGGGATTTCTTTGGGTATTGCTGGATATTATGCAAGTGGATTCTTATTTGATATTATTAAAATGCTATTAGCATATCCATATGCTTTGCCAGCTGTATTTGTAGGGCTTTTTATCTTTATTGCTTCCTTGTTATACATTAAAAAAAGAATTCAATCTAGTAAGATATTGCGCTAACAAATAGCACCTAAGTTCCGTAGTTGTGTAGCCACACATTAGTAAAATTGTGTTAGAATTTCCTTCTTCTTTATATACTCTCACATATCAAGAATATACAAAAGTAAATTAAGGTTTTATACATGGAAAAAATTTTAGATATAGTTGAAATGATAGCATCAGAGAATGGGTTACCACAAGATCAGGTTGTATTGGCGATCAAAGATTCGATGATAAAAATGGCAAAAAAAGAGATTAATGAGAATGCAAACTTTGTTGTTATAGAAGATTGGGGTGCTAAAGAGTTGCGTCTTGTGCAAAAAATGATTGTATGTGATGATGATGCTTTTAGCGAGGAGTTAGAATCTACACATATCCCTCTAAATGAAGCTAGAAGTCTTGTGGAGAACGTGAATACAGGAGATGAGCTTGAATATCAAATTAATTTAGAAGGGATGAATCGCAATGCTGTCAACAGCATCTTCCATGATATTACCTACCAAATCCAAAAACTTAATGAGCAAGAGGTATTAAAGGCTTTTGAAAAAGATATTGGTCATATTGTAATTGGGCAAGTGGTGCATGTTGATGATGAAGGGAATACTTCCATAGAAATTGGCGAAACTCGTGCAATATTGTCATTAAAGAATCGCATCAAAGGGGAAAAATTTAAAATTGGACAATCAGTGCGTTCTATCTTAAAATCCGTTAGAATTACACGAAATGGTATCAAAATTGAGCTTTCACGCACAACGCCAAAATTACTTGAAGAACTACTTATGCTTGAAGTGCCAGAAATTAAAGATGGTGAAGTTATGATTCACAAAATTGTGCGAATACCTGGCGAAAAAGCAAAAGTAGCACTTTATACAAATAATCCAAAGATTGATCCTATCGGCTCTGCTGTTGGTGCACGTGGTGTACGCATTAACGCTGTGAGCAAGGAACTGCATGGAGAAAATATAGACTGCATTGAGTATTCAAGTGTGCCAGAAATTTTTGTGGCAAAATCACTTTCACCTGCACAAGTTATCTCTGTAAAGCTACAAAAAGCGGATACAGAAGAGGAGAAACCAAAAGCAATAGTACAAATTGCAAAATCTCAAAAATCAAAGGCTATAGGTAAATCAGGGATTAATATTCGCCTTGCAAGTATGCTAACAGGTTATGATTTTGAATTACAAGAAATAGCCGATAAAACACATGAGCAAGTAACAAATAAGGATGCTATAGAAAAAGATGAAGAGAAAAAACTAGGCCTTGAAGCACTAGAATCTCTTTTTAAGGGCAATTCATAATGGCATTGCTCTCACTCAATGAGATAAGTAAGCAATATGACACAAAGATATTGTTAAAGGAAGCTCACTTTAGTATAGATACGCATGAAAAGGTTGCAATAATTGGTAAGAATGGTTGTGGTAAAAGCACCCTTTTGCAAATCATAGAAGGAAAAATAGCACAAGATTCTGGACAAAGAATTGTAAAAAATGATATTGAGATTCTATCTTTACCCCAACATATTAGTTTTAATCCAAATCATAGCGTGACAGATGTGCTTGAAAATAGTCTTTATGGATTAAAACAAGCTCATAAAAGATTGCAAGAAATTATGCAACATAGAGATTTTGCAAATAATACGTTATTATCTACAGAATATAACATATTACATTCATATATTGATAGACATGATGGTTGGGACCTAGAGCTGAAAGTCAAAAATATTATGCAATCATTTGGATTAGAGCAGTTTGCACAACGCCTTGCTATCACCCTAAGCGGTGGTGAGCAAAAAAGAATTATGTTGGCTAGTCTTCTTATTAAAAGTGCAGATATTATTATTCTTGATGAGCCCACAAATCACCTTGATGTAAGTATGGTTGCATTTTTGGAAGACTATTTAAAAAATATGCAAGCAAGTATTATTTTTATTAGTCATGATAGATATTTTATTGATAATGTTGCTACAAGGATTGTGGAGCTAGATAATGCAAAGCTCACAAATTTTAATGGTGGGTATCTCTCTTATCTACAAACAAAAGCACAAATGCTTGCAAATTTAATGAAGGAAAATGAAGCACTTAAAAAGATTCTAAAAACAGAAGAGCAATGGTTGCAAAAAGGTGTGCAAGCAAGACGCAAGAGAAATGAGGGTAGAAAAGAGAGGTTAATGCAGCTAAGAGAAAAAGTCAAGTCCATGCCAAGCCTTGCTCGGAGTATCACTCAAACACTTGAAAAAACGCTCAATGAATTACCAAAAGATTCCATAAAAAATACAAAAAAGATGTTGTTTGAATTAAGAGATGTTACACTCTGTATTCATGATAAAAAATTGATTGAGAATCTTAACTTACGTATTATGCAACAAGAAAAAATTGCTATTGTGGGGAGGAATGGTAGTGGTAAAAGCACATTGCTTAACTGCCTGTTATATGATGATCCTTTGATACTAAAGTCAAGGGGAATTAGCTTTCATGGAGAGATATTAAGAGGGGATATACGCATTGGCTACTTTGATCAACATAAAAAAATGCTAGATCCTGCAAAAACACTTATTGAAACGTTCTGTCCAAATGGTGGCGATAGGGTGAGTGTGCGTGGCAAAAATATGCATGTATATGGTTATCTTAAAAGTTTTTTGTTTCCTAAAGAGGATTTAGAAAAAAAGATTGGTATGCTTAGCGGTGGTGAGCAATCAAGAGTGGCACTTGCATTACTATTTTCAAGACAATATGACTGCCTCATACTTGATGAGCCAACAAATGATTTAGACATTGCGACGATGAATATCTTAGAGGATTATCTTATGCAAAGTCAGAGTGCCATTATTTTTGTAAGTCATGATAGGTATTTTACAGATAAAATTGCACAGCGACTGGTAGTATTGCAAGATATACATGATTCTACGCAACAAAGCTATATTATTACTTATGCAAAATATAGTGAGTTTTTGGATACACAAGCCGAATTAAAAGAAATTCGCACATTACAAGATGAGCTTAACAAAGATTCCAAACAATCTCAAACAAAGTCTAATAGCAACACAAATGAGACTTTAAAACAAGAAACAAAACCAAAAAAGTTAAGCTATAAAGACCAAAGGGAGTATGATAACCTAGAAGAAGATATAAATAAACTTGAACTGCATATCAAAGAACTAGAATATAAACTTTCAACACCAAGTGAATACGAAAAATATGGAATCCAAACATTAAGTAATGAATTAGATGAAGCAAAAAAGGCGCTTGATTATAAATGGTTACGTTATGAAGAATTGAGTATGAAGCTGTAATAATATAGCAGCTATTTAGTAATAAACAAGAGAAAGGAAGAAACTCTCATTACACTTCATACACATATAAAATATTTAAGAGTTGAAATAAAGATCGAAGATAGTTGAAAATATATCCTATCGAATAGTTTTTATATAACCCTCAATCTTCTTTAAAGCATATTTGTTAATATATTTTAATGGTATGTATAAAGTGATCCATAGGGATTATAAAAGATTCAAGAATTAGAAGAACAACCATAGCAATAAATATAGCAAGTTTTAAGATATAATGAATACTCATATGCAAAAAATAAATAAAAATTATTGCAGTATTATGAGGTTAAATTCCTAGAGGGCATACTCACTAGGATATTGCGATTTTTCGAATTATATATATGCAACTATCTTCTATTCCAACAACATTGAGTGTTGCCACTTGCTTTAAGGTAACTAAATGTTTCTAATATAATGAAATATGCTGATGAATCTAATCTAACAACATGCCTTTAGATTATTTTATTTATTGAGTCTGATACAATCAATGTATTAAAATTTTCTTGATATAACAAAAAAGCACATATGTAAATCATATAAAAAATCTTAAAATATTAGTGATTAATCTGTGAATAGCCTTTTTATATATTTGGTATAGATCAACAGCATTATAGATATAAAAAATCTAAGTTGCAATTTATAATAGTTTGCATATGGGGGGGGGCAATCTCCAAGTGCCTGTTTTATTTGCTTAAAACATGAGTATTTTTCTTTGCCACATATTGATTTTGCTAAAGAAAAGCTGCATAAAAATTAAGCTTCTGTTTGTTGCCATCGTTTATATCAATAATTTTAGTAGAAAAGTTCCAATACAACATTACTCCGAAATATTAGCAATAGTCATATCAAACTCTGATAAATATGTTGCTTTAATATATCTTATTAACTTTCTTCAATTGGCACTAGCCTACTCTCCATATTTTGTTCCACTTCATATGCAGCAATAATTTCACGCACTCTTTCGCCCTCTATCACCTCTTTCTCAAGTAACTCTTGTGCCATAGTCTCAATAGCACCGCGATAATCACGTAGAGTCTGTTTAACATGTGTATAATGCTCTTCAAGTTTTGTTTGAATAAATGTATCCATCTTTTGTGCAGTCTCATTGCTATACTCTCGTGAGCTGCCACCACCTCCACCTAGAAAGCGATTTCTATTAGTAAAGTCTTCAAGCACCATAAGTCCAGAAACATCAGTCATACCATAATATACTGCCATATTCTTAAGAATACCTGTTGCACGGCGTAAGTCATCTGAGGCACCATTTGATATCTCTTCCAAAAACACTTCTTCAGCACCTCTACCACCAAGCAATACATCAATGGTTGCAAGCATTTCATGCTTTTGTTCTAGATGACGATTTTCTTCGGGTGTATGAAGTGTGTAGCCCAACGCACCCATACCACGAGGGATAATTGATACTTTATTTACCCTATGTGCACCTTTTGTAACTTCACCCATCAAGGCATGACCACTTTCATGATAAGCAACAATTTTCTTCTCTTTTGGTGAAAGTCTGCGAGATTTTTTCTCCAAGCCTATCATGGTACGTTCCATTGCTTCTTTAAAGTGTTTCTGCGATACTTCCTTCTTATTTTCCCTACCAGCAAGCAAAGCTGCTTCATTAATAATATTTGCCAAATCAGCACCCGCCAAACCAGCAGTAAATTTTGCAATCTCATTTAAATCTACATCTTTACCTAACTTCACACCCTTAATGTGCACTTTTAAAATTTCAATACGCCCTTTAAAATCAGGTGCATCAACAAGCACTTGTCTATCAAATCTACCTGGTCTAAGCAATGCAGGATCAAGAATTTCGGGTCTATTTGTAGCAGCTAGAACAATAACAGGTGCATTACTACCAAACCCATCCATTTCCGCCAAGAGTTGATTTAGTGTTTGCTCTCTTTCATCATTCCCACCAACAACAGATCCAGCAGCACGACTTTTTCCAATTGCATCAATCTCATCAATAAAAATAATACTCGGAGCTTCTTTTTTTGCCTTCTCAAACAAATCACGCACACGACTTGCCCCAAGCCCCACAAACATTTCAATAAAACTACTACCACTCATCGAGAAAAATGGAACATTTGCTTCACCTGCAACAGCTTTTGCAAGCAAAGTTTTACCAGTCCCCGGAGGTCCTACGAGCAATACTCCTTTTGGGATTTTTGCACCAACTGCAGCATATCTATCCGGATATTTTAAGAAATCTACAACCTCGACAACTTCTTCTTTTGCTTCTTTATTACCTGCCATGTCATCAAAGCGGACATTTGGACGCTCTGCATTAATAAGCTTATTTGCATTACCTAACCCAAACATACCACCGCCCATATTACGTTGTATACGACTTGTTAAGAGCATCCAAAGCCCTATGAAAATAAACATAGGAAGCAACCAACCAATCAAATCCGTAAAAAAGTTTTGCTCACTAAATCCACTATAACTCACCTTGTGTTCATCAAGAAGAGGCACAAGAGTTGCATCTTGCACTTTTTTTGTTGTGTAATAAATAGTGGGATTCATAGTTTTGCTTACGCCTTTTACCATCGTCTGACCGATTGATACGCTTTGAATCTGTCCACTTTTGATAAGCTGTTTGAACTCTGAATATTCAATCGTTTGGCTAACACTATTGCCACCTAACCTACCAAAAATACTAGAGTCATCAGTCGAAAAAGTTTTATATAAAATAATTGATATAATCCCAAGAACAATAAAAATAAAAACGGGATTTTTTGATATTGGCGGCTTACCACCATTTGAATCATTATTTGCCATTTTTTCCTCTTTTAACAATACAAAATTACGCAATTATATTATTTTTTGATAAACTTGAAACATAACCATTCATCAATTTGCTTTTTTTCTATAAGCGTTAGTGTATGAAAACCTTCAAGTATTTTTGCTTCATGTTCTTGCAAAATACCGGATAAAATTAAGATTCCATCTTGCTTTAAGCAAGAAATTAAATCTTTTTTAAGCAATAAAAGCACAGAGCTAACAATATTTGCACATATTACATCATAGCTTTTTGGCACATCAAATTGCTTTACGCCCTGTATGCTACCCTGCCATATTTCCTTGTATGTGAGATTATTTATAGCAAAATTTTGCTTACTTTGCCGATAAGCTTCTATGTCTGTATCACAAGCATATATATTTGCGTTTAATTTAGCTGCAACAAGCGACAAAATGCCGCTACCACAACCCACATCAAGCATATCTTTACCTTGTAGATTCATTTCACTAAGCAACATAATACACATAGCTGTTGTTGCATGGTGTCCACTCCCAAAGCTAAGCGATGGATCGATAATGAGATTATCATATTCCTTATTTTCTGTATGCCAACTTGGACGAATATAGAATCTACCACACACAACAGGTGTTATACTTAGCTTATATTCTGTAATCCAGTCTTTATTTTGACACAAAAAGACATTTGCATTCACGCTAACTTGTATGTCTTTTGGTGTATAGTTTGGGGTATTTTTGCAAAAAAGTAAATGTTTGTTTTTTGCCTTTTTAAGTTTTTTGTTTGCTTGAGTTATAAATTTTTTTGTCAAAAAATTACCTTTTCTTTCTTTAATGTTTCTTTGTGCTAATATTTCTCGTATCACAAGAGGTGTGTATAAGGGCGTCTTAACATTACAATGACATGCGTGTAGATGATGCAGTGCTTCATCATGTGTTTTTATAGTCTTTTTGGGTGATATGAGTGGCAAGTTATAAAGCTGCACCTCATGTGCGTCAACCTTAAAACTCTGTGTAATATTCTGTATTGCATCATGTATTTTTTGCATAATCATTTCTATTTCACTTTGAGATTTATCAGTTCTCCAAATAAGTTTTTGTCCCCTTGTATCAGCAGATAACATATTATCATCAAGCTGCTTTCCTTTTATCATATATGGTAATAATTGATTATTATCAGTCATTGAAATCCTTTGTGTTTAACTTTAAATAAATAATAATACGTGAAATTATAACAAAACAAAGCATAAACATAAATTTATAGCACACAGCAAAAAACTAGAAAAATACATTATAATTATGCAATTTATACAAGAGAGAGAAAAATGACAAAAAAGCGTTATACAGATTCTGAGATACTGAATCTCATGCAAAATGCTTCACTAAAAGAATTAGGTAAAATGGCGTATGAAACCAAAAAAGCATTGCACCCTGCAAAAATCACCTCATTTATTGTAGATAGAAATATTAATTATACAAACATTTGCTGGGTAGATTGTAAGTTTTGTGCATTTAAAAGAAAGTTGGGACAGGAAGGGGAGTATATTCTAAGTTTTGATGAAATAGATTCTAAGATTGAAGAGCTTTTAGCAATTGGTGGCACACAAATCTTATTTCAAGGCGGTGTACACCCAAAGTTAAAGATTGATTATTATGAAGATCTTGTGAGACACATCGCGGAAAAATATCCAAGCATTACAATACATGGATTTTCAGCAATTGAGATTAATTATATTGCAAAAATTTCAAAGCTATCAATACATGAGGTTTTAGTGCGTTTGCAAAAAGCAGGACTTTCCTCAATCCCTGGTGCTGGTGCTGAAATTCTTAGTGATTCTGTGCGTGATATTATCGCACCAAAAAAATTAAGTGCGGATGAATGGATTATGGTGCATAGAGAAGCACATAAGATTAATATGAAAACTACTGCTACAATGATGTTTGGCAGTATAGAAAAAGATGATGATATTGTCGAGCATTGGCGTAGAGTAAGGGATTTGCAAGATGAATTTGGTGGCTTTAGAGCATTTATTTTATGGAGTTTTCAACCTCTAAATACGCCTCTTAGCATCGAATTTCCACACATACAAAAAGCAAGTTCAAATCGATATTTACGACTGTTAGCATGTAGTAGATTATATCTTGACAATATCCCTAATATACAAAGTAGTTGGGTGACACAGGGGAGTCATATAGGGCAATTAGCACTTTTATTTGGTGCAAATGATTTAGGAAGCACAATGATGGAAGAAAATGTTGTCTCATCAGCGGGTGCATGCTATTCTATGAGTCAAAGCGAGATGATTAAACTCATACAAGATATTGGAGAAATCCCAGCGAAACGCAATACAGCTTATGAGATGCTTGAAATCTATAAGCAATAATATTTATATATTTATATTAGATTCTAGAGATTTGTGGTTTGTTTTATTACAACACTATTTTTGCTTGATATGCAATTAATAAAAGAGAGTCTCTATAACAGAAAGAAAACTTTAGAAAACTGCAGCAACCCCTTATCTATTTGTTTGTAGGTTTTTGAAAGTTTTATAAATTGTAAAAGGGAGATATTAGGTAGACACCACTTACAAGCTAGGCTTGTGTTTTATCTGAGATACAATTTGCTTAAGATACTTCTTTTAAAAGAACCGCATAAGCTTCAGAAATCTTCCTTAAATCTTGCCCACCATTCTCATTGTATGGTTTTCCTAAATTCTTTGGATCAGTTATATTTTGCCTTTTTTGTTTGAAAAAGTCATTATATTTAGAATCTAGTTTATCTTTAGTAAAGCCATCTGTAAGCCCAAAAAGTTCTAATGCTTCACTTTTTGTAAGTGGAACATATGCTTCATTAAGAGCCTTAAAACTATCATACAAATGGTTGAAATCTGTGTTATCAATTTCTAGAATAGCAGCGACATTGATGATGCAATCTTCCTCTTCTTGTGAAAAGTTACCATCTGCATACGCCAAAGTAAACATAAATTCGATAATCTTCACTCTTTTTTTGTATTGCCCAATTGTCTCATCTGCAAATAGCTCTGCTAATTCTTGTATATCATCTCTTCCAGATTCTTTATAGATTTCCAAAAACAGCTCACTTGGTTGATCAGAATCTTTTGCCATATCATCAATAATGCCTTTTACAAGTCGTTCTTCCAATATGCAACTCTTGTCATCCGCATAGCTCAATTTGCTTAATATACGTATAATAATGCCATATTCAGTGCATTTCAACTTTTCTTTTGGGCTAAGTATCGGTCGCTCTTGTACATACTCATGCTGTCTTTGTGGTTGTAGAACATCCCTATCGGTTGGTACAATGGGATTACTAAGATAACCTTGAAAGGTTTTATAGAGATAAAATATAATTCCTGCTGCAATTAAAAATAATACTAATTCCATTTTGCTTCCTTACATAAGATATAAATCCTAGAGTTTTAACTTCTTTCTCAATTCTTGTTTACGCACCTCTTCTGCTTCAAGTGCTTGCTTTTTGAGTAGCTTTCTTTCTTCATTCTGTTTTTCCGCCAAAACACGCCTTTTTTCTCTTGCTTCTTGAATTTTGTGGCGATATTCATCTCTTTCTTTTGGATCTTGATATCTAATTGGCTTAATAAATGAAGCAAGTAATACCATAGCGGCCAAAATCCCTGCAACTGGTGCCTGCTCTGCTCCATTTAAATGATACCATGCCATACCAACAAAACAAGCAAAAAGAATCTTTAAAATGACTGCCATATCTTCAAAATCTCCGCAATGTATAGCCTTATGAAGCTTTATTATGTTGCACAAAATATGGATTAACTTTGTGTAGCTCAAACCCTGCTTCATTTGCCTTATCAAAGCAGACTAGCAATATCTGTGCCATATTAAGACTTGCTATACTGATGGGATCTCTCCTACAATATTTGGTACATAAATCCTGTTTGTTATCAAACATATCGAAAGTAGAAGCTGCAAACACGCACAAAAAATCAATCCCTAGATCAATCCCTTCATATAAAAGATCCCCACTTTTTTGATACGCTTTTTCAGAATCAATGTGAGCCAAATGAGTAAAGGATTGCAAACCTATTGGCTTATCAAGATAAGTCAAACCTAAAATTTTGAATAATTGTGGCAAATGTTTATATTCATCTTGCATATTGCAATCTGCATGTCTGCTCCCATAAAAAGCACACGTGCTAAAACCTTTTGTAATATTGTTTGGTGAGATGTGAGGGAAATTCTTTGCATTTTTGCCAAAGCTATATTTTACAGATTGTTCTATTTCTGCCATATAGTCTGCTAATATCGCTGGAAAATAAGCAATGCTATTTTGCAATATATCAATATCTAGTATGATATTTTGACTTTGTAACTCTGCTATGACAAAATCTCTTAATGATTGATTGTTGCGTAATAAATCGAGTGTAAAAACAAGATTTGCATACGAATCTTCCTCTATAGCCAATAACTTTTTCTCTTCAAGACTTGCAAATGCAATATTATATACATTTGCAAATATAAATTGCTCTAACGCACCTATCCTACCAAAGTATCCTCCGTGTGCTTTGAAGCTATTTTTTTTATCTAGCATTGTATATTGTATATTTAAATGCTTTAGGACTTGTTGTGTGGCAATGCTGAATGGACTATTTTTTAGACAATCATATATGAGATACATGGATATCCTTTATTGATATGTTTGTTGTGTGTGATTAGCATGTAAAATGCTTTGTATAAATGGCGTAAAACTTTCCGCTGCATTATAATCAGCTATGCGATTTTGACACGCAAAGTGATACTGCGAATTGATGTGAGACCTAAGTTCTGCCCATTCTTGATTTTTACATGTGGGTGAAATTAACATGCTCTGCAATGATTCTATTTGCGTATCGATTGCCCTGTTATGTGGCAGCATAAAGTTTGCAGTACTTACATGCCAAAAAATGCCACTTTCCTTACAAGAGATAAAATGCAGCAGCCTTTCTTTATGTAATGGGTAACGCAAACTCAACCATTTGATATATAGTAGAAACCCATCTCCACAATAGGAGTCATCATAAGAAGGCACGATAAAATTAATAAGCAAATATTTTTTCAACTCCTCTCTTTCACTTGGAGCGATAAAATCCATTAAGTAAAAAAAGTTATGATATTTTGCAAATGCCGCGTCTAAATCAAGTAACAAATCTTTTTTTGCATATCTTTTATTAAGTGGTTCAATCTCTAGGTAACAACCAAGCTTTTTTACAATCTCTTTTACAGTGAGATTCCCAAATACTGCATAGCCATTAATTCTACAATGTATAAATTGTAAATCTACACCAAACTCTTGATAGCCAAAATTTTTAGAATCCACTGCTTGAAATACATCCTTTAGCGTGTCATTTGCCTTGTAGTGTACTTCTTGCCTTACAAAACCATTCTGAAAATCTATGCGTGAGTCAAATGAAAATATGCTTAAATATAGCTTACCCATATAATCCCTTTATCCCATATGCTTGATATAGCAACCTAGTTATTGTGCTATGCTGAAAACAGAATCTTACCTTTATTTCTCTGCTTTTTCAAGCAAAATATTCAAAGTTATCAAACTTTAAGACAGGGTTGCGAAAATATTACTCCAAAGACTTATGCCTCTTGCCTAAAGATCTAAGAAGTAAGACATTGTAGAATATGTATTAAAATGATACAATATAATATTTGGATCTAGCCTTCTTATCTTTATGAGTATCAAAAGGATTTTTATGGATAATACCCTGCATTCACAGCTGCAAAAGATTCCAAGTGATCCAGGAATTTATCAATATTATGATAGTAACGGGCGTCTACTATATGTAGGTAAAGCAAAAAATCTTAAAAAGAGAGTGCGAAGTTATTTTACAAAAGAATGTATGCCAAATCCAAAAAATAGTCTTAGAATCCAACACATGGTCGCACAGATAGCAAGTGTTCATACGCTTGTTGTAGCAAATGAGCATGAGGCACTTATTCTTGAAAATTCATTTATAAAATCACAGAATCCAAAATACAATATTCTCTTACGTGATGATAAAACATATCCCTACATTACGATTAACCTTAGTGATTGTTATCCTAGATTTAGCATCACACGACGTATTATAAGACACAAAGACACGCTTTATTTTGGTCCATATCCCAAGGGAGCAAAAGAGATATTACAAAGTCTTTATGAACTTTTTCCACTTGTGCAACAAGCAAGCTGTCTGAAAGGCAAAAAGCCATGCCTTTACTATCAAATAGGGAAATGTCTTGGCGTGTGTAGCATAAAAGATTCTCAAACAAAAGCCAAATACAACTCGTATGTGCAACAGGCTATAATGCTTATGCGAAATACAAATAAAATGCAAAAAGCTTTGGAATCTAAAATGTTTTCCTTTGCAGAAAAAGAGCTTTTTGAGCAAGCAAAAATATGTAAAGATTGCATTGATGTATTGCAGGAAGTAAAACAATTTTGTGCGGTGGATATGAAAAAGCTTTATAATGCTGATGTGTATAGTTTTGTATTGCAAGGCAATCATGGAATCTTATTGAAGCTTTTTGTGAGAGATGGAAAGGTTGTAAGCACTCATCATCAATTTGTAAAACCAAACTTACCAGAGCGATATTACGCAAATAAAGATAATCCAACCAGTCCTTTGCAAAAAGAGTTTATGTGCGAGGAATTGTTGCACGAAGAGTTGGCCTGTGAGATCTATACACAAGCACTTTTAAAGATTCTGAAAGAAGGATCTTTATGCGATGATATTATTCTTGCTGATATAAGCACAACTAGTCTAGCGATATTAAAAGATTCTATGCCTGAATTATCATCAAAGCTTTTTGCTCCACAAAAAGGTGAAAAGTTGCGTCTTGCCACACTTGCACGCACAAATGCTTTACACATACTTACACATAAGACAAATATGTATGCAAAGCAAGATCAGATACTAACTGGGATTAAAGAACTCTTTGCATTAGACCATGAGATTACAAGTATTGAAGTATTTGACACAAGTCATCATAGTGCTAGTTTTATTGTTGGCGGTATGATAAGTTACATGGATTATGACTTTTATAAACCTGGATATAGACACTATAATTTAAGTGGCAAGGATGAATACTCACAAATGAGAGAAATGCTAACAAAACGAGCACAAAGTTTTGATAAAAACCCAGCACCAAGCCTATGGCTGCTTGATGGCGGATTAGCACAAATTAACCTTGCACTAGATATTTTAGAATCAAGCGGTGCGAGAGTGAGTGTGTTGGCTATTGCAAAAGAAAAAAGAGACTTTAAAGCTTATCGTGCAAAAGGTCATGCAAAAGACATTGTGCGTTCTAAAAATTTAGAGTTTAGATTGCAAGGTAACGACTTACGTTTGCAATTTTTGCAAAAGCTACGCGATGAGGCACACAGATTTGCTATCACCTTTCATCGCAATAAAAAAGTGAAACATATTAATAATGAGTAACTAAATGTATAACCCCGTATCACTTTAGGATCTTGCATATAATCTCTAAAATCCTTTGGTCATTTCCATCATGTGGCATTATGTTAAAAAGTCCAATCATGCTAGATACTCAACGCAGGTAGAATAAGGATATCCACAAAAAACAAATGGTATTGCAGTTTCTCAATATCTACTGCAAAGCATGATCAAACGATATTACAAAAAAGCTGAAACATTCTTCATGCAAGATTTTTAGCAATAATGATACGTCAGGTATAATGCACATAAGCTTTACAATGTGTTAAAATATTATTGAATAAGTGAGAGATAATTTAAAATTTATTTACATGTAGCGGTAAAAATTGTGTGCCCGACCCATAAAGGCCAACATCACGTATATATTTGGAGTCACACAATATTCTTTATTCAACAAACTCAATAATGGCCATAGTAGAAGCATCACCTCTTCTAATACCGCTTCTTTGAATACGAGTATAACCACCATTTCTTGCAGAAAATTTAGGTGCTATTTCAGTGATTAACTTTTTTGTAGCTTTTTTGTTCTGCAATTCAGCAAACACATACCTATGGGTATTGAAATCTGCATTTTTTGATGCGGTAACAAGTTTTTCAATATAACTCTGTAATTCCTTTGCCTTAAATACACCTGTCTCAATTTTACCATGTTCAATGAGTGCAATACTCAAATTTCTTAGCAACGCCTTTCTGTGAGATGAAGTCCTACCTAATTTTCTATAACCATGTTTATGTCGCATATTATTCCTTTTAATTTTGTCCTTTTAATTTTGCCAAACGCTTACTTAGAGTTGTAGCCAAATCATGTGGTAGATCCGCACCAATGGCATAACCAACCTCATTCAATTTTGCTGCAATCTCATCAAACGATCGTTTACCTAAGTTTTTGATATTTTTCAAATCATTTTCATTCATCAATACCAATTCACCTATGTATTTAATATTTGACTTCTGCAAACAATTGCTTGGGCGATGCTCAAGATTAAGTATCTCAACACTTGATAACAACACTTTTAGCTCTGGGCTATCATCATTCAATCGACCATTGCTTGTTGGCACATCACTAAGTTCTGCACCAAATACACTCATTTGAGAATGCATAATAGCAACTGCTTCCTTAAAAGCTTCCATAGGCTCAATTTGCCCATTTGTCTCTACTTCAAACACAATTTTTTCGAAGTTAGGATTACTTTCGTGTAAAACATTCTCAATCTCATACACAGCCCTCTTTACTGGCGTAAAATCAGCATCAAGTGGTATATACTCACTACCTATCTCTTCTCGAATAACCTCACTCGCCACAAATCCTAAACCTTTATGCACTAGAATAGAAAATTTAAGTTTAGCATCACTGTTAATGTTTGCTAAATGAGAATCCCCACTCAGCACAGTAATACTTTCATTACTTAAATGCTCACCACGCAACTCCATTGGACCATTAAACTCATAGTGCAATTCAAATCTTTCTTGTTGCTGCATATCATCATTTACTTTAAACTTCAAGTTTTTAATATTCACAATAAATGGCGCTACATCTTCAGCGACCCCACGTACAGTATCAAACTCATGACGTACACCTTCGATCTTTATACCTATTGGTGCATATCCTACAGAGCTTGATAGTAACAACCTACGCACAGGATGAGCTATTGTAATAGCATAATGAGGTTCAAAGGGATACGCATGTAATCGAATATGATTTGGTGCAATTTCCTCTATCTCAAGCTTTTCTGGAATATATGGTCTTACCTTTATGCTTTTCATACTAAACCACCTTATGTATTATTTTGAGTATAGCTCAACGATTAAACGCTCCTCTATTGGAATCTCAACCTCGCTTCTTTCTGGATTACGCGTAAAAATACCAAACTTTTTATCCCTATCGATATCAACCCAAGGCACAATACCTGTTTGTTCAGTAAGGTCAAGTGAACGTATGATTTGCACATTATTCTTACTTTTTTCCCTTATTTCAACTTTTTGTCCTTGTTTAATCTGGAATGATGGGATATCTACACGTTTACCATCAACCAATATGTGCCCATGAGTTACAAGTTGCCTTGCAAATCTTCTTGTAGTTGCAAAACCCATTCTATACACAACATTATCAAGACGTAATTCAAGCAAACGAATAAGATTTTCACCTGTATTGCCCTCTTGTCTATTTGCCTCCTTAAAAATAGAGCGAAATTGTTTTTCACTAATACCATACATAAACTTTGCTTTCTGTTTTTCACGTAATTGCAAACCATAATCAGATATTTTACCGCGTCTCATGCCGTGCTGTCCAGGACCATAATCCCTTTTTTCACGTGCACTTTTACCAGCCAATCTACGCTCACCCTTTAGTGCAAGCGAAACACCTAGTCGTCTCTCAATTTTTTCTACAGGTCCTCTATATCTTGCCATGCAATACTCCCTTACACTCTTCTTCTTTTAGGAGGACGACAACCATTATGCGGCAATGGTGTTACATCCTTTATCCACAACACTTTAATACCTTCAATCGCACCAACACTTTTTACAGCAGTCTCACGCCCACTACCTGGACCTTGCACCTTAATACCAACTTCTTTAATACCATGTTCTTTTGCTTTGGATAACGCAGATTCCACAGCTTGCTGTGCAGCATAAGGTGTAGATTTTTTACTACCTTTAAAACCTAATCCACCAGCAGTAGCCCAACACAAAACATTACCCATTTCATCAGTAACCGTTACATTTGTATTATTAAATGAAGCAGCAATACATACAATCCCACGAGCAATATTCTTTTTTACCACTCTTTTTTTAACATTTGTTTGTTTTTTTGCCATACGCTACTCCTTACTTGCTACCAACGGTTTTTTTCTTACCTTTTCGTGTGCGAGCATTATTTTTTGTTGTTTGCCCACGCACAGGTAAGCCTTTTCTGTGTCTTAAACCACGATAACTGCCTAAATCCATAAGAGCCTTGATATCCATTGTTACTTTTTTGCGTAAATCACCCTCAACCATATAACTTTCTTGAATCTTTTTTGAGATTTTTGAAATATCATCTTCGCTGAGATCATGAACTCGCTTATCAAAAGAAATATTTACAGCATTCAAAATATCTCTTGAGCTCTTAAGCCCAATACCATAGATATAAGTGAGTGCATATTCTACTCGTTTCTTTTTTGGCAAATCTACACCAGCAATTCTAGCCATTTTTTATCCTTGTCTTTGTTTATGTTTTGGATTCGCACAAATTACACGAATCACACCTTTGCGTTTAATGACTTTGCATTTATCGCACATTTTTTTGACCGATGGTCGAACTTTCATAACGGACTCCTAAGAAAACGGATTTAACCCAATTTTGGATTAAGCCCAAGATTGTATCTAATAATAGTAAATATAAAGGAAACCTTCGATCTCAAACAATAAAGATAACATTGACTTTAGATGCAACAAGATAGAGCGGACTTAATATATAAATGCCTATGGTGGACAAATATTTTATTTGCGTGCGCACTACCAAGAAAACCTTAAATTATTCTATAACAACAACTCTCTGGGCATAATATCCAACAACGTTTAATAATAAACTAAGTATTATAAGCATAAAAATTGCGTAAGTAAAACTATGATATGCGTCGTGAATCTTTCCGATAATCCATGGGCAAATAGAAGCCATAAGATAGCCTATCCCCTGCGACATAGCTGACAATTTAGTCGCCACAGAAGCATTTGCACTCTTACTCGAAATAAAGAGCAAAGCAACACTAAAAACACCACCTATAGGAACACCGATAAAAATGGAAGCAAGTATAACTAGCCACATTTCATGTGAAATAAGCAATAAGGAATAACTTATTGCATAAAGCATACAGATAACCACGATAGCAACATCTCGTAGTCTTTGACGCAGAGAATGTAACCATAGCGGAATGATAAATGAGAGCGGAACAATGATGCATTGCATTAGAATCATGATGTGAGAAATAAAACTCTTATCAAACCCGAAATCAATAAGCAAACTCGGATACCATGCAAAAAAGCTATACGCCATTGCACTCTGTAATCCCATAAAGAGTGTTATCTTCCATGCATGCATATTTGCAAAGAGTGAACCTGCTACTGCGTAGCTTCGCTTTGGACGAAAAATCCTACGATTTTTTATCTGCGGTAAGTAACTTACAAAAGCAAGAATAGCTAGTATCACCCAACAACCAAAAGCCAAAGGCAACGGTAAAATATGTGCTAACGGAAGTATAGCAATCATCCCTAATGCAGCAGAAATATTGAGTACCAAACTATAAATTCCCATAACCTTTGGAATCTCGCGAGGAAACTTAACCTTTACAAAGCTCGGTAGCAACACATTTGCAATAGCAATGCCAGAACCCATAATCGCTGTACCAACAAATAAGGTTATGCTATCTCCAACACAGCGCAATATCTCACCAAGAATTATACACACAAGCCCAAAGAACATCGCTCTTATAGGTTGAAATACCGCAACCAAAAACGAAACTACACCAAATGCCAATAATGGTAACGAGGTCAACAATCCTACTTGCGCTGAACTAAGCTCATAATAGTCTTGCAAAAGATTTGCAATAGGGCCAACAGATGTAATAGGTCCACGCAAATTGATACTTATGAGTATAATCGGTAAAAGGTTTATGAAGTAAATCTTTTTACGAGACATCTTGCCTTACCCTCCACTATTTGCATAATTCTAGCAAATAAACTTTACACACCATTCCTTATATCAAAGTTTAATGACTGCAACCGCAGCCACCACCACCACCACCACAGCAGCCACCGCCGCCATGTCCATGACCACCACTAGAACAACCGCAGCCACCGCCCATACTAGCTATGATCTCATCATCAGTAGCCTCCCTCACATTAAGTACTTCAACCTTAAAATCTAAGGTTTTTCCTGCTAATGGATGGTTATAATCAATCAACACCGAAGTATCGTTAAAATCAGCAACAATAACTTGCACGGGCATACCATTCTCAGCCTGACCAAATAACGTCATGCCTTTTTCTAGCTCAATATTTCCAAATTGTTCTCTACTCACTTCTTGAATAAGCTCTGGATTACGTATACCATAAGCAAGTTCTGGCACAACACTAAATTCTAGTTTATCTCCAATCTTTGCATTTTTTATATGTTGCTCTAAACCTTCAATAACTTGGGACTGTCCAACAATAAATTCGAGTGGTTTATTATCCTGATTACTATCGATTGGTTGCTTTGTTTCAGAATCGATCACTTCATAATTAATTGACACAACATTGTTATTTTCTATCATAATGTATCTCCTATTTTGATAAAATATCTTGGGCTTTACGACCTTGCTCACTTTCAGGGAACAAGGCAACCAAGGTTTGTAAAAACTTTATGTAATTATCTGGATCATTCAAGTATTTAAATGACCATGCTGTGTGCCATAGTAAAATGGGCATATAGTTAGCCTTACTATCAAGGCTGGCACTCGTTTTATAGTAAGGTAATGCCTTATTATACTCTTTTCTTGCATAATATATTTCACCGATGTAATAGCTTGACTCCGCTACTGCAAACCGCTGATCAATAAGATATTCAAAATAAGCCTTTGCCTCTTCATTTTGCTTCTTACGCAAAAGATTTTTTGCTTCACGCAGATTCTTATCATTATCAGGTGAAAAATTATAAGTTTGTTTTGATGCGCTACCATTTACCTGCATAGAATCTATGATTGGCTGATTTTGGATACCTTGTATATTATTTTGTAGTGCCAAGGCTTGTTCGCTTAAAACTTGTATTTGTTTTATAATCTCATCATTAGCCTGCAAAAATGCCTCTGATAATTTATCAATCTTTTGATTAATTTGCTCAATATTCTTAGTATTTGCTTCAACTTGAGCTTTCAAGTTTTTAACAAGTTCTGCTTGAGATTTTTGCGACATTTGGTAGGAATTCACAATATCTTGAATATTCTGGATTTTCTCTATCTGATTCTTAATTGCAATGCTATCCTGCCTTGAGGTTACACTCATCCCCTCATAAACAGTTTTTAATCCATCAACTGCTTGTTCTAAATTCACAATTTTATTTTGAAAATCACCAATAACAGAACGTGTAAAATCCGCGATATCCTTAAGATCCTGCATATCTTTCTTTGTGGCACCACTCTGTAGTTCAAATGCTGAAGGTTCAGCATAGAGTAACATAAATGATGATGCAAATACTAATACAGACCTCTTAAGTTTCATTACAAAAACCTCTTGCTATTCTTATTGCTTTTCAACTATATCTGTGCGTCTATTTTTAGCATAGCACTCAGAAGTCTTCTCTTTACATACAGGCTTGTGCATACCATAAGAAATTGTTGAGAACATATTTTTTGGTAATCCTTGCAACACGAGAGCATCACGTACTGATATCGCTCTCTTTAAACCTAATGCAGTATTGTATTCATCACCACCAAACTCATCAGTATTACCCTGCAATACAACAGCCTCAATACCCTTCTCTTTGATAAAATCTGCATTTGCCTTTATATAATCTTTCATATCTGCTCTAATATTGTACCTATCAAAGTCAAAATAAATTGTAGTAAGAGAATCCACTTTGACTGCATCACCATAAGCTGGACCGACTTCATTATTATCGTCATTTCCAGCATATGTTTCATCAGTATCATCAGCAGTGTTTCCAAGCCCACCATTTCCATTAGCTTCGCTATCATTGTCTACATAAGGCTCACTTGAATTGGAATTATTATCACTATAGCCATCTTCATCACTTGCAGCACCATCAGGCATAAACCCTCCCTCAGGTAACCCAGCACCACCTGGGCTTGCCACTGTCTCCTCAGGCTCTTGAGTATCTACTTTGTGTTGCATTTCTGTAGTTTTTTGCGTGGTGTTACCATCTTTTTCTACACTTTTACTACCACAACCAACCGCAAAAAAAAGTGCGACTAAAACACTTGAGAGCTTTAAATACTTCATGCTGTCTCCTTAAACTTTGAAAAATCTTACACTATTCTATCAAAAAAAACGAAAAGATTACCAATCAAACGCTTGAATTTTTATATTTTTTAGTGGGAAAAGGAAGCTTTTGTTAATCGACAATCGAATAATGCCAATTGCTTGCTCATTCTTCTGTTGACGTAAAAACATAATAGAATCCCCATCATGAGAAAACACTGGGATTCTATTTGTACCTATTTTACTCAAACGTCGAACATAATCACTATTGGCCGAAACTAGGTAGAGGTTAAAGACATTTAGTCCACTCTCCTCATCACTCTCCCTGCTAGAATACACCACATATTGCCCAAAAGTTGATATCGTGCTATTGTTACGTCCTCTAAATACAATTTGCGTGACATTAGCATTTGGTATAAGATCCTGCATAAAGATATTTGGATACCCAAGTCTATCAGACACAAATACAAAGCTTTTTTCATTGTTAGTAAAGTGTGCATTGACATCAATACCAGAATATCTTGTAAGCTGTGTTAACTTTTTACTCTTTATCTCATACAAAAATATATCACTTAGCCCAACTGGAGCAAGCGATAAGAGTAACTTATCGCCATGTCTAGACACATCAGACACTACCGCCATGCCTTGACTTGAGATAATTTTCTCATTTTTTCCATTATACATATTATACTTATATATGGTTGCCTCATGTGTTACAAGCGTATAATAGAATTCTTGCTGATCATTATCTGCCCATTTTGGAAACATATTAAGGCCATTGCTAATAATAGTTTTTTGGTAAGTAAAAGTATAATCTGCAATAAGAATATTGCTACGACCAGAATCAACATAATTTGAAAAGATAACATAACGATTAAGCCAATCAGCTTTTGGTGCTTTAATATAGTCATTAAGATAACTTGCCATGGCATGCGCAATAAAAGGATAACGCTCTATTTCATCTTCTCTGTATTCTGTCGTAATGGTTTTACCACTTGCATACTCATATAAGCTAAGAGTGGCTGTAAGAGTATTACCTTTTTTCTTTTGCGATACTTGAGCAATAAAATTCATATTCTTATTTTTATAATCTTGCAACGCAAGATCGCTTTGTAAGACATCAGCCCGCAATGTATCATCATAATACACATTAAAAGGTCCAAGTGTCCTTAGATCTTGCACCAACATTTTATATATTGCCATAGTATTATCAGCACCATCACTACTTACAACTTGGATATTTGGGATATTATCAGTTTGTCTTGTTACAACGATTGTTTTATCTTCTGCATATAAACTCATAGAATGCAAGGCAAACATCATACAAAATGCAAATATCGTATAAAAACACCTTAAGCAATACATCATACTCCCTTAGCCATAAATTTTATTACCCATGTAGAATAATAGCAACTTATTGTTAAAAACACGAAATAATTATTATGTAGCTGCTTCACACTGTCTATACAACTTTATACTTGATGTCCTAGATTCTGAGAATAAATTATTATAAGTGTTTTCTATCTTAAGCTTTGTTGCCACAACGCTCATTCACAAAACACCTAGCGACTATAAAACTTTAATTATCAAATACAAAGCAGGTATATTATAGTATTAATTAAACACCTAAAATTATCATTATAACCACCATATTCACTGCAATATTGCTTAGATATGTTCAATAAGAAACCATCATAACTCATAGAATGTAGCACGAGAAATTGTAATCACCAATTCAGACTCGCATATAAAATTGCATGATAGAGTTGTTGTATGGCTTGTGGTGTTTTTTTAAGCGTTGAAATTGTGATCTTATTTTGAGCTTTTAATTTGTGATAGTCGCTTTTGTTTAATTTGTCATCCTTTGTGTAAATTTGTAAGAGTTTACAATCTTGCCTAGATTCTGTAATCGCTTTTAAGAATCTCTCAATCTCTGCATCTATCGCTAAATCTGTATGACGGGAGTCGATTAAATGGCAAAACAATTTAATACTTTGTCGCTTATAGATGAAATCAGTAAGATGTTTATCCCAAATTTTCTTTGTATCCTTGCTCACCTTTGCATATCCAAAGCCTGGAAAATCGATAAATACAAGTGGAATTCGCATAGATTTTGTGCATGATGATTCTTCTTTATTGTGCATTGCAATCTCATCGAGTTCCACTGCATCATAAATTATAGAATCTTCTTTATTAGCAGATAATTCCCAAGTAGTGCTAAAAAAATTTATAAGCTTTGTTTTGCCTGGTGTGCTTGAACTTTTTGCAAGTTTATGATTAAGCAAAAGATTAATAATAGAGCTTTTGCCTACATTACTCCGTCCCAGCATAGCTATTTCTGTATAATTTGGTGCAGGACAATCCTTTATTGTTTGTGCTGATTGCATAAAATATGATTGTAATACATTAATGTGAGTATGCATCTGATTTTGTATAAACATGAGCTCTATAAACTTCTATATAATTAAAATAAGTTAACGCACGAGCGAAAACTCACCTTTTTCATGAACCAATACATCGATGAGATTATTTGGCTTAAACATGTTGCATACTAAAATAGGGAGTTTGTTGTCTTTAGCAAGTGCTATTGCGGTGTCATCCATAACTTTAATATGGTCCCTCAATGCTTCATCATAAGTTAATGTAGGTAAAAGTTTTGCATCACTATACTTATGTGGATCTTTATCATAAACGCCATCTACTTTTGTGGCTTTCACAATTACAGCAGACTCAATCTCAATAGCACGTAATACTGCTGCAGTATCTGTTGTAAAATATGGGTTCCCTGTACCAGCACCAAAAATCACGATACGCCCTTTTTCCAAATGTCTTAAGGCACGTCGATGGATATAACTTTCACATACCTCCGTTACATCAATACCGCTTTGCACTCTCACATCAAGCCCTAAACTTTCCAAAGCCTCCTGCATTGCCACAGCATTAATAATGGTTGCAAGCATACCCATATAATCCCCACTTGTACGCTTAATAAGCCCACCTTGAGCAGCATTGACACCGCGAATAATATTCCCCCCACCAACAACAATGCCAATTTCTAACCCACACTCATATAAATTTTTAATCTCTTTTGCAATAAACTTTAGGATATCTAAATCGATACCAAATCCACCAGAACCAGCAAGAGCTTCACCAGAAAATTTAATCAAAACACGCTTTTTCTTTTGCATAACGAACCCTCATATCAATAACATAATATTAAAATGGTATTATAAATAATTTATGTGTATAGGACTTTAACAATGAAATGAAATCGCCCTAAAATGGCACAAATTTTGTGATGTATCACCCACTGCCCTCACGCGATAAATACCTAGCATTCAAACAATCAGCATCATCATGAAAAATAAAAGTGTATATATCTTTTTTAAAAATCCTTAAGGCAACAACTCGTTATTTACAATAGCAAATAAATAAAGATGTAAGCTAGATGTGTCCAAACCGATTAAGCCTCTTGTCGCTGAATAGATTCACCACCCGCCACAATATCAGCAATTTTATTAAAATCCATATGTAGTGCAAAATTCTCTTGAAAATCCAAGAAATGATAGAATCTATCTGTTGTCGTATAGATATAGCCAAGCATTTGCGTTTTATCCCTACGCATGAGATTTTCTTTAAAATACTTTTCAACATCAGGTAACATTTTGTCAAAGTCATCTGTGCCTGGAAACCTGCGTCCACTCGCAAAAACAAGTCTAATTTTGTTACATTGCACTTCTTTTACTTTCAGCATATAAAGTGCTTCCAGCCATGTTGTGCTACTTGGTTCTATAGATAACAAACGAATATCATATTTCAATAAATCTTTTTCATAGTTTGTATTTTCCACAACTCGACCGATAAGTCCCTCTTCTTCATATTCCTTATTAAATTTATCAATCTCATCATGAATAATCTTTAGCGTGGTATCAATACTTTTTCGCTTTACCTTATATTTTTCCTCCAAACTCATATCAGTTGGGTCCAATATAGCTTTTGGGAGTGCGACATGCAACCCACAACGATCTTCCCTGCAAAAATCTAAATATCGATAAATATTATTCAATATATCATCTGTGTGAGTATTCCAATCAGGGATATAAAAGGCAAATGGCGGCTCCTTCCTTACAGGATTCTTTTTTGATTCTGCAACAAGGTATCGCAAGTATACATAACGATAAGAATCTGGCATACTATAAATCATTTTATCTTCAATAGGCAACACCTTGTTATACCACGATGGTTCGACTTTGACAACCCTATTTTCCCAATCTACAGGTGTTTTTATAAATGGACGATTGGCTCTAATTGGTCCAGCAACAGAATTACTCATCTCGATAAAAGGAATCTTTGGATCATTCTTAATATAGCGATAATGACCATCAAAAGACATTACATAATCTGGTGTTTGGGAGCAAAAATGTGTCAGAAGTTTTGTGAATGGAATCTTAGCAAGGACATAAGGCTCAATTTCTGCGTAATCATACTCTATCGAATCATGCTTGGCAATATATTGCAAAAAGGCTTTAGCAAATAAGCTTGTGTTTGCAGATGATAGGCACAATAGTTTTACAGCCATATTTTTCTCCCACTTGGTATTGATATCAACTTGTTTAACATGAACCATCTATTATAACATTATTTTATATTGTTTTAAAATAATTAACCAAAAAATATGCAAAATTCCCAGCGAACCATACATTCAATCTTTAAAAAACCTATTAGGTATTCATAGAAGCAAAACAATAAATCCATTGAAAATAATCATAGATTCTATCTAGGCATTTCCTTTAATAGTGGTGGATTAAATCTATCCCTTTCTTCACGCCAATTTGGTGACATTTTCTCCTCTTGCGGTGGCAGCACAACCTGTGGTGGTATGCCCTGTGATTGCGAAGTATTGCTCTCTGGTATTACATTGGCGTTGTTTTGCATTTGATTGTCTTTAGATTCCATATCCTGATTTATGTTATTATTTGTCTCAACCCTTGTATTTGAATCCCCTAGAGAATCCTCTACACTCATTGCTTGGGATTGCGACACCACTTCCTTGCTTCTCTTAGCATTCTCCAATTGTTCTATCTCATCTGTATAAGCCCTCATATCATCCTTGCCCGCTTCGTCTGCCACCTGTTTAGAAGCCTTGTCTTCTCCGCTGCCATTTTTAGCATCATCTTTGTAAAATCCTTGCAAAACCTTTGCCCCCTCTTTATGCCGCACCTTACCATAACATTCTACTTTTGTAATATATTTTTCTCCTTTATGTGCATAATTCTCCATAACCTCTGAAATATTTACACTTTGTCCTACTTTCAAGTCCATGGGGATATCCCTGTTATATACTTTTTTTGGTTTTACATAATTGAGTATAATATGTTTATATTTTGTCATGCCTTGCTCATTATCTGTATCATAAAGAATCTGATGTGAAAAGACACAACCTGCGATATTTCTCTTACCAACATTTGTGATTGTTGCAATATATTGATACACATCAGAATAATTATAAGTGCGATCATAGGCAATCTCTTTGTCTATCTTATAAAATCGCTCTTCCATAAAATAACGCATCGCAAAAGGAATAGCAACAATAAAACAAAACCCTAACAAAAATAAAGGAATAGAAATAATTTTTTTGCGAAATGAAATGAAAGATAAAAACACAAAACACATAGCAATCAATGCAAACGACGCAAATAAAATCAAATCATATAGATGAAAGTAAGAAATAAAATTAAGTATTTGCTCTTTCATGCCTACTTATTCCTTATCAGTACGCACTTGTGTTCTGCTTTGCTTTTCTGCAATCCCACTTGTGCCCATACGTCTTATAAGTTCCTGATAGATTCTATCTGGGTGGATACCCTCACTTGCAAGTCCTACTAAAACATGATAAAACACATCGGCACATTCATAGATGATTTCTTCAGAATTCTTATCTTTCAATGCAAAACAGAACTCTCCTGATTCCTCAATAATCTTCTTTGCAATAGCATTTGTCCCTTTTGCAAAGAGCGAAGCAGTATAAGAAGTTTTCACATCAGCATGCCGACGTTCCAAAAGCGTGTGGTAAAGTGTATCTAATGTGTCATATGTCTTTATGCTATGCTTTAGAGAATCTTTTGCTACATCTAGCCCCTCTTGCTTAATACCAACATGTTCCTTACCAATAGATGCGAGCAAATCAATTCTTTTAAAAAAACATGAATACTGACCCGTATGGCATGCTGCTCCCTTTTGACGCACACGGAGCAAAATAGAATCGCTATCACAATCAAGCTTTATTTCACACACTTCTTGTATATTGCCACTTTGCTCACCCTTTTTCCAAATTCTTTGCTTTGAGCGTGAGAAGTAATGTGCAATCCCAGTTTGCAAAGTAAGCTCTAATGCCTCCTCATTCATATAGGCGAGCATGAGCACCTCATTGCTAACAGAATCTTGTGTTACACAAGGGATTAGCCCATTGCTATCCCAAGCAATATGTAAATCTTTCATCTCTTATTCGCCCAATAACATTGTTTTGCAAGATTCATAAAACCACTCTCAAATACTAGTGATTATTGCTAATTGTTGTGCGTTGTTTCGACTTAGAATCTACCCAAATATTTGGCACAGAACCACCAGGTGTGAGGAATATTTGTGCATCTTTGTTTTCTTTCAACGCCTCATTAAATTTACCTTGTACGTCAATTTGACGCAATTCAAGTAATCGCTGTGATAGGCTCTCACTTAAGAGTTTATTTGCTTGTGCCTGTCCTTTTGCCTCAATAATTGCAGCATCAGCTCTACCCTGTGCTCTTTCTCTCAAGGCATTGGCTTCCTGTTTTGCTCTATCTGCTTCTTGTTTTGCTGCTTGTACTTGCTCAATTCTCTCTTTTACCATAGGCGGCAACACAATTTCTCTTAATTGAATAGAATCAAAGATAACTGGTTGATTTGGTGTAGATCGCAACTTCGCTTCAAAACTTGAAGTTATAAGTCCTGCTATCTCATCACGTTTGTTTGGCAAATCCTCTGCAGGATAATTACCAACAACGCTGCGAACAACATCTCTTATAACTGGATTAATAATCTTTTGTTCCCATGATAGGCGGTAATTCTTAATAGTTTCTGGTACTTTACTTGGATCAAGTCTATATTGCACAGTAAGTTCAATAGATACAGGTAAACCACGCGAGTCCATAACACTAATAGCATCGTTACGCAATACGCTTTGATCATCTCTTCCAACACTGCCCATATCTTCATTACGCGAAAAATGCAAAACTCTCATGCGCGTATCTACAACTATAACCTGCTGAATAATTGGTATAAAAAAGTGTAAACCTGGGGTTAAAGGGACATCATCATATTTACCTAGGTTTACCTTAATCCCAACCTCACCAGAATTAATAATAACAAATGGTCGTGCAACTACAAAATTAATTACAAGAATAACTGCGAGTATAATAAGAATTAAAAACTTTCCGCTCGGCATACTTGGCATTGGCATAGAATCTACGCCAAACCCACCCCTATTGTTTCTACCATTATTACTATTTCCACTATTCCTGTTGTCATTATTTTGTGGAGTTTGCTTTGGTGCATTGCTTTGTTGCTTACGTCTATGTTCGTTTAAATCTATTGGCATCTATTTCCCTTTATAGTCAAGTTCAAATGAATGATGATGTATGATTATAGCACAATATTATAAAATCCACTGCCCACAATCATAGCGTCATATAGACGTCATTCATTAACATATGTCAGTAAATGTGCGTATTTCTCGTGTTCTCCCATAACGATTTTAAAAAACTCATCTTGCAATCTTTTTGTCATATCTCCACGGCTACCTGTACCAATAACGCGAAAATCTACTTCACAAATTGGTGTAATCTCTGCTGCAGTTCCAGTAAAGAATGCCTCATCTGCGATATACACCTCATCTCTTGTAATGCGTCTTTGTTCAACCTTTATACCCAAATCTTTTGCAAGTTCAAGGACTGTCTTCTGTGTGATAGATTCCAAAGTATTATCATAAGGCGGCGTGATCAATACCCCATTTCTAACGATAAAAAAGCACTCGCCACTACCTTCTGCCACAAAGCCATTATCATCAAGCAGTAAAGCTTCTTCAAAACCACTTGCAATGGCTTCATGCTTTGCCATTTGTGAGTTAAGATAATTGGCTGCTGCTTTTGCTTTACCCATTGTAGACTTCACATTATTTCGTACAAAAGAGCTAATTTTGACGCGAATCCCTTTTTGCAACGCCTCTTCACCTAAATATGCACCCCATTCCCATGCTGCAATAGCAGTCTCAACAGGGGAATTTAAATGATAAACGCCCATAGCACCATAACCAAGATAAATAATTGGACGGATATATACATTGCCTTTAAAATCACTATTATTTGCTCTTAGCAAGTCAATCTGTGCTTGTTTGAGCTCTTCTTTTGTATAAGGGCAATTAATCAATAAAATCTTTGCACTATTAAGCAATCTTTCTGTATGATCATCTAGACGAAATATTGCTAACCCTCGTTTTGTCATATAAGCCCTTGTACCCTCAAATACAGCATTACCATAATGCAAGGTATGACTTAGAATGTGTGTTGTTGCTTCACTCCATGGTATAAGTTTACCATTTTTCCAAATATGTGTTGATTCTTTCATATTCACCCTTTCTTTAATGATGTAGGATTCTACAAAACATAGCTTAAAAACCGCTTATTCTATCATAAAGTTGTCAAAACAAATGATTTTAAGTTAAAACACAACCTTAAAATATTCTTGACAGCCTACTTTAATACTTTGGTATTTTACTCATGAAGTTCTGCATATTGCATTTATGTAAAGCTTTGAATTATATAATTATGCTATATAGCATTTGGATTATTTTGTTATATATTATTCAGAAAAGGGTAGAATCTAAAACCGCATAATGCTAACTCAAAAGTAAAGGATAGCCAGTGAATGAAGTTATTTTATGTATTGATGATGAAGAAGACTTACTTGACTTAATTGAACTAAATCTAAATGCCGCCTTAAATACAAGTGGTTATGAAGTTATTGGTTGTTTGAATACTGATATGGCAAGAAGATTCTTAAAAAAAGAGCATGTATCTCTTATTTTAGTGGATAGAAATCTTGTTGCAGAAGATGGGTTAGATTTTATCAAGGAGGTCAAGGAACTAGGCTATGATATACCATTTATTGTGATGAGTGCCATGTCTTTACCTATGGAGCGAGTGAAAGGGCTGCATTATGCAGATGATTATGTAACAAAGCCTTTTAACTTTGATGAGCTTGTAGCACGCATTCAAGCTGTGCTAAGGCGATATAAAAAAGATTCTATAAGATCTGTGCTTAAATATAAAAATATAACTCTAGACATTAATGCAAAGGAGTTGAGTATCGAAGACATTAATATTCAATTAAGTCCGCTTGAGACACGTATTATGCAATGCTTTATGCAACATGCAGGTAAAACATTAAGCAGGGATTTTTTACTCGAACATGCATGGGGAAATAAAGATGGTTATCACGAAAATAGCGTAAATGTGGGTATAAAAAGGCTACGTAAAAAGATAGAAAAAGAAACAAAGGAAGTAAAGATTAAATCTATCCGCAATGAGGGTTATAAATTATGTTAATTTGTGGGATTTTCTTTGCCATATCTCTTCTTACCATTTTACTTGATTTCACAAGTATTGCCATGGTTTGCAATTTATTTGGTTTATTATTTGTATTGGCACACTTTTTACGTAACAAAGAAATGGCTAAAGAAAACCATCTTATAGAATCTACAAAAAAAGTCCTTTGCAATTTAAGAGAGAAGAGGTTTCAAGATATTAATTTCAAAGCATTGAAAAAAGATAATAATCCCTATGTTAGCGAGTTAAAAGATCTGAGTGAGGCTATGCAAAAACAGCAAAACCGAATCCAAAAACGCACAAAGAAACTACATGAAAAAAATCTGCAAATCACACAACTCTTAGGAAGTATATCACATGAAATAAAAAACCCATTAAGCATCATTCAAGCAAGTATTGAAACCATTTTGATTCATAAGGAAATGGAAGAAGAGACACAGAACAAATTGTTGCACCGCATTATGTTGTATAGCAAAAAGATTAACTCTCTTTTAAATAAGCTTACTTTGAGCGAGAGTTTAGAACATCATGTCATTACAATAAAAATGGAAAAATTTGACATTCTAACACTCTGTGAAGAAGTCATAGAAGGATTCCACAACTATCTTTTAAAGTCCGTATATCAAGACAAAAAGATTATCCTAGAAGGTAAAAACCGCTTAATATTTGCAGACAGAATCCTAATAGAGCAAGTTTTAAATAATCTCATTTATAATGCCTTGAAGTATGCGGATACACAAGTTATTGTGCAGATTCAAGATGATTATATTGCAGTAATTGATGATGGTCCTGGTGTGTCAAAAAATGAAATAGTGAATCTTACAAAAAAATACTATCAAGGAAGCAGTGCAAAACGAGGCAGCCACTCGTTGGGATTAGGACTTTTTATCGTAAAAGAAATTGCAAAAATCCACAACACAAAAGTAGAATTTTTTACAAGGCAAACAAAAAAAGAAGGGCTATGTGTGCATTTTAGAATATAAATTCCACACATAACACTTGTATAAAATAATAAAAGGAGTAATAATGTATTATGCAAATATACTCACAGGTGGTATTGGTTGTGGTAAAAGCACAACAGCAAGACTTTTAGCATTGCATGGATTTAGGATTATTGATGCAGATACAATAGCACACAAAGCATTAGAGATGGCCAGAGATAATGTTGTGTCAGTATTTGGCGATGAGATCTTAGAAACTAGCAATAAAGAAAGATATATTAGTCGTGAAAAATTGGGCAATATAGTCTTTAAAGATTCTAATAAAAAAATAGAATTAGAATCTATACTTCATCCACTCATTCATCAGCATATCACACGAGAATGTGAAATTTTAGAAAAAAAGAAAAGTCCATACTTTATTGATATCCCACTTTATTTTGAAAGTAAATATGAATATAAGAAACGTTTTGTAATCTGTGTATATGCTACAAGAGATATGCAAATACAACGCATACAATCTCGTAATAATCTAAGTCTTGAAGACACAATAAAAAGAGTAGATTCACAAATTGATATTGAAACAAAACGAAGAAAAAGTGATTTTGTCATTGAAAATACAAGTGACTTGAAAACACTACAAAGTAATATAGAATCTTTTCTACAAGAATTTTTGGGACATTATTAACCCTTCTTATGTATTTGAAGCTATACAGAATATAACACAATAACAATAAAATATACAAGCAACCATATCCTAAAAACCGCACTACTATGCTGTAAAAAGTAACTTAAGTCATTCTGTATAAAATCCTATTCTCACAGCATTTTCCTTTGATATCTGTATGCTATCATAGCATATATGATAATAGTTGGCTTATATATCATGTACTTAAGAACCCTATTTTGAGGTATATCCATGCCAAGATATTTTACTTACAATCCAAATCTGGCAATTTATTCAGACATGCAAGTTCATTTTGCACACTTAAATCAAAGTCTTCTCTCTCTTTTATAATATAAGACTCTCCTTTGTAAAGTGCAATCTCTGCAGGACGCATACGGGAATTATAGTTACTTGACATGCTGTATCCATATGCTCCAGCACTCTCAATAAGCAGTAAATCTCCACTTTCACAATGTGGCAGCTCAATATCTTTCCCTACATAATCTCCACTTTCACAAATTGCTCCAACAACATCACAAGTTTGAACACAATCTTGATCTTTATGTGCAACATGACTAATATGATGATAAGCATGATATAAACTCGGACGCAATAAATCATTCATAGCGCAATCCACAATAACAAATCTTTTATTAGCAGTTTGCTTCTCTCCGATAACACGCGTAAGCAATGCCCCACTATTTCCCATAATAAAGCGTCCAGGCTCACAAATAGCTGTAAAATCTAGTGCATCAATCTTTCTTATAATCTCATGAATGTAGTCTTGTATCACAAAGCTTTCTTCATTGTTATATGATATCCCAAAACCACCACCGATATCAAAGAATTTTAATGGAATCTGCAAGGCTTTAAGGCTTTTTGCAAGATCTAGAATTTTTTGTGTTGATTCTAAAAGTGGTGCTTTATCTAAAATCTGTGATCCAATATGATAATGTATGCCAATAGGATTTAAGAACTCACTTTTATGAGCATATATATAAAACTCTTTTACACTTTCTATATCTAAGCCAAACTTGTTTTCATGCAGTCCTGTCGAGATATATGGATGTGTTTTTGCATCAACATCAGGATTCACACGGATAGAAATTCTTGTTTGATATTGTATGGATTCTGGCATACTATAGGGTATAGAATCTGTTTTGTTGCTCTCCATTGTATGTGATGTCTTTTTTGCAATATGATCACCATAAAGCTTTTTTGTAATTGCTTCAATACGATAAAGCTCCATTTTAGATTCCACATTAATAAACAAAATACCAAGCTTTATTGCTTCCTCTATCTCATAGTCTTCCTTTCCCACACCACTAAAAATAATTTTATATGCAGGAATACCAGCAAGCAACGCACGTTTTACTTCATTTAAACTAACACAATCAGCTCCACTACCAAGCTTTGCAAGAGTCTTGAGAATGCTTAGATTAGAGTTTGCTTTCAGTGCATAACATATAAGAGATTTAAAACCACCAAAAGAATCTTTTATCTTAAGATATTGTTGCTGCAAAGATTCTATATCATAAATATAGAGCGGTGTACCATATTGTCTGGCAAGTTTCTCATAGTCGCATTGCACTTTAAAATGTTTCATTTCACTATCCTTTATAATCTTATTAGACAAAAACAAGCAATTCTAGCAAATAAAAAATAATTGACTTTAGAATCCAGTAAAAAAATATGTTAGAATACAGACTT
>NZ_JRPL02000016.1 GCF_000765905.2 Helicobacter trogontum | reverse complement strand
TTCTTGCAAATCGTCTTGGTTATGTCTATTGGATAATATCAAATTCTTTATAAGTCCTCTTTGGTTTTTGAGATTTATTAGAATCTAGCCCACCAAATAGATATTAAAGTCTTTTGGTTCTATAGAGCCACCCCTAACTTCCAAAAGTTCATATCCCCAATAATCACAGATATAATTAAAATCCCATAAAAGACTCTCTTTTTTCTTTTGACTATCCCTATCCAATGTCTTACTCCAATTCTCTACAATCAACGCAAAGGAATTAAATCCTGCATCTAAGAGCCAATCTAATTCGTCTATCCAACAAAATGGATTTCCTGGTTCATTTAACCAGTTCATACTCTCATCAGTGGGTGTTTGAAAGGCAGCTTTGGCTGTCTTTTCAAACTCATCATAAGTATGCAACTTTGAGCCATCTAGCTTAACGATAAATAAGTCTTTATCGTCTTTCAAAGTTACTTCATCCATAGATTTGACAAAATACACTTTATTGTCTTTTTTAGCATAATTCATACTATTCTCCTTATTCTATGATTTTCACAAATGTTTGATAATGATCTTGTGTATAGCATATTAGCCCACCAAATAGATATTAAAGTCTTTGGGTTCTCCATAGGAAACGCACTTTACAACTTCATATCCCCAAAAATCGCAAATGTCTTGAAATATAAATAAAAGAAATTCTATTTCTTTTTCTCTTTGCGGCTCTTTATCTAATGTCTTACTCCAATTCTCTACAATCAAAGCAAAGGAATTAAATCCTGCATCTAAGAGCCACTCAAGTTCTGTTATCCAACCAACAAAAGGATTTCCTGGTTCATCTAGCCAAAACATACTTTCATCGGTAGGTGTTTGAAAGGCTTTTCTAGCTGTTTTTTCAAACTCATCAAAGGTGTGAAGCTCTAAGCCATCTAGCTTAACGATAAATAAGTCTTTATCGTCTTTTAGCATTACTTCGTCCATAGATTTTACAAAATACACTTTATTGTCTTTTTTAGCATAATTCATACTATTCTCCTTATTCTATGATTTTCACAAATGTTTTGTAATGACCTTGTATAGTAGATATAGTCTCTTAAAAGTTTATCATCTTTATTATGTCTTGTTGGAAGTTATTCAGAATCTCTTTTAGCCTTTCTACTTATCTTTTAATTTATATCGTGTTTTCTATATTGTGCAGAATTATATTTGGAATCTTTACTAAAAGTTTATGGGATAAGATAAATATTAAAAACCTGAAGGTTATCATAATCTTCCCAATATTCTTCTCTGTGTTCATACAATATTTCTAAAATCCCTCCATCTCTCATAAAATCCTCTAGTATCTTATCTCTTAGCTTTTCTCCACTACTAAACCAACCTTTACCCACATCATTCCAATGTTCAAAGACTAGGATAATGTTTTTATAAAACATGCCATTCCCATCATCGCAAGTAAGCCAACCTAAATCACTCATCCAATCTCTAAAAGCATTGGGATTACCCACACAATCTTTGGTGTGAAATAAAAAGGCATTTTGCATAATATCCATATAGTCAAATTCATAATCTTTTATATCCTTGCCATTTATCTTGACATAAAAAGTATATTTGTCTTCTATGAGTTCCTTTGGTATCTCACTTTCGCTTTGTATGGTATAGATTCCATATTCCATAATCTCATCTTTAACTTTTAATTTAATCATTTTTTATCCTTTATTTTGGTATCAAATGTATGAAATCATTGTAATGATTTGGTGTGTAGTAGATATAGTCATACAACACATTGCCATCTTGACTATGTCCTACTACAATTCGTTCTGCACCTCTACCATTTGTATGGGATGCTATACTTATATCATGTTCTTTGTAAAAGATAGGATTACCCTGCTTATCTTTAGTAGGTAATTGTGCTATGTCGTTTTGCCAATCTTTACCTGCTTCAAGCCTTTTACCTGTCCTGCCTTTACTTCTTTTCCAATTATTCGCTACTCTTTCCTCATACCTAGCTCTTACATGCTGTGGCATTTGGCTAAGGCTTTGTTTTGGATATTTAGGTTTAGCTACTCTATTGGTAGAACGAGTGATATATTTTGTTATTTTATACTCATATTGTTGAATTGTGATTTTGTTTTGCGTATTTCTTAGTTTTAGAGTTCTTGTTGTGAGTTTCTTACTAGCCCAACGGATAGCAACTTTTGCACCTTCTGCACCGGCTTTAATTCCCACACCAGCAGTCCAACCACCCACAGGGATAAAAGCAGCACCTAATGATACAGCATCTATGGTATTCCATAGCTTTTCATTCTCATACCAAGCTTTTTCCTCTTGCTTTGTATGGACTACTTGGGTGTCATAGCGATACACTCTTTTTTCTACATCAACTCCCACATCTTTATGTGGTTTATAAAGATAGGAAAAGAATCTAATTTGTTTGTCTTTCCATTACTCTTTAAAATATATCTTTATTTCTTCACCTAAGAGGTAGATTTTGGATTCTATGGCACTAGAATCTTTGTTTGTGTTATTTTTTTGTTTTTAGAAACTATGTTTGTTTGATTGTTGTGTAAGTGTGAGGTTTTGCTTTAGATTCTGTAGGGTTGGCTTTAGAATATGCATTTGTGTTGTTTTTAGAGTTTAATAATGCTTTGGTTGCCAATCCTCTGATGTATCATCAGTAGATTCTAATTCACCATTTTCTACAAGCATATTAAGAATATCACATAAGTCTTGCATAATTTTTTCTAGGGTTTTATCTTGTGAATATTGATGTGTGGGCCTAATTTGATTTTCTGCAAAATCTAAATCAAATTTCCAAGTATATGGAATATCATTGATTGTAAAATCCCAAATACTCTCAGATGGTCCAAATAAAAAATCTTTGTTTAAAACTACATTATATTGCTTATATTTTGATAAAAGTTTAAGGCAATAAGGGCATGCATCTTCGTAGTTAAAGTTAAGAAGACATACTTCGAATCTCTTAATATCATCTCTATAGAGTGTATAATAATCAATAATTTTCATTCCATTTTTTAATCTATTCATCTTTTTCTCCTCTCTAAATAAATTCACTATATATTGTAGAATCTGCTTTATCATTTTGCTTTTATCCCCATTTTTTCATTAACGCTTATCCTTGTGCGTTGTGAAGATTCTATAATCTCTTGACAAATATTTTTTATTTGTTATGCTTGAGAGAGAAGTTTCATAAGAATCTAACGGATTACATATTAGGCTGAGATTAGTTGCATAATAGAGATTGCCACCACGCTATAGGGTTTATCTATACCATTTCATATAAGAGATTATTATTGCATCTGCTATTTTGGGTAAGCTAAAAACCATTATTATTGCTTGCAATAGGGTGGGTTGCTCTTAGAAATGGGGGGGGGGGGGTATGCATGTTCTTTAGCTTGCATTTATTGCTTTCTTACAAGTTTTAGCTACATGATTATGAGTGAGTTGGCAGAGTGAGATACTATAGACAAAAATGACTTTAACAATAATGGGCAGGAGGGTTTATTGAAGAGTGAGTAGTAGTGTTTAGGTAACACTGCTAAATGTTACAACAAACTTATTGCAAGAAAAGAATAAATTTCACATCCTTGCCCAAAAATGGATTTACATTAAGCTAAATGATTCAATCTTTTTTAACCCAAAGTTTTAAGACTTTGCTGGTTATAAAATGAAGTGTGATGTATTTTATAATTGTTAAGAAAGCACTCCCGCATTCCTACTATTTAACCATCCATTACACCTCTTATATCTGTAACAATTAAATAGATATATCAATACAAAATATTCGCCATTAAAATCTTAGATAAGCAAGTTTTTTCATATTACTGAATACAACATGTTTATTTTAATCCTTAATATCTAAGAGTTGCAAATACTTAGCTAGATTTATACCTTTCTACTTGTATTTCATGCTTCCAAGGATATTATTATATACTATATACTTTGCTGCATTGCTGACTTATCACCTTGCCTCATCCTGTATTTCTAATACCTTGAGCGATACCCACGATTGTGCCATGGATTTGCTCCATGAGGCGATGACGTAAATCTGGGTACTGTGCTTGTTTATATTTTCTTACAAGTTCGATTTGTAAAAGACTAAGAGCCTTAATATTTGGCATACGTGCCAAGATTGGCTCCCTTACTTCTTTATTGCTATCTAAAAGTTCATTTTCGTTTCGAGTGATGAGTAGCCATTCAAGCGTTTCGTTATATTCATTATAGATTTTGCTCCAAATGCTTTGTTTTAAACCAAAGTCTTGCACGAAGTCATTATACAATGCAGCAATCTCCATATCCACCTTAATAAAACCTTGTGCGATGTTGTCGATTGTGGTTTTGAAAAATATGGAATCATTGTAGCAATCTTGTAGCAATTGCTTATCGTTTATGCCTTTTAATGCACTGCCTAAGCCATACCATGCAGGGATAATAGATCTATTTTGCGTCCATGCAAATACCCAAGGAATAGCACGCAGATCTTCTACTTTTTGCGTATCTTTTCTCTTGCTTGGGCGAGAACCTAGATTTAGGTTTTGTATAAATTCAATAGGTGTGGCATGTTTAAAATAGGTTACAAAATTTGGCGTTTCATATACTAAATCCCTGTAAGTACGATACGAGATTCTAGAGAGTTCTTCCAATCGTGGTAGGTATGGATCTACATTGCATTTTACTTGTATGTTTTTATCAGCAAAGCTTGAATCTGTTGCATTTGCACAAAAGTTATCATGCACAGCTTTTTTTAAAAGACTTGCTAGAGTTAATGCAAAGCTTCTAATAGCTACGCGTGGATTGAGATAGCGTGATGATATGATCTCGCCTTGCTCTGTCGTCTTTAGTGTTGTGCCGATACTACCCCTTGGAAATGCTAGGAGGGCACTTTCAAGTTGCCCACCACCGCGACTAATACTACCACCTTTACCATGAAAGAGCATAAAGTGAATGCCTAATCTTTGCTCTAATTTTACAAGATTTGAGATTGCCTTGTAGAGAGAATAATTGGATGTAAAAATACCGCCATCTTTACTAGAGTCAGAGTAGCCAATCATAATCTGCTGAGCATTCCCAGAATCTTTTAGATATTGCCTATAATGTTCATTTTTACTAAGTATCTCTAGAATTTCTTGTGCATTTTCCAAGTCTTCTATAGTTTCAAATAGTGGTGTGATAAAGATTCCAGATTTGCCATCTTTTATTATGCATTCACCATTCTCTGTAGTTTTTACCTTGCCTTTTTGCCACAAGCCACTACAATATGCAAGATACAACACAGCAAGCAAATCACTAGCAGTTGTCGTCATGGATACAATTACACTTTTTAAAATATCTTTACTGATTGTTTTTTTTGCCCATAAAATCCTTAGAAAGGCATTAAGTGTATGACGGGTCTGTGGGCTTACATCCCATAAAATACTATTAAGATTCAATGGTGGTTCATTTAAAACCTTATTGAGAATCTCAATCTTTTTTGACTCATGTCGGTGCATAAAATCACTATCTGTGTAACCAAGCAAACATAATACTTCAGTGACCGCATTTATATACATATCTCTGTGCTCTCTAAAGTCAAGCTGCATGAGATGAAATCCGCCAAGCAATACAAGATTTCTTAAACTTTTTAATCGCTTTGATGCAATGGAATCTAACGAAGCAATTAGCATATCAATGTCTTCTAAAAGCTCTTTTGGATTCTGATAGGTAAAATCTATATCATTTGCTGCATTCACTTTAAGTAAGTGGTTTTGCAATTTGAGTTTCATGAGATTAAGTTTTGCGCGAAATGGCTCTCGTTCATGCAGTTTTAATGAAGTCTGGTTGAGATAGCCTTTTTCTTTTTGTAGTGATTTTTGCAATTCTTTACTTGGTATGCAAAAATCAACAGATAGGGAGAGTTCTCTTATGAGTTTATTAATTTCTTTAATATAGGATTGTATGATTAGTTCATGCTGCATTTTCATGACACGCGTCATCATTTCATTGCTGACAAAAGGATTCCCATCTCTATCACCACCTATCCAACTACCAAGTTTTATAGGGGAAATTTTTAGAGGTTTATTTAGTCTATCTGATATTTGATTAAGCACTCTTAAAGCACTTGGCAAAACACTATTTTCAATAATGAATAGTAGATTATCAAGCTCAAAAATCACCTCAAGTTTTTCACTGCGTACTAAATGACTTTTCCATAGAAGATGTAGTCTATATTTAATGCTTTCTCTACTTTGAGTTATTTCTCGATCTTTGTAAGGGATTTGTTCGCTTGGCATATAAGAGAATTGCTCAATTTTTTCTAATTCTTTGGTAATTTCTTGATGTGCTTCAAGGAAAGTGCGACGGCGAGATTCTGTGGGGTGAGCAGTAAATACAGGATAGAATCTGATAGATTCCAATACCCTGTCGCAATCGATTCGATCAAATCCCTCTTCTTCAAGACTCTTGTAAGCAGTGGTAATACTGCGGGATACACTTGCAATCTTAGCTTGCTCTTGTTCCTCATAAATGTTAAGAATAATATTGTGCAGAGAACATGCTTTGATAACGCCCATGAGATATTCGCTTTCACTTATCTTATGAAATAGCTCCTTAAACTTTGCAGAATCAGTATTCTTGTCTCTCAGAGAATCAAAAAGCATAAGAAATATTTCTTTAACTTCTGGGCTATTTTCTTCAATAACTTCAAGCAGGATTGTTTTCAAAAATTCATATTTATGTAATTCTTGTTGCATTCTATTCCCCTTTTATTGTAATTTTTATGATATTATATACCTAAATTTTTATTTTTTAAGATGAAATTTAAAGGAATGTAACATGGCATTACAAGTATATTACGACAAAGACTGCGATTTAGGGCTTATTCAACGCAAAAAAGTGGCTGTTATTGGTTTTGGTTCTCAAGGACATGCACATGCAGAGAATTTAAGAGATTCTGGTGTAGAGGTGGTTATTGGGCTTTATAAGGGTGGTAGTAGCTGGGGCAAGGCTGAAGCAAAAGGGTTTAAAGTTCTTGAGGTAAGCGAAGCAACAAAATTTGCAGATGTGATTATGATCTTGATCCCTGATGAATTGCAAGCTGACGTATTTGAAAAAGATATTAAACCATATTTGAGTGAAGATAAAATTATTGCATTTGGGCACGGATTTAACATTCATTTTGGGCAGATTAAGGCACCAAAGGGCGTAGGTGTAATTATGGTGGCACCAAAAGCTCCTGGACATACTGTACGGAGCGAATTTGTAAAAGGTGGTGGGATACCAGATCTAATTGCAGTGGAGCAAGATACAAGTAAAGGCGATGCTAAGGCTATTGCACTTAGCTATGCAAGTGCAATAGGTGGTGGTAAAAGTGGGATTATCGAGACTACTTTTAAAGATGAAACAGAGACCGATCTGTTTGGTGAACAAGCAGTGCTTTGTGGTGGTGTGAGTAGCCTTGTAAAAGCAGGGTTTGAGACGCTTGTGGAGGCTGGATATCCAGAGGAAATGGCTTATTTTGAGTGTTTGCATGAGTTAAAGCTTATTGTGGATTTGATCTATGAGGGAGGTTTGGCGAATATGCGATACTCCATATCAAATACTGCTGAATATGGTGATATGGTAAGTGGTCCAAGAGTTATTAATGCAGAATCTAAAAAGGCGATGAAAGAGATTCTAAGTGATATTCAGGAAGGACGTTTTGCAAAAGATTTCATCTTAGAGCGTAAAGCAGGGTATGCTAGAATGAATGCTGAACGTAAAAACCTAGCTAACCATAAGATTGAAAATGTAGGTAGTAGACTTAGAGCAATGATGCCTTGGATTGGTGCAAATAAGCTTGTAGATAAAGATAAAAACTAAAAAGCTACTTATCTTATTTTTGTTTCCATATATGTGCAATTAATGGAATGATTTTTTGCATGTTTTGTAAATAAGTCGAGACTTATTTCTCACTTGGTGTGAATAAGTTTGTATTAGATAGTTCTTGCAGCTATAGTTTAAGCCTCCCCCACATTTTGATATCCCATTTTATTATCTTCTTTTATTATCTTCATACTGAATTTCATAGGAAAATATAGCTAGATTTATTGCAGCTAAAATGATTGTATATTAAGAGTTTCTAGGGTAATTAATCTTGCAATCGTGGTGTTATAATATATTTTAGGAATTATTTCTATAATAACATGAATAGCAGTATAAGAAAATATGCTTTAAGTATCAAAATGTAACACTATAGAAAATAACAATATATTCAAATATAAACTTTATATACTTAAATAAACTTTAACCATTCGTATGGAATAATTCTGCTTATTACAAAGGTTTTATTTTGTATCTAATATTCACTGTGAATGTTGTGTAGAAATTGTATTGTAATATAAGATTCTTTGAGACGAGGAGCAACCTGTGAGAAAGATGAGCATTAAGACAAAAGTTGCACTTATTGCGGTGGCGGTTATTATGTTTGGCATCATTGCTCTAAGCATGATTACTATGACTATGCAAAAAAGGCAATCCATGGAAGACGCAACGTTGTCACAAGCGTATGAATTGCGTGTAGTAAATTTGATTTTACAAGATTTTAATCAAAAATACGCTACTGCCCTAAAAGGTTTAGCAGATTCTATTAATGCTCTACCATTAAGCACATTTGAGGATGAGGATGTTGCAATAAGAGCGGTTGGACACTTGTTGCAATTACATAGACATTCAACAAGCACTCTAAATTCTTACGTAGGTTTCCCTAGCGGTGTTGTTGTGGAGTCTGAGGATGGGACAGATAAACAAGGTTTGCCATACAGAATGCGTGGTGGTAAATATACAAGTGATTACAATGCTGCACAACGTCCTTGGTATATTGGTGCTGTTGCGAAAAATGGTCTCTATCAAACTGAAGTCTATGAAGACTCAATAACTGGTAAGCCACACATTACTTATGCTTACCCTATTGTAAAAGATAGTAGAGTTGTGGCAGTTGTTGGTGTTGATATTTTGCTATCTACTTTGCAGGATTACTTCATCTTTTTAGGTGAGAAAAATGAGAGTCATATGTTTGTTCTTGATGATAAAAATATTCCATATCTTGCAACTAATACAGAGATTATTATGAAGAAGAATCCAATATTTGATGAAGTGGTGGAACGATCTGCAAAGATGGAAGAGTATGTCCCATTTAAGATTGAAGATAATGGGGTCACTAGACTTGCCCAGTGTAAAACCTCGCATGACAAGATATTTTCACCTTACACATTGTGTAGCTTTGAAAAACTTGATGATATAGAGGGACCTATTGAAATGCATGGATATACACAAATTGGCATTGGGATATTTTTTGCATTGTTTGCTAGTGCGGTTCTTTTTGGACTTGTTAGCTTTTTCTTGCGTCCTATTACTCAGATACAACAATGTTTGATTGATTTCTTTGCTTTCTTGAATCATGAGAGGACAAATGCACGAACTATAAATATTACATCTGTAGATGAATTTGGTGTCATGGCACGAGCCATCAATGACAATATTGAAAAAACAAAGCTTGGATTAGAATCTGATAAAGCTCTTGTAGCAGAATCTCTTCAAGTCATAGATAGAGCAAAGCAAGGACATGCTGATAGACTTATTGAACAAAAAGGAAATAGTCCACAATTAAATGAATTAAGAGATTCTGTAAATGAGTTATTAAATCTTTTAGCTGTAGGAGTAGGTAAAAACCTTAATGAGATTAATCGAGTGTTTGAATCTTATACCAAACTTGATTTTACTACAGAAGTAAAAGATGCAAGTGGTAGAGTAGATATAGTGACAAACACCTTAGGTGAAGAGATTCGAAAGATGCTTTATACAAGTCAAGGCTTTGCTAAAGAACTAGAATCTAAATCAAAAGATTTAGAAGAAGCAGTAACTGCACTTACACAAAGCTCAAACACACAAGCAAGTTCATTACAACAAACTGCAGCATCAGTCGAAGAAATTACAAGCTCAATGCAAAATGTAAGTGGCAGAACAAATGAAGTTATCACACAAAGTGAAGACATTAAAAATGTTATAGGTATTATTAGAGATATAGCAGATCAAACAAATCTCCTTGCATTAAATGCTGCAATAGAAGCAGCAAGAGCAGGAGAGCATGGTAGAGGTTTTGCGGTTGTAGCTGATGAAGTAAGAAAACTAGCAGAGAGAACACAAAAATCTCTAGGTGAGATTGAAGCAAATACAAATATCTTAGTGCAAAGCATTAATGATATGGCAGAATCTATTAAAGAGCAAGCACAAGGTATCAGTCAGATTAATGAATCTATCTCTCAATTAGAACAAACAACACAACAAAATGTAGTCATTGCAAATCAATCACAAGAAATAAGCAATGCAATAGATTCTGTTGCAGTTAAGATTCTAGAAGATGTTAATAGAAAGAAGTTTTAAGGTTCAAGATAGTTTTACAAAAAGTAGTCAGTCAAATCAGTTTTTATCCATGATTTAAAACTGATCTAATAAGATTAAAGCTTCAAAATCTACAGCTAAAGCAAGTCTCCCGCAATAATAACTTGGTTTGCAGGGAATGGGTGATTATTACAATAATACGCATAGACTTATGTGGTTTGACTACAAGCACTCATAAACATTACAAAATATATTGCTTATTTTATTTTTGATTCTTAGGTGGATGATGAAGAACATGTGTTATTGTTAAACTATGCTTATGCTAGATTTTGATCAATCTAGGTATATAAGATATAAACATATGAAATGCAAGTTTTTGTTAAAAGCTTATTTTTACCACTCAATAGATAAGCCTTTGCTAGATAATGTAAAATATAATATGGTTGTTTTTGTTTATTGATTTAATGTGATAACTCATGAAGATTGTGGGGCTACATATGAAATGATGAATGATGTTGAGAGTAAAGTGTGTGAGGAATACTTAGGGAAGTATAAGGTGGGTGGCTTTATTAACGTAACTATAAGGTTGGATGCAAAAAAAAACATAAAAGCGTTTAATCAATTGTAAGATTATGGAAAAATAGCATTTTATAGGAGTTTGTAATGCTTAAGGTTTAATCTCGTATCTACATAGGTAAGGACTTGCTACTATCACGCCTTAAATATGCGGCTTAGAGTCTTTAAATCTTTTTAATTAATCTTGCTTTGGGTTGTATCTGTTGTGAGTTGATAAACCAAAGGGCTATAAATCATGCCCCATGTCACTGTAATAAACATTTTTTATATCCATGTTGTAAAAATGATGTAATTCCCGATAAACTCACAAATTTAAAGTTACAATGTAATCATATTAAGATAATGTGAAAGGAATGTGTATGAAAAAAGTGTATTTTTTCGCAACCTGCCTAGGTACAGCCGCCTATGCTGATACTTGTTTACATGCAATACAACTCTTGCAAAAAGAGGGTGTGGAAGTAATTTTTAAAAAAGATCAAACATGTTGTGGACAACCAAGTTATAATAGCGGATATTATAAAGAGACTAAAGAGGTAGTGTTGCATAATTTGGAGCTTTTTCAAGGTGATTACCCTATCATAATTCCTAGCGGTTCATGTACAGGCATGATGAGAGAAGATTATAAAGAGTTGTTTCATGGCACAAAATACGAAGAGGAAGTTGAGCATTTTAGTTCTAGAATTTATGAGTTAAGCGAGTATTTAGATAAAGTTTTACAGGTGAGATATTTTGATGTTGGTGAACCAATAAGGATAACATGGCATTCAAATTGCCATGCTCTGCGTGTTGCAAAATGTATAACAAGTGCCAAGAATCTCCTAAGAAGTCTAAGTAATGTGGAGCTTATAGAGCTCGAGAGAGAAGAAGAGTGTTGTGGTTTTGGTGGGACTTTTAGTGTTAAAGAACCAGAAATAAGCCGTGCCATGGTAAGCGAAAAAATTGCTGACATACAGGCACGAAATGTTGATTGTTTGGTGTCTGCTGATGCTGGTTGTCTGATGAATATTAGTGGTGCTATGGCGAAGATGAATGTAAATATTAAATCAATGCATCTTTATGATTTTCTTGCACAACGCATAGGTATCGCATAGTAATTGATTCGTTTGAGATTATTTTTTAATATATTTTGCGGAATCTGTATCCTTAGAAGTTACCATTAGTGTAAAACCTAGCGGTTAGGTTTTTAATGTATGTAAAAATACTTGTATAGATCGCTAATTTATGAGTATGGGAGTAATTTTTACATTTGATGTTGTAGGCTTATTAGATTGGTTGGACTTGAATTTTATGATTACTTGTTTATAGACGATTGTATACCATCACATTTATATTGATGTATAAAAATACTCAAAGGATTCCATAGGGATAGAAGCCTGTAAAAGTGTGTTTTCTTAAGCGTTTTTTATGGTGTCGTAAAAGTATCAAAAATTTTAGAAAACATATTTGCAAGTTAAAACTTGCTAATATGACTTAATATAGTGTATATTGGAGTAAATATAAATCATAATAGTTTAATTGATGGAAGTCAAATTAGATTCTAGTTTCTTTTGTTTTTACAGCTTTTTGTTGCGTATGGCTGCAGCTTAGCTTTATCCTTAGTTTGCACTTATCTTACCGCGTTTTTAAAATTTTGTAAAGCAGAATCTATATCAATATGACAATAACCATTTGGATTTTTAGCCAAATATTTTTGATGATATGTTTCTGCTAAATAAAAATTAGCCAGAGGTAGAACTTCTGTGACTGTCTTGAGGCTATGCTTTTCTTCCCATTGTTTAAGACATTCTTGTATTATACTTTTATCTCCCACATCTATATAATACACACCATTTCGATACTGTGTACCTTTATCATTGCCCTGAAAATTCAATGCACAAGGATCGATGATGGATAAAAATCGCTCCATAATTTCACGCAATGTTAATATTTTATCATCATATTCTAGTTTTAAACTCTCGACTGCCCCACTACTCCCACTACATACAAGCTCATATGAAGGATTTGCGATTCTTGAGTTCGCATACCCAACTGCTGATTCTATTACACCATGCACTCTATCAAAATAGCCCTGTATTCCCCAAAAGCAACCACCAGCAAGATAAATTACAGCCATTTTATTCCTTTCACTTTCTCTCTTATCATATATAAATGCTAAGTTTAGAATCTTACTAGCATTGTCTACACAAAATACAAATAGATAATTTGAATCTTTTTTAAAAACTATTTGTTATTTGTTTGAAATCGAGTAAAATATGATTAAAAATTCTTAAATTTTTATGCTAAATTCTGTATTTTATGACTCTGACTTTCAGATATATTGTATTTTTCAATATCTATATGGATAATTTTTTCTTAAAACTGGGTTTGTATAAAGTTGGAGCTATGGAGTTTTTTGTTTAAATAAAACTTTTATTATGCAATAGGATTCATAAAATTTTAAGAAAGAAGTAAAGGTTTAAAAATAAAAATTAGGGCATAATATTTGTCATTGGCGATGAGGCTTTAAGAGTCAGCCTAGGATATGTTAGAAGAACAAGTTTGATATCTGAATTAAACATAAATGCTAATGCCACAAAGAGTTATTGAGTTTGTTTTCACTTGTTAGTTATTGTGATATTCTCTTGTGTTCTCTCATTATCAAAGTTATATCTGTATCTGTATAGTGAGTAAGCACTCATCTTGTTAAGTAGTATGCTATGAAGATATATGATATGGAGAAATATTCTATATTATTTTGAAAATTAATTTTTAGGCTTTTATTAAAACCTAAATGCGAAAAAATAGCAAGATTATTTTTTGCATCCCCCTTTCTTAAAATCAAGATTAATCATACATTGACAATAAAATAACATTTTTAAAATTCTCAATATATTTTTAAAGCTCAAGTAATTTTAATGTTTTGTTTTGCTTTGAATATGCTATTATTTTATGACAATGGCTGTTAAGTTGGTAAGAGTCGTTGTCATATGCTTTTGTCAATATTAATGAGAGCATTGATTTTGACCATGTTCTTCACCTGCTTTTGTGTTAAATTATCATTCTTTGTGTATAGATATGTGTTTAGTTATAAATGTAGCCATCACACTAAATAAGAAGAGTCTATCAAGTCTTCTGTAATGAGAAATTCGTTTAAAATTAGAGATAAAATAAGATTTATTCTTTCCAACTTAATGTATCTCTTGTTATTTTTTACTATGATTATTTCATTACTTGGTATGACTAGATGACTATGTAAAATATTTAGTGTGTGAACCGTGATTGAGAGTTAGTGTCTGAATTTTGATAAAGCTTGCTTTTTTAGTTTTATAAGATTATTTTTTTATAATACTATGGTATTGTTAAAGTGATTTATAATACCGCATACGTCTTTATTGTCGTGGTATTGGTTTTACCTGTCGTATCGACATAAAATTGTTCTCGCATACAATGTTTAGCATTATATAGGTTTTTAATATGCAGCATTTTATAAAGTAGAGATAAAAACATTTGGGTGTAATCTTGTTGTGAGAAGCTCTAAAAGATTTATCATAATTTGCATGGATGGCAAGCGGTTAAAATCTTGTTGATTGCTTTGCACATTTTTTTGCATGATCGGTGGAGTATCTTTTACGTATGATTACTTCATGATCATTTTATTTCCTAGATTATGCGATATTTTCTATATATTGACATCTATTTTATTAAATTAGTAACATGTTTTGCTATGAGGTATCATATAATATGAAAATGTGTATTTTGATTAAAGATTTGAATTTTGAAGCAATTATTGGGATTTTGCCTAAAGAGAGAGAAAAGGTGCAGAAGGTAAAATTATCTGCGGAGATAAAATATTACTATAGAGATTCCAATACATATATAGATTATGCAGAGATCGCAGATATGATAAAGTTGTGTGTGCAAACTAAATGTTATGGCTTACTTGAGGAGGCACTGCATGATGTCGCTACTTCATGTTTCAATCGTTTTCAGGAAATAACCTCACTTACTCTATATATAGAAAAACCAGATATTCTAAAGTCTTGTAGGGTGGGGATGAAGGCGAAATTCAAGAGGAATGATTGCATAATGATTAAGCAATAAAAGATATACTTGGCATTACTTATACATTTGTGGCTATTGGAGAAGTATGTATCATTTTAATGTGATAAAACAATATATGCAGCAATATCGTATGTTTTGTATTGTTTGGGTTGTGTTGCCACCATTCCTAGGCATACTTGCATATAGCATTTTTTTTCATAGTATACCTACGGATTTACCTATTGGTGTTGTTGATGATGATAGGAGTTCGCTTAGTCGTGATTTGCAATTCTACATAGAATCTGTACCGGCAACACAAATTGTAAAACAATATAACTCTTTGCATGATGCAAAAGTTGACCTTAATCAGGGAAAAATCTATGGAATTGTTGTAATTCCTCATAATTTTCAAGTACATGTCCGAAAAGGTGTAGGTGTTAATATTGGTGTTTATTATAATGCGCAGTTTTTACTTATTGGTAAAGCAATAAACAGTGCGATGTTGCAGGCTTTGACAACTTTTAATGCACTAAGTTCTGTTGGTAGGAATCTTGCAAAAGATGCAAATATAAATATTGCAAAAGCTAAGACTATGCCTATTATCCCTAAAATAGAAGCTCTCTTTAATCCACGTAATGATTATGCGCAATTTTTGCTTACTATTATGCTACCCTGTATGTGGCAGATTCTAGTGGCTGTCGGTATGCTAAATCTTATCAACACTACACCAAGAAATATAAAATCATTGCTACTGAAATTATTGCTCAATATAAGTGTAGCATCTTTTTGGGGCATCATTATGCTTGCTGTTTTTGGGGCATTGGGGTATCCTCGAGAGGGAAACATGTATATTGTTTTGCTTGGATTAATAGTGTTAGCTGGAGCAGTATCTAGCATCGTGATATGTTTGCATTCAATCCTTAAGCATGCTTCAGCAACAATTAGTGCAATAGCAGCTTATACTGCCCCTTCTCTTGCTTTTGCAGGTATTACCTATCCGCAAAATAGCATGGAAGTGTTTGCATCATTTTGGAGTCAGATATTACCCATTTCATATTTTATGAAGTTGTATTTACAACAAGCAAATTATGGTGTTGATAGTGCCTATAGTTTAAATATCATTGTGCAAATGTTACCATTTTGGCTCTTTTTGGTAGTGGGTGTTTGCGTGTATTATTTAAGGATTAATAAGGGCTCTATTGCAAAGTAAATCCAAATTTTAAGTGTATGCTTTATCCATAAGGATATGGGTAAAAAATAAATGGGTAAAAAATAATTTGATGCTCTAGCCCTGATATGTGTTTGTGGTGCAATACACTAAAAGAGATATTTGTTGTTTTTATGTTTTACTCGTTTTTAGCTCATTAAAAAGGATAGTTTGTATTTTAGCATTATCCCAGTACTTTGTAAATTTGTCGGTATACAAATACCCTGTAAGCGTTAGTGAACAAAAAGGCTAAAAAGATTTTATATACTTTAATACATGAAGTTTTGTATATATTTACAATAATAAAACAACTAGAAACACAAGCCATGCTTAAGTTTAGATAAGTAATATAGGTAAAATTATAAAACACAAGCAATATAGCACAAGAAGCTTTGCTTGATTCTCCACATACAATCATCTAGAATCCTATTTCAAGTTAAGATCAAATATTTTCAAAAACACATGTGATTGCAATAGTTTTTTATATAGTTAAAAAATTCCAAATATTATAATATTAAAGCACATTTATATGCTCAATCCCTATAAGTATAACTTGCAGATCTGATATGAGTTAAAGTAAGAGTTTTTAGATTCTAAACACTTATAAATGTTTGACTTTATCAACTAGAGGCAAGTCAAAGCCCATTTTATTTTTAATGTTATAATTTCGCTTTTATTATGTGAGCCAATTGGGCGATAGGGGATTGTGTGCAAAATGTATTTGATTTGATTGTAATCATTACAAGCGTAGTTTTTGGCTTTGCAATATTATGTGGAGTTTTATACCAATTAGAGAGCATGAAAAAGGGAATCAAGTATAGCATTGTGGGAGTAGTATTTTGCTGTGCTTGTGGTGTGGTGCTTCATGCACATAAGCAGAGTATTATAGAAGCAAAGATTGCAGAGTTTCGACAAGCTTTTTATGACAATGAGACCCTTGTTTGTATGCAGGATAATACAGAAATACACGTAAATAAGATGACTTTTGTGTATTTTAAGGATTTGGATCTATTTTCAGGTAAAGATTCTATGGAAGGCTTAAATGTGCCCATTCTCTCGTGCATACAACATGTAACAACCTATGATTCTGATTTTATTAATGACTAAGAAGGGTGGAGAGGCAAAATATGAGTAAAAGAAAAAAACAGCCCACACAAAAGTTTAAACCATTCACGAAAGCAGCTACACAGACTTTACAGGATACAGCAGATTCTAGTGCACTAACACACGTGAAGCAAACCCTTATCAAACTTGGCTTACAAGATTTTTTACAAACATTTAGTACTTATTTTGCTCGGCAGATAGAAGTTGGTCATACCACAATGCACGAACATCATACATTTTTTATACATGATAAAATGTTATCCCATATATTACATATTCCTTCACATGAAAAATTAAAAGCATTAATAGAGGCACTTGATACATACAATAATATAGGGACTTTACAATTACCAAAGGTGCGTTTGCTTAATAATGAGATTTTAAGTCTTGCAAAAGGCGGGACGTTACGACTTTATGATATTTTTCAATGTTTGCAAATGGTAAAGTTTTTTTATGATTATGCAAAAAAAGATGATATAGATAATAAGTACTTAAAAGAGTATATGCAAAAGTTTGTTTTTCCAAGTGATATTACAGCCTTACTTACACTTTTTATATTTGATTCCAAAGACAATGCAATAACACCCCATACATCAAAATACTTAAGCCAACATGCTGATAGTGAACTTTTTGCTCTATATAAGGCTCTTGATAAAAAGCATAAGGAAAAGCAAGAAGCGCTATATAATACATTACATACAAGCACTCTCCAAGAATATCTTGTTGATAAGCAAATCCATTTTTTTGAAGATAATGCAACACTTTTGGTGCGTGCTGGTTATGCTAATGTTTTACATGCACGTGTAGTTGGTCGCTCAATGCATGGATTTTTTTATATTGTGCCCTCAAGTCTGGAATATATAGAATCCCATATCCATATATTACATGACAAGATAGAAGAAAGGCTTTTATATCTTGCAAAAGAATATAGCAAGATTTTAAGTAAGCATATACATTTCTTACGCTTTGTGCATACAGAATATGATTTTATGGACAGGGCATTAGCAAGGTTGCATTTTGCTAGAGATTTTAATTATTCATTTGTATTTGCAGAAAACAAACAAAATACCTCGATAACTTTACATGAATATGCACATCCAAGTTTAAAAAATCCCATTCCAATAAATGTCGCAATGCCTACCAATCTTTTGATGATTACAGGTGTCAATGCTGGTGGTAAAACTATGCTTTTAAAAAGTATTTTGAGTGCATTGTGGTGTGCAAAGCTTTATATTCCCATGCGTATAAATGCACATAAATCACAGATTCCATATATTAAAAATATCCATATTATTGCTCAAGATCCTCAAGATTCTCATAATGACATTTCTACATTTTCAGGTCGAATACAAGAAATCAGCACATTATTAATGCAAAAAGATATGATACTTGGTATTGATGAGATTGAAATAGGTACAGATTCTAGTGAGGCTGCTAGTCTTTATAAGGTGATTTTAGAAAGTTTTTTAGAAAATAATGTAAAAATTATTGTCACAACACATCATAAACATTTGGCTGCATTAATGGCTGATAATGCTCATACGAAATTGCTTGCAGCTTTGTATGATTATAAACGAGCATGTCCTACATTTAGTTTTGCAGAAGGTATAGGAAAGAGCTATGCAATGGAATGCGCAAAGCAGTATGGAATCCCACAGGAAATAATTAATGAGGCAAAAAAAGTGCATGGTGATGAAGCAAACAAGCTAGAGCGATTAATCGAGGAGTCGCATACACAGATCACAAAAAATAGGCAAGATTCACTCAAACTTCAAGCATTGATAAAGGAGCAAGATTCTAAAATACAAGAGCTCGAAAATGCAAAAAAGCAATTAAAAGCAAATTTTGAAGAGCAAAGTTTAGCTTTAAAGCGGCACTATAATGAGGCCATTAAGGAAATCAAAATGTTGGCTAAGCAATCAAGTGGGAATTTAAAGGTGTTGCAGAATCTAAAAGAGCTTGACAATCACGCATTGCAAGGCACACAAGAAATTGTAAAAAATATCCATAAGCTTTTGAATAAGGCTCATAAAAATGAAGCAAAGAGTCCAAGGATTCATATAGAATCTGTACAGAAATATAATATTAATGATGTGGTGCAATATCAAAATAAACAAGCAAAGATCATTGCACAAAATAAAGATTCTTATACGATTGAGTTGCAAAATGGTGTGCGATTGAAAGGTGTGCAAGGTGTGGCATTAAAACCCATGAGTGCTACACAGACAAAGCAGCAAGTTACACTTGGGTATAAACTAGAAGCAGAAATCAGGGCAACAACTAGACTTGATTTGCATGGTTATACAAGAGAAGAAGCACAAATGTTACTTGAAGATTTTATAAATCAAGCTATCATGGCAAAGTTTAGCGAGGTCCTTATCGTGCATGGTATGGGTAATGGAATCTTAAAAAGAATGGTGGAAGGCTTTCTAGATTCATGTAATTATATAAGAGGCTATGTGCAAGCACCACCAAACATGGGTGGTTTGGGAGCTAAGATTGTGTATTTGTAGGAATAATTGGTTTTATTATAAACCCTTTGTACTAGAAAAATAAGTCTGTGAATTAAATCATTTTAATGACAGATTCTTATGGTGTGAGGGTATATATCTTGCCTAATCTATGATTTTGATATATTTTTGTATATTTATTAGAACTTCATATTCTTATTTCCTCACTTCATTTCGCAAATCCTTCTGCTACATATATTTACTTGATAGTTCCCTTACAAGCTGCACTAAAGCTATAGCATTTTCTCGAGGTAGATCTTTAATCATGCCATGCCCAAGGTTAAAAATGTGCCCAGAATTACGCATGACTTCAAGAATTGATATAACTCCTTCTTTCATAGAATCATAATCATAAAGCCTTGCAGGTTCGAGATTACCTTGCAATACAAAGCGGTTTCCAACTTTATCTTTTGCTGTTTGCATGTCAATTTGCCAATCAATTCCTAATACATCAAACTCGCCATGGAGGGATTCTAGAAATGCTCCAACCCCTCTAGGAAACGCAATGATTGGAATCTGTGGAAAAGTGCTTTTAAGATAACTTGCAATGTCTTGCAAATAGAACCAACCAAACCCTAAATATTTACTTTTTTCTAATGCATTTGCCCATGAATCAAAAAGCATAACTGCATTTGCTCCAGCTTTTATTTGCATACTAAGATATTGCTTGATCTCTTCTGTAAGCTTTTGCAATAAGGCATGCAAGAGATTGGGATTTTGATAGATCATCTTTTTACTTTTTTCATAGCTTTTGCTACCATGACCTTCTATCATATAAGTTGCAAGAGTCCATGGTGCTCCACTAAAGCCAATAAGTGCCTTATTTTTTGGCAATTTTTTTCGCACAGAATCTACACATTCATACACATAAGAAAGTCGATTATATGCACTTGGTTTTAATACCCGCAGACTTTCTTCATTATCAATAGTTTGTAAAAATTTTGGTCCAATCCCTTCTTTAAATTCTAAAGGTAACCCCATTTCATAGGGAATGACTAAAATATCGCTAAAAAGAATTGCAGCATCCACATCCAAAATATCAATAGGTTGCAATGTGATCTCTGTGGCTAAATCTACTCTTTGACATAGATCAAGAAAATTCTTTGCTTTTTTTCTTGTTTCCTTATACTCATCTAGGTAACGCCCAGCTTGTCTCATCATCCATATAGGTGTGTATGGTGTCTTCTCCCTAAAACATGCATCAATGAAAATCATCACAATCCTTTATAATATTTGTTGTATTGTAATGTGTAAATATGTGTGGGTGGTTAATATTATATGTGTTGTTCTTATCTCTATAAGATCTTGGAGATATTAATATAGAATGCTTTTAGGTATTAATAGAGAGCTTACTATTTGTCATTTTACTTTGGTATTCTGCTTGTTTTTTGCTGTAGTGTTTTGCGAAGATTAAGAATTGCGTTATAATATAGCTATGTTACAGTAGTGCAAAAAATACTTTCTATAGAATATTGATTATAGGATTTTGGAGAAATAAAGTGAATCAAAAGCTAGAACTCATGGGTCATGTCGTCGCTGGATACCCTGATATACGCTCATGTATTTGTGCGGCAACAGGGATTCTGCGAGGAGGAGCAAAATATTTAGAGGTGCAATTCCCTTTTTCTGATGGCAATGCAGATGGCACATTGATACAAAGTGCAAGTGATTATAGCTTGAGACATGGTTTTGTTCCTCAACATGGATTTACCATTATTAATGCACTTATGAAAAACACCTCAAAACATATCCTTGCGATGACTTATGCAAACATTGTGTTGCAATATGGGGTAAAGGAATTTGTTAGAGATCTTGTAAAACATGGTGCTTATGGTGTGATTATCCCAGATTTAGGATTTGGGGGCGAAGATTTTGGCATGAGAGATCTTTGCAAAGAGCATGGTATATACTTTATCGAGCTAATTGCTCCGCTTACACCGCAAAAACGCATTAGGGAAATTGCAAATCAAACTTTTGCACCGTTTCTTTATGTTGTTGCACGCAATGGAATAACAGGCAATCAGACGCTTATTAATAGAGAGGTGCTTGAGTATATAGAAGATGTTGTTGAAATTTGTATGTTAGAAGGAAAATCGGTGATGGTTGGCTTTGGTATTAATCATGCAAGTCAACTTGCTTTATTGCAACATAAAGTTCATGGTGTTGTTGCGGGTAGCTATTTTGTTGATATTATCAATAAAAATCAAGATAGTGGCAATCTTATGGAAATTTTACAGAATTCTACGCGAGATCTTTTGGCATACGGATAAATGCTGTATGTCCTCCAAATTATAAGCAGTTTTTGCTAAGTATTTAGACAATTAGTTTGCATGAGTTTTATTGGCTGCAATTGTTATCGTTCTGTTGTTTGTGTGCAACAGCACTAGTGTATCATCTCGTATATCCGTATATCTTAGACATAAGATGTCATTTTGCTTCTGTTTAGGTTAGCAACTTTGTTTGACTTGTTTTGTTTTTTGTAGAATGTCGAAGTTACTGGATTTAGTAGCAATATTTTTTATAAAGGGCATAAGATGCACATTCAAAATGAAGTTTATGCAAAACAACTTGCAGAAAAGGCAAAGATTCTGAAGGGTCGACATGCTTTGCTAGATAAGCAGAGTTTGACGAAATTAAAGTGGCTTTGCTTAGTTAAGGATATGGTGCTTTAGTGCGTGAGTATGAGATTCAAAGTTGGGATTGATGGTGTGGTTTTGTTCTAAATAAAATTTAACTTCACTTAGAACCTGCATTACAGAGTTATTAATTTATCTGACTGATGAGTATGATATACTTTTTATAGTATTTAGATGGGTTAGCATAGACTTAAGCATTGTAGGTTTTAGGTCTATAACGAATTTTAAGTAAGTTGCTTTTATGTTAGAATAGTAAGAATTAACATAAAGATAAGAGTTAAGGTTTACACTTAGCATTTCTAGAGTTTATAATATAATGTAAGATATGGTCTAATTCTACAAGTCCGCTTTGTTTTTATAATGTTTGTAAATCAAACAATATTTACATACACCAATAATCTACAACAAGAAAAAATATTAAAAAAAACATTAAAGTTTCCAATATAATTCTTCTGTTTGACTTTTAATTGCAATTATTTATTTGCCAAAAGTCCTCTTTCTTTGCTTGAAATCATCAATAATTTTTTTACATTCCTTTTTGGTTAAGCCCGGAAAAAGCGTCTTACTAAAAAATATTTCAGCATATGCACATTGCCACAGTAAAAAATTTGAAATTCTTGAAGCACTACCAACACGTAACAATAAATCAACATCCTCGCTAATATCAAGATTTGCCGTAATATTTTCTTCTGTAATATCCAAATTCTTATTTACAACCTTTTTCACTGCACGTACGATTTCATCTTTTGCACCATATGATATGGCAACATTTACACATAATGTTTTGCAGTGTTTTGTTTGCTCTTCAAATTCCATAATATTACGAAGTAAATTCTGATCCAATCTATCTAGTTGCCCAATCGCCCTAAATCTCACATCATTCTTTAGAAATTTTTCAAGACTTTCATCAAGATATTTTTTCAGGAGTTTAAAAAGATAATCAACCTCTTCTTGCGGTCTCTGCCAATTTTCTGTGCTGAATGCAAAAAGTGTTAGATTTCTGATACCTTCCTCAATGCAAACCTCAATCACTTTTTGTATAGTATTGGCTCCATGCAGATAACCTATTTTTTCTAAGATTCCATTTTTTCTAGCCCATCGCCTATTACCATCCATCACGACCGCTAAGTGTCTTAATTCATTCATGCTGTTCCTTTTTTTGCTACTCTGATTTTGTCAAGAATATAGAGTTGTATCGTATCGTTTGATATTAAATATCTTACACTTTAAAATTCTCGCCCAAGTAGTATTTTCTTACCAATGGGTTCTCATAAATTTCTTCAGCTTTACCACTCGCAAATAATGCACCACTTTTGATAACATACGCACGATGACATACTCCAAGTGTTTCGCGCACATTATGATCAGTAATTAGCACACCAATATCCATCTCCACTAAAGTCTGTATGATTTTTTGGATGTCTAGCACTGCAATCGGATCCACACCTGCAAATGGTTCATCAAGCAATATAAACTTAGGATTTTTGATTAAAGCACGAGCAATTTCTACACGCCTTCTTTCGCCACCACTAAGACTTACACCCTTTCTGTCTCTGATTGTTTCGATATTAAAAGCTTCAAGCATAACCTCAATACGATTTTCTTGTTCTTTCTTGCTTTTAAAGGAACTTTGAGCAGCCAACAAAAGATTATCTTCGACGCTTAAATCTTTAAAAATACTTGATTCTTGTGGTAGATAGCCAATACCCAAATGGCTTCTTTCATGTAGTGGTTTTGCTGAAATGTCATCATTATCTAAAAATACTCTACCTCCACTTGGTTCAAGTAAACCGCAAATCATATAAAAAGTTGTTGTTTTACCTGCACCATTTGGACCAAGTAAGCCAACAACCTCGCCACTATGCACTTCAAGGGTAATACTTTCAACAATCCTAGTCTTTTTAATATGTTTACTTAGATTTTCTGCTCTTAACACACTCATATAATTTCTTTTGTATAGTTTTTGAAATAATACCCTATATTTTTAATAATATTGCCCTCTACAACTTTTTATTATCCTTTGCAAGGACATATAATAAAGTCCGAGCATAAATTTTATAAAAATCTTAGTTAACAATAATACCTGGTATTACATAAGCGATAATTGCAGTCCAAATACCAACAAATACAACAAAGCCGATAGAATATTTAAGTGTGAATCTAAAGAGTTCAGACTCTCTACCTACAAGTCCAACGGCAGCACATGCGATAGCTATGCTTTGTGGACTTATCATCTTGCCTACAACACCACCAACTGTATTTGCTGCCATAAATAGCACTTCTGGCATGTTAAGGGCTTTGGCTGTAACCTGTTGTAATGGACCAAAGAGTAAGTTTGAGCTTGTATCACTACCAGTTAAGAATACGCCCACCCATCCTATAAATGGTGAGAAGAATGGGAATAGTGAACCCGTATGTGCTAGAGCTAATCCCATTGTAGCAGCTTGACCACTATTTTTTGAAATAAAGGCAAATGCAAGGACAAGCCCAATAGTCAGTACTGGTATAGACATTTCTTTGATTGTCTCGCTTGCAGATTCCATAATTTGTTTTGCATTAGCACGTAATACAACAATGCTAAGCAATGCTGCAAGGAAAATGGCTGTACCTGGATTCTGAATAATATACCATTTCCAATCCGCACCAAGTGCAGTTGGAACAGCAACAATAGGAGACTGCTGTATAACTAGCTTATCAAGACCAGGAATGAGCCATACAATATTTGTGTTAGCTAGAATATTTCCAGGTTTAAAGAGATCCATAAAAAATGGCATCTGCCAAATTCCGATTGTAATGACCAAAAGAATGAAAGGCATCCATGCAAGAATTATTTTTGGTAATGGATATTGTTTTGTTACGATGGCAGTTTTTGTATCATCTGCCCTTTCAATATTCGCTGGTTGCCAAAATTTTAAGAATATAGAGGTGGTGGCAATCGCTGCAATAGCAGAAATAATATCGGGCAATTCTGGTCCTAAATGATTGGAGCTCCAATACTGCACACCTGCAAAGGTTACTGCAGCTACAAAAACAGCAGGAAATGTTTCTTTTACTCCTTTAAATCCACTCATAAGGAATACAATAAAAAATGGGACAAATAATGTCAAAGGTGGCAACATTCTACCTACCATGGCGGCAATATCACCTGCATCAAGACCTACTGCCTTTGCAAGTGCAATAACTGGTATCCCAACTGCCCCGAATGCAACAGGTGCAGTATTTGCAATCATACATAAACCTGCAGCATATAAGGGACGTAATCCCAAACCAACAAGTAATGCTGCAGTAATTGCGACTGGACCACCAAAGCCAATTGCTCCTTCTAAAAATGCACCAAAACAGAATGCTATTAGAATAACCTGCAACCTTTGATCTGGAGTCACTGCGATAACACTTTCTTTTAGAATCTCAAAATAACCTGTTTTTACAGCTATTTTGTATAAAAAAATTGCTGCGATAATAATCCATGCAATAGGCCAAAGTCCTACCAAAAATCCTTGTATGAAACTCATTGCAACCATGTTGAAAGGCATACCATACACAACAAGGGCAATAATCGCGCTAAAACCAACGGTAAGACTTGCTGCAAGCCATCCCTTTAATTTAAACCATACAAGACACGCTAAAAATAATAAAATTGGCAATAATGCTACCAAACCACTAAGCCAGATGTTATCAGCAACTGGCATATAGTTTTGTGTCCATTGCGTCGCTTGAGTCACTTCATTCATAATTAGTCCTTGAATCTGAAATTAGAAATTATTATGAGTATAAACAAAAAATAAATTTTTAAATACAAAATGCTACAAAAACAACCATACAATAGGCAAAAACGGAAAAAAAGTAAAGTTTTTACTATGTTTTAGCATATTCTAGTGATGCATTTATCACTGCATTGCTAGGTAGGCTAAAGATAAAGTTGTAGGAATAAGTGGTTTGGAGATAATGCAAATCTAAGAAATAAATCTATAACCACAAACTACCGTGGGTTGAGATAGATTTATGTGATATTGCCAATATGATTATACCTTGAATCTGGGGTTTATTTAGTATTGGTGTAGGAAAGATGAATGTATCGCAATATTAATAGGAGTTATTTTAATCTTGTATTTTTACCAAACATTATTTATGTGGTAGGTATGGATTGTATCAGCGAGTTTTTTATACTAAGTTTGTTGCTTTAGAAAATAAGCAAAAAATTATATGTTGCTATGATTTAGATACAAGGAAACATGGTAAGTACCTGCAAAAAGCAGAGATAGTTATAACACAACCAAGCAAGAAAAGCTATAGCAATGTTGAATGCATTGTGCTTACAGCGCCACTTTATGAGAAAGAAATTATACAGTACTTGCGAGAAGATGGATTTAGCGGAGAGATTTTAACAAGTGTTGAATGTCGTTGATATAGATGGGATATATTAAATCATTTTTGTTTTTGAAATACTTTTTAAGTTTTTTAGATGAGCTATAACTTTTTACGATCTAGAAAGCAATTTAGAATAGCACCGCCTTAGAATCTGTTTTATTTGCATATTAAGATTAATTTGAATATAAATTAGGGGTGGGGGGATAACTTAAATATACATGCTTCAAGTTATTAAGCGTGGATTATACACTTTTGTAAAAATGTGCTAAAATACGAATTTTACACACCAATACACTAAAGGAAAGACATGAAGAACTTTAATATTGTAAGTACAAATAATGCACCACAGGCAATAGGACCATACTCACAAGCTATCGTTGCAAATGATCTTGTGTTTACTTCTGGACAAATTCCATTATTGCCAAATGGAGAATTTTTGGATTCTAATATACAAGAACAGACACATCAAGTTTGTAAAAATCTAAAAGCAGTGCTGGAAGCATCGGGTAGCAGCCTAGAGAATGTAGTAAAGACAAATGTATATCTAAGTGATATGTCATATTTTTCGCAGTTTAATGAAGTTTATGCGATGTATTTTTCACATAAGCCTGCTCGTAGTACGGTTGCGGTGAAAGAATTGCCGAAGGGAAGTAAGATAGAGATTGAATGTATTGCTATGAAGGCTTAAAATAATTATTATAGATGATTAAATCATACTATAAAGCTTCATAATGAAGTGATTATTTGGATTCTTATATCGTGTTTATTGTGCTTGACATATGTTTGGATTTTTATGGGACTTGTTTTTATGCCTTTAGGCTATCCATATATAACATAATATATGTCTATGGGCTCTCCTTGAGCATATAATCATGTATTTGTATGATTGCATTATATCATGCCAATAAAAAAGAAGATAAGGTAAAATCAAAGTAGTAGAATTTGAGCTATGAAGTTTAAGTGCTTTAATGCTTTTTACATATATTTACAATCGCTATGATGAAATATATTGCTTTGAAAATAACAACATCAAGATTTTGTAAGTTGTGCGTCAATAATTGATTTTGAGAGCAGGTATTTGCTTATAAGCTTGGTTACGATTGGATAAAAAAGTAATCAGCCTCATTATTTTTACTAGCGGACGAAAACAATCTTTGATCGACTTCTTACACGTTCAAAATAATCATTTAGAATCTTTTCCTGATTGTTTGCAATAAGTTTTTGTGCTATATAGTTTTTTGCTTTTTCAAATTCCACTTGTTCGTTTGAGATTTTTTCCTTGATATAAAATGCGACAAAATCACCATTGCCAGATTCAAATATCTGCGTAAAAGACTTTGCCTCTGTAGCTAGAAATATATCGGCTACTTGTGCTGGTAGGGTACTTATTTCCAGTGTTTCTTCGCTATGGGCTATGGAATCTGGCAACGTTGCGTTAATGCCTTGTTGTATAAATGATTCTAGTGTTTGTTTGTTGTGGCTTACAAATTTTGTACCCACTACTTCTTTTGGAATTACGAATTCTTCTAAATGCTCGTTGTAGTATTTACGCAATTCATCTTCTTGCCCAACATTACTCGAAAAGAGTATTTTTCGCATGAGTTCTTGTGCCAGCATTTGATCTTTTAGCTTTGTGCGATATTCTACCAAGCTCATTCCCTCTTGCACAATAGCAGCATAGAATTGGTCTAGGCTCATATTGTTTTGTTGCGCAATTTGTGCAATTTGTGCATCTAGCTGCATATCATTTATTTCGATTTTTAAACGCTTAATTTCAGCTTCTTTTAGTTTTTCATTCACAAGTATGTCTGTGGCACGCAATCTGTCCGTGTGTAATGCATTTTCTACTTGCTTAATCGCGTGTAGTGTAATTGGCTCACCATTGACAAAAAGTGCAATACCTCCAACAATATTTTTGTCTGCAAAACCTGACTTAGGTTCTATATTTTGGGAAGTCATATTAGATTCTGCATACATAGATAGCGAAATACTACAGCATAGAGATGCGAGTATACCTATTTTCTTATTCATTCAATATCCTTGATAAGATAGAATTTGATATCTGAAGCTATAAGCATAAAGTATGCTAAAGTGGATCAGATTCTAACATACAAAAAAGTATTAATTGTTAAAAAAGGTCAAAATTTTTAATAAAAGTCAAGTATTTTTTGTGGAATTAAACTTTTTTTAAACTCTAAAAGGATAGAATGTACCAATCGCTGTGGTCTGAAACCGAAGAATGATATATGAAACCCAAACTCTTGAAAATAAAAAGGAGCTATAAAGATATGCGTGAGATACAATGTGAAACAATTTCAGAAGCTGTTAAGGAACTTTGCATTAAGGCTTGTTGTATACAAACACCAGATATAAAAAATGCATTTAAAAGAGCACAAGAGGTTGAAACCTCTGCTATTGGCAAGAATATTTTAGGGACATTGATAAAGAATGGTGAGATTGCGCAGTCAAATATGATGCCTATCTGTCAAGATACGGGTATGACTGTCGTTTTCGCTGAGGTTGGACAAGATGTGCATATTGTTGGTGGATTATTTAGCGATGCAATTAATGAGGGTGTAAGACGTGGATACAAAGATGGTTATCTACGAAAGTCTGTTGTCAGTGAACCTGTCTTTGAGCGTAAAAATACGACTGATAACTCTCCTGCAGTTCTACATACTGAAATGGTAGCAGGTGATAAAATTAAAATCACTGTTGCACCAAAAGGTTTTGGAAGTGAGAATAAGAGCTTATTAAAAATGTGTGTACCAGCAGATGGACTTGAGGGCGTTAAAAGTTTATTCTTGGAGGCTGTGAGATTGGCCGGACCGAATGCATGTCCACCTATGGTGCTGGGTGTAGGTATTGGTGGGACTATGGAAAAGGCTGCTATTTTAGCCAAAAAAGCTGCTATTCGCTCAATAGATTCTAAGAATCCACATCCAAAATATGCTGCTTTGGAGGAGGAGTTGTTGGAGCTTGCGAATAAAACTGGTGTTGGACCTCAAGGATTGGGAGGCAATACCACTGCATTTGGTGTAAATATTGAATGGTATCCAACACATATTGCGGGTATGCCTGTTGCAATTAATGTGAATTGTCATGCAGCACGGCATTATAGTGTTGAATTGTAATTTGACTTATAATTTGTGGAGGGGTAATAATTGTGCTGGATTGTTTTAAGTGATTGTATGGTTTAATGGTATAAATGTTTAAGGCTAATTTTTTATTAACATGTTATAGAAAAATGTTTTTATGAAGGCTTTTGCATGGTATCCTGTGACTAGGAATGTTGTTTACAATGGTTTTTTTAAGTAGCTAATTCTAAAATATCTTGAGATAAGGAGCATTAAATGTTATTGCAGTGGAATGATAAATATAGTGTTAAAAATTATTTGATTGATGAGCAACATAAAAAACTATTTGAGCTTGCTAACATGGCAGACAATATGATTGGCAAGCAAACCGATCCGGCTGAAATTAAAAAGATGCTTGTCGCTTTGTTTGATTATATGAGAACTCATTTTCGAGACGAAGAAGTTTATATGGAGAGTATACAATATCCTTCGCTTGAATTACATAGAGAACGACATAAACAAATTGTATTTGAGATGACAAATCTTGTGAAAAATATGAAATATGATTTTAAGCAACAACTTGTCATTATCATGGAGCAGTGGCTTTTGAAGCATATTTTGCAAGAGGATATGGAATATGCGAAATATTGTGAAGAAATGAATGAAAAACGATCAATACAGAAAGTGGCAGCGTCATCTACAAATAGTCAAGATGATGCGTTGTTAAAGCAATCTGAAATGGTTTCTGGTAAAAAACAAGAGGCGAAAAAAGGTATCATGCATATGTATAGTTGTTTGTGCGGAAAAACCTATAATATTAAGCCAGACATACATGCAAAGATACAGGCAGGAGATGGCGTAAAGTGTCAAGATTGCACTACTTTTATTAAATATATCACAGATATCGAAGCTTAATGTGTGTTTTTAGATTCTAAAGGACAATGTGTGCTACCAAAATGGAGTAAAGAATATAGTGTTCATAATTTTATGATCGATGAACAACATAAGAAGCTATTTGAACTTGCCAATATAGCAGACAATATGATTGGTAAGCAGACAGACCCACTAGAAATTAAGCGAGTTTTGATAGCATTATTTGATTATATGAAAACTCATTTTAGAGACGAAGAGGCTTATATGGAGAGTATACAATTTCCATCGCTAGAAATACATAAGGAACATCATAGGGTAATTGTTTCTGAAATGACTTCTCTTATAAAAAATATAAAATATGATTTTAAGCAACAATTAGCCATTATTACTGAACAATGGCTAGTTAGACATATATTGCAAGAAGATATGCGTATCGGAGAATATCAGCAAGAAATGTTGGAGAAGAAAAGGGCTGAGGAACGTAAGGATTTGGAATCTGAAAATAATATATTAGAAGATGCGTTTGTAGAATCTGAACATTCAGCCCAAAGCAAACCAGAAAATAATCCTACTATTAATAGCACAAAAGCAATCCAAAAAAATAGTGTATTGCATATCTATAGTTGCATGTGCGGTAAGGTATATAATATTTCACATGCAATCCATACGCAAATACAGCAAGGAAAAAAAATATATTGCAAACATTGCAGTACAAATATTACTTACATCAATGATATGAAAGTGTGAGTAATATAATTTTGTTTTGAAGGAGATTTTATGTCAGAAGTTAGATTACAAGCCCCATTTACTAGAGAAGAGGGTAAAAAGTTACGTGCAGGGGATACTGTATTAATATCTGGGACAATTATTGCTGCTAGAGATGCAGCACATAAAGCACTTACAGAAGCATTGGCACGGGGTGAAAAACTACCTGTCGATTTGGTAAATCAGACAATTTACTATCTAGGACCTAGCCCAGCAAAGCCTGGCAATGCCATTGGTTCTGCAGGACCAACGACGAGTGGTAGAATGGATAAATATACACCAACGATCATTGAGCAGGGCATAAGTGGTATGATTGGTAAGGGATATCGTAATCAAGCAGTTATTGATTCTATGAAAAAACATGGTGTTGTGTATATGGTGGCCGTTGGTGGTGCTGCTGCTTTGATTTCTAAATGTATTCAAAAGTATGAGGTTCTTGCTTATGAAGAGCTTGGTCCAGAGGCGGTTGCAAAACTGACTGTTGTTGATTTTCCAGCTATTGTTGCTATTGATAGCGATGGAAATAATTTTTATGAGCAAGGGCAATCTGCCTACAGGCAAATATAAGAATTTTTAATTTTAACGATAGGATATTGTATTTGTGATGTCATAGAGTTATCACTTATTTTGGTTGTAATTTGTTACTTTTATGACATTAACTTTTTTATATTAGAATGACTTTCATATAATTACAAGGAGTGCTTATGCAGTTTTTACAATTAGGTTTGATTTTTGTTGTCTTGATTTGTCTTACCATTGTCATCTTTAAGGTGCTTGGCTTTATACTGCCGATTGTTTTATGGCTTATAGGAATTGTTTGTCTTGGTGCGATAATTGCTTTGTTTGGAGTGCTTTTTTATAATCTTATGAAGAAATAACTTAAGTTTTTTTATTTTATCTTTTTGTAAGTTTAGTTTGTGAATGAAGGATAATCGCCTTTTACTTCATGAATATTTATCTTTGCGTATGTTGTTGACGTATGAAATCTTTATTCTGATATGCATAGCATGTTAGGTTGGCAGGTATTATACTTATCATGGTCTTCCTAATTTGTGATAATATCTTGAAACTATTTTTCTTTGCATTTTAGTATGTTGCCTATAATATTTATGTTGCTAGACTTTGTGTGCTCAACTTTCAATCGGTAGTTATTAGGTTGCGTATAACTTTAAGTATATGATATGGCAGTATTGAAAACATGATAATTTTTTATGCTATTAATTTTGCAATTTAATCAGCTGTTATGACATATTTAGATAAGATTAGTCATATATATGTATGGTAAAAATTTTTATGCTTGGTATATTTTGATGAGAAAAGGAAAAAAATGATACATGAACAAGTCGCAAATGAATTGAGAATGCTTTGTGCTGATATGGTGCAAGAGGCAAATAGTGGGCATCCAGGTGCACCTCTGGGACTCGCTGATATTGCTGTTGTCCTAGCAAATCATATTGCGATCTATCCGCAACAAGCAACTTGGATCAATCGTGATAGATTAGTGTTTAGTGGTGGACATGCAAGTGCCTTGCTTTATGCGTTATTACATTTATGGGGTTATGATATAGACATGCGAGATTTGCGTAGTTTTCGCAAATTGCATTCAAAAACTCCTGGTCATCCAGAGTATGGACATACGCATGGAGTAGAGATTACAACTGGTCCATTAGGACAGGGTGTGGCAAACGCAGTAGGTTTTGCAATGGCAGCAAAACGTGCTCAAGTTATGCTTGGTAATGATGTAATTAATCATAAAGTATATTGTTTCTGTGGTGATGGTGATTTGGAAGAGGGGATTAGTTATGAGGCTTGCTCTCTTGCTGGGCATCACAATCTTGACAATCTAATCCTTATTTATGATAGCAATAATATTAGTATTGAAGGGGATGTAAATATTGCTTTTAGTGAAGATGTTGCTGCAAGGTTTAGAGCACAGGGATTTTTTGTACTAGAGATTTGTGGGCATGATTACATGCAGATCAATAATGCATTTTTAGAAGCAAAGCAATCGTGTAAGCCAACGCTTATTATAGCAAAGACAAAGATTGCAAAGAATGCTGTTGGTTTAGAGGGTAGCCATAATGCACATGGAGCACCGTTGGGGCATGATGTCATATTTGAAAGTAAGAAACAAATGGGGTTTAGTAATGAAACTTTTCGTGTAAGCGAAGAGAGTAGAGCATACTTTCAAGAAAGTGCAATGAGGGGAGAAAAGGCATATCAGTCTTGGCTTATAGCTGTACAAAAAAGTGGGCAAGAAAAAAACCTTGAAACATTATTAAAGAAGAACTTTGATAGTGTTTCATTTCCCGTATTTGGCGACACAAACTCCACTCATGCAAATGACATGCAAAAAGAGGGGGGCAGAGCAGGGCTTTCCTATGGTAGTGCGGTAGCAACAAGAGCTAGTAATGGCAAGATACTAAATGCTATAGCGCAAGCAAATGTTGGCTTTATTGGCGGAAGTGCCGATCTTGCTCCAAGCAACAATACGGCACTTAAAGATTCAATGGATTTTCCACATGGTAGTAATATGCATTTTGGTGTGCGTGAACATGCTATGGGTGCAATAACTAATGCATTTGCAAATTATGGTATTTTTACACCATTTTGTGCAACTTTTTTTGTATTTAGCGATTATTTATCACCCAGTATCCGTGTTGCGAGTCTCATGCAGGCTCAAATTTTTTATATTTTTACACATGATTCTATTGGTGTTGGTGAGGATGGTGCAACGCATCAGCCTATAGAGCAACTAAGTCATTTGCGTGCTATGCCAAATTTATTGAATTGGCGTGTAGCTGATGCAAATGAAAATGTTTTGGCGTGGCAAGTTGCATTAAATTTACAAAAACCACAAAGTTTTATTTTGACAAGACAGAATCTTCCGCTTATAGAGACGGACTTCATGACTTTGGATAATGTGTCAAAGGGTGCTTATATTATTTCACACTCTTTGTTGTTGCTAGATTTTACGCGAAATGGGACAGATTTTAATAAAGTTACATTGGTAGCAAGTGGCAGTGAAGTTTGCCTAGCGATTAAAGCGCAAAGGCAACTGGAGGATGAGGGTATTGCAGCACAAGTTGTGTCCATGCCTTGCTTTGAGTTATTCATGCAACAAGGCAGGGAATATAGAGCAAGTCTTTTTGGAGATTCTAAAGTATTTGCTATTGAGGCACAAAGAGGCTTAGAGCTTCATGTCTTTGCTGATGATGTATTAAGTATGGAATCTTTTGGAGCCAGTGGTAAGGGCGATTTATTATTTGAATATTTTGGTTTTAGTGTTGAAAATATCTGTAAAAGGGTAAAATCTTTATTTGCGTAATATGTTATACCCTTGCGTGATGTTATGCTTTCATGGGCTAGTTCTTGTATAGTCTAATGTTCTTATATTTTATTAAGATCTAGCAGTTATGTTGCGGTGCGGAATAGTTCTTTATCAAAGTCAAGAATATGTAAATTGCAATTATGCAAAAATTATCTAGATTAATGATAGTCATTTGCATCATGCAATACGGTTTGCTTGGATTATCTCTTGTTACAACTTATCAAATAAATCTTTGATTACACCATGATACCATTTGCCATTATCTTTTAATTCTTTATACTCACATAAAGCATTATATAAAGCACGTTTATATCTCACATTATCACTCAAAGCAAGGCTAAAAACATATTTATCTAACTTTTGCTTATACATAAACTCTAATATAGCTAATGCTTGAGTATTCAAAGGTAATTTAAATTCTTTACCTCGTTTCATTTTGGAATCAGGGATTACAAGCATTTTGTTATTAAAATCTACTTCATTCCATTCAAGATTAATAATGTTTTTAACCCTTAAAGGAACATAGATATTAAACTTATACATCAAAGGGATTAAATTATAATCTAGCTTTTTATAATACTTGTATGCACTTTCAATATTATTAAAAGCCTTATTAAGTGTAATTAATATCTCTTTTAATTCCTGCTTATGTATGGATTCATGGTGCTTTACATCATGCTTTTTAAAGAGTATGTTATATTTAATCCTATCACACACACTATACATAATATAATCAAGTGCTTTCATATAGTTAAAAATACGCTTACATATAGAATACAACAATCTACAAGTAGCTAATTTGTTACTTGTTTGATAATCTTGCAATATGGCTAAAATATCATTTTTAGTAATATCTCTTATATCTTCGTTACCAAATGTAGCACATAAAATATTAGAATAATGCGTATAACTTGCAAATGAAACCGCCCTTACATTCTTACTCGCTAACCATTCATTACAGACCTTATATCTGCGATAATATCAACATAACATACAAATCATTCATCATCAAAAACTTAGATAAGCAGGTTTTTTCATATTGTTAAATGTAATATATTTATATTTGTTTTTATTTTTATCCCTAACATCTAAGAGTTGCAAATATTCCTTTAGATTTAACCCCTTTTGCTTGTATTCAACACTTTCAATAATATTGTTATCCCTTTGCTATCTCTCTAGCGTTATTTAAGTCGCATTGTGGATATTTATTAATGTTTTGCTTTATGGCAAAATGTAGTTTCGATAGGGTAATTTTAGGACAAAGGTATCAGAAAGTTTAGTTGATTCCTAAGCACTTAATCTGATTATCATTTATTTCTTTTTACTTCATTCTAACTCTAGTGAAACTGCTTATTACATAGACTATACATTGACGTAATATATAAAGTTGAGTGGACGATAAGAGTAGGAGTTTTATAAGGGCAGGGCAGGTTTTCTCTCCTTTTGTTTCTATTAGAGTTTTTTGGCACTTATTTTATAACACAGCATTTCATTGTGTTATAAAATTTTGTTTATTGTGCTTATTTGTTATCATCTCACTAGATTTAGAGGTTTAATGATTTCCAATATGATGACTTAACCTTTAAAGTCTAGCCTTACCATTTATTATTTCATTAATTCAAGTGAGTTTATATCAAGTCTTTGGTTTTCATATTTGGCGGCTTGTGATTTGTCTAGCTTTTCCCAAATGAGTGTAGGACCAAAGAATACATCAACCTTTATCTCTAAAGTATTGTTTGTTAATGTAGCTTTGACTGGATAGGTCTTGCCTTTTTCAAAGCTGTAAATTTGACCAGTACAAGGAGTTTCAGAACAATTTAGGTTTAAAAATACACTACCACGGATTGGGCGATTTTGAAGTTTTTTATCTGGGTTATTTGAATCTAGATCATTATTGATTCCATTTGTCGTGCTAAACCCAACCCCATAAAATCTTTCATTTTTATTAAAAACCTCAACTACACTTTGCCTATTTTTAGAATCTTTTGGTAAAAGATAGATTCCACTTATATCGTTTGCAAATGCAAATGTCATACTCATCACTAAACAATTAATTATTCTAAATTTCATCACTTCCTCCTATATCATTTTAGCTAACATACTTATCCCTGTGCCAACTGCAGTGCCAAAGATTACACATAGCGCAATCCTTTTTGCATAAAAATATGGATCTAGTATTTTCTTGGCAGTTCTATATCCACTTAAAATTGCTCCTGTAAATCCACCTCCTGGGAATCCAAAGCTTGATGCAAAGTAGAGATTTTTTATACTCTTTGATTTAAATCTTTCTCTACCAATAAAGCCTTCTTTATCTTGATCATATCCATATATCACACCTTTTCTAGTTCTTATATATCGCTCTATAGTTTTTGGTGTGGCAAGCTCTATGTGGATACAATGCTGCATAATATCTGGATATACATTCTCTAGTCTTTTTACTAGTGCATCTTGGAGTTTTTGCTTTTTAGCCTTATAGGCATCTTTGTCTAGATTCTCCCACTCTTCATAATAGCTATACACCGCACCAACTGCTAGATGTCTATCATCTCTATTACTTAGTCCATTATCAATTTTAGAGTAATTAATAAAAGCAAAATCACGGCACTCTATAGGCGTATTTGCAGAATCTGCATTGTCAGAATTAAATGGGAGATTAAAGTATTTCTCATCTACAATGAAAGTAGAGTAGTCCATATTTGGATAAAGTTCACTTAGATTCTTATCAAATATCATATACAAAGATACAAGCGATGAAGTAAGCAATAAATCTTGTGTTAATTTAGAATCTTTTTTATATTCATCTAAAGATAGTGAGCCTAATAGCTTGGTATATACGATGTGTGGATCGCAATTTGCAATGATTGTATCTGCATAGATTTCTATTTCTGCTTTACTTTTTTTATCTATGTATTTTACGCCTTTTGCCTTTTTGTTTTCTAGTAAGATTTCTACTACATCAGCATTTGCTTTTACTTCTCCGCCATTTTGAGTGATGATATCACTAAGTGTGTCTGATAGCCTTTGTGAACCGCCTTTTATATACACACCTTTGTTATAGTAGTTGTTTTGTGCTATTGCATGATAGCTCCAAATAAATTTAAATGGATTGTGATGATAATATGAGATATTGATATTTAGGATTCTCTTTAGCTTTGGATCTTTTATGTAAGAATCTAGCACTTCACCCACACTTTTATTGCGTAGCATATTGTAAGCAAAAAATACAAGTGTAGTAAGTGGTGCAAAGAAAAAATCTAAAAACTTCATATCAAATGGGAATCTTCTAACTAAATACCCTTGAAAATCAATCTTTTTAAAATATTTTCTAATGCCTTCTGCTTCATGTGGGAAAGCTTTTATCAATGCTTCTTGTGTATTGCCATGTGGGATTGTAAGAATCTTATTTGGATTATTTTGCTCTATGATACTCCATGCGCTTGGCAGTGTGATAAGCTCTAGCTTTTTATCAAGCTCTAAATGCTTAAAAACAATATGCTTTATATCTCTATTTGGCTTCCCAAAGTCCATCTCATGCAATCCAGCATCTACAAGCATACCTTTGCGTTTAAAGCACGTCGCACATCCACCAATTAGATTGTGTTGTTCTAATACCAAGACCTTTTTACCAGCTTTTGATAGTGTAGCACCACAGCTAAGACCACCTAAGCCAGAGCCAATGATAATAGCATCGTATGTATTATGCATAAAAGTCCTTTGATATGAATAAAAATTATTAGGACACCAATTGTAATATAAAATATTTTGTATTGTAGTTTTTGATATTTTAAGATACAATTAATAAAAATGTATGTGAAATATAGTAACATAAATATCCTAAATCTATGAGTGAATATCATTTTCATAGGCTATAATCATATTGCAAGAAGAGTTGCTAGTGGTATTATTATAAATTAATGATTGAATTGCGTCCTTACTCTTTGTTTTACTAAAAAAGGGAGGGGGACAAAATATGTCCAATACTAATAGTTTGTATCTATAAAAAAAAGGATTAAATATGGCTTATACAATAATAGAAGTAGAAAGAAAAACTGGTATCTCATCACATACACTTAGATTTTGGGTTAAAAAAGGATTATTTCCCTTTATAGATAGGGATAAAAATGGTGTTAAATATTTTAGTGAGAAAGATATTAAATGGGTAGAATGGGTAGCATGTTTGCGTTCTATTAATATGAGCTTGGAAGACATAAAGGAATATGTCTATTTGTTTCCACAAGGGATAGATACAGCACCTAGAAGAAAAGAAATATTACAAAAGCAGCTAAATAAAGTCAAAAATGATATAAAAAACTTAATGAAAATGGAAGAAAAATTGCAACAAAAGATAGAGCTATATGATAAAAGTATAGATTCTAAGATAGATTTACTAAACCCAGAAAACCACCAACTCACCTAAACATTTTTGGTTCTACACTTGATGAATGGTATAATTAAGCAAATAAAAGCGTATAATACCAATTTATCTTGAAAGATAGGGCTATAAAATACATGAACTTATCAGAAATAGACACACGGGTAAAGTTTATTGATACAAAGTTAAAAGATTCTAATTGGAGTGAAGATTGCATTAAGAGGGAGTATTACTTTACTGATGGCAGAAAACTTCTTGGTGGGAAAAGAGGTATAAGAAAGTATGCAGATTATCTGCTTAGCTTCCAAGGTAATAATCTAGCTATCATTGAAGCTAAAAAACTCTATAAAGATTCTCTAACTGGACTATCACAAGCTATAGAATATGCCAAAATCTTAAATATCCGCTTTGTATATGCTACAAATGGCGATAAAATCTTTGAATATGATATGCACTATTCAAGGGGTGAATATATAGAAGAATTCCCAAGCCCACAGATTTTGTTTAATAGGACTTTTGGAAATCTCCTAGAATGGCAACACAAGCTAATCATTCAAAAAGAGCTCTATATCCCACAGAAAGAATTGCGATATTATCAAAAGATAGCCGTTGATAGAGTTATACAATCCCTTATCAATGGCCAAAAAAGGATTCTACTCACTCTAGCCACTGGCACTGGCAAGACTGCCATAGCCTTTGCACTATGTTATCGTCTACTTGAGGCAAGGTGGAATATAAATAATGCCAATAGAAAGCCAAAGATTTTATTTCTTTGTGATCGTATCACATTGCGAAATCAAGCTTTAAGTGAATTTAATCCCATAGAAGGGGATTGCAAGGAAATTAGCTCAGAGGAATTAAAAAGAAATAATGGCAGAGTGCCTACAAGTGCAGATGTATTTTTTGGAATCTATCAGAGCTTAAGTAGCACGGATAGATCACAAGCCCAAGGAGAAAAAGAAACACAAGATGACAAAGAGAGCGCGCAAGAGAGCTTAGAAAGTAAATTTTATTTGCAATATCCTAGAGATTTTTTTGATCTCATTATCATCGATGAGTGTCATAGAGGTGGAGCAAATGAGACAGGAAGCTGGAGGGCTGTGTTAGATTATTTTGAGGGTGCTGTGCATTTGGGACTTACTGCTACTCCAAAGCGAAGTGATAATGTAGATACTTATAAATATAGTATCACCAAAAAAACACGCTCCAAATTAACCCACATTTGCAAGGTTTTTAGCTTGTGATGTATTTTAGGTTTCTTTGATACCTCTTACAAACTATACACAAAACTATATACAAAAATATTTTTAGTAAAGCATGTTTTAAGGGCTTCTAGCTTTTATGGATTCCTTTAAGTGTTTCTGTGTAGTGAGTATGTAGGATTTGCTTACTATGTTATTTTTATTTGTATCAAATGCTTAAGCTTAAATGTTGCATGTGTTGCATGTGATTGTTGCTTCTGTTGTGATATGTATATGTTAAGGCTTAATACATTAAGCACCTTTTAGCCTTTAGGGTATGTCTGTCAATGCTAAAAGGTGTTTTTTGGATTTTGCAAATGTGAAGCAACAGAAAAACACTGATAGAGTTACCCTTGTAAATATAGTCTGATAACACTAGCAAAAGAAAAGGATAACAAAAATCCCATAAAAGAAACTTTGCCATAATAAAGATATCCAAGTAGTTGTTTTTAGACTAATTTATCATATATTATCTACATGATTCTTCAAAGAATAAGCCTCTAAAACATGCTTTATAAAATATTTTTTATGTATAGTTTGTAAGAGGTATCAAAGAAAACTCAAGCATATCACAAGCTAAAAAGTTTATCAATAAGGTTTGCGAATGATGTGAATATTAGAATTAATGTCAATTAAAAGGCTTATATACAATTATATAAAATTACGTCTAATAACATATATGAAGCTTATGCATAATTATATTATGTAAATTATCTTGAAGTATTGATAGATGAGAGAGTATATAAATTCCTTGCTATAAGCAATCTTTATTTCATAATATACCCATCATATTAAGCTATATTGACAAACAAATAAACAAAAATTGTACTAATGTAAAGGAGAGCAATTAACTTTTTATTGCAATGGTGTTTGAGATACATAAATGCCATAGCATTAAATTGCTTTTATGTGTAGTGCTTTTGATTAAAACATGCTTTTATAAAGTGCATTTTACTTTATAAAGGGGTTTTGTAATGAATTTTAGCAATTCATATCAATTAAAAAACATAATAAAAGAGTATGAAAATAGCTTTATAAGCGAGAATAAGCTATTTGATACCAGTAGCAAAAAAGATATATTAGTAAGCGATTCTAGTTGTAAATGCTTGTATATGCTATTAAGGAAAAACAAGCAAGGCGTTAGTAAAACCTTTGTATATAGATATAGCTTTAAAGGCAAATTAAATAGCTTAAGCATTGGTAAATATCCACAATGCGACTTAAATAACGCTAGAGAGATAGCAAAGGGATACAACAATATTATTGAAAGTGTTGAATACAAATAAAAGGGGGTAAATCTAAAGGAATATTTGCAACTCTTAGATATCCAAGATAAAAACAAATATAAATATATTACATTTAACAATATGAAAACCTGCTTATCTAAGATTTTGATGATGAATGATTTGTATGTTATGTTGATATTATCGCAGATATAGATATAAGGTCTGTAATGAATGGTTAGCTAGTAAGAATGTAAAGGTGGTTACACTTGATTTATTTAGAATATCTACCATCTCAATATTTGCTAGATTATTTGCAGAATCTTATCTGTTAGATTCTAATGCTCCTTTTACTCTTCTGTCGCACATTTTTTACAAATTTGTTCTTTGTTCCCACATTTAAAGCCAAAAACCTACGCTACAAACGAGACACATTAAGATTCAAAGTTTTGTTTTTATCTATTCCACTCCTTTAGATTCTAGTAAACTAAAATATTCATTATAATGCCTTTTTGTTTTATTTATATTAGAGTATCCTTCCCTGCATTCATAAGATTTGCATAGTTATAAGATAGTCCCTCATTGCTATTTGCTAGGATTACTAACATCTTAGGCTTATTGTCTCTCCTCCTTGTATATCCTTGATGTTCTAGAGCTCTAAGATATGAGAATCTCTATTGCCAGCTTCTATCATACTATTTAATCTGCTAGTTCGAAGCCTAGCTTTTTGTTTCATAAGAAGAGAGAAAGACTCCTGTATGTATAATGTAAATAGATTGCAAAGAATCCTCCTTACTCTCTATGATTTTTATTATCTTGCATATCCTTAGAGTATTCTAAGAGTTATTTATATCCCCTCCATGCTATCCTTATCCTTGTATTTCTTAAAGTTTTAAGATTCACTCACATTCCTCACAATACTTCTTAACTATGCGTTCTACTTCGTCTTGATATTCTTTGGATTCATAGAGTTCTAGGCAGGTATACAATCGTGGAAGTATATTGTCTTGTGTTTTGCTGTATACAAAGCCTTTGAAACTTGAAAATCCACTATCACTTTCATCACTAAAAAAATTCACACTTTTATCATCAGAATCTTTGTGTAGCTCAAGTTTTCTTTTAAAATGCCATAGCCAGAAACTATGCTCTTTAAAATTATCTCGCTCCATACAATACTCTATACCTATTCGCTTTAATATATCCACTTTTCTTTTAAGTGAATAAGGTAAGGAATCATTATCTCGTAAAATATTGCTAGCTTCAATTGCACTACCATAAACAGTAAAAACAGCAAACGAAAATAGAGACAATAAATTCTTTTTCATATAATCCTCCCTTATAACAAATCCTAGAAATATACTTCTCGTATTATATATTGAGTGTCATTAAGATAATTAGAGCTTACTCCCAAAGTTACATCAACAAAATTATTTCCATTCCATAGGGTTGTGTGTCGTAGCCCATCTGTGCCAATCATTGCTATAATACCTTTTCTTTTAATGGATTGCAATTCTTTAAAAAACTTTTGATTTTTCAGCTTTTGAAGTCATATTGTGGTAAAAATCCTCAGAGCAACCACCATGATTTCTCACTCACAATCCTTACAATATTTCTTAACTATGCGTTCTACTTCGTCTTGATATTCTTTGGATTCATAAACCCTAAGGCATTGAAAAGGCTTATATGTGTAATCAATTTTATATTTGCTATTCCATGTGCTAAGATTTTCTACAAGCGTTAAAAATTGTGTGATATTGTCTAGATTTTTATCATCAAAGAATAATGGCATATTGAGCTTTTCTTTGATTATATAATACACTTCGCCTTTATCGTCATCAACAAACTTTTTGATACAATAGCGAAAGCCTAGCTTTTTTAGTGCATCGACTTTGAGTTCATAGGTAAAGTGTTGTCGTTCTAGTTCGTTTCGTTTGCCTTCTTCATTTTTATAGCTCATTTCTCCAAGCCCAAATACAATATTTATGCAAAACAATACCGCTAATATAATTTTTTTCATAAGATTCCTTTATAATAATTCCCAAAAATAAAGTTCTTTAACAATAACTATATCCCTGCTATCAAGCAAGTAATTAGAATTATCCAAAAACTTTTTATCTTTCCCGCTCCATAATGTAACATGTCCTCCCGCATTACTCCACCCACTAATTATCATTGCTACCACTCCATTTTTACTAAACTTTGAAAATTCGTTGTTATAAAAAATTATATTGTCTTGTTTAGTTCTCATAATTTTAGAATCTTTAAGACTTATTTTACTCACATTCCTTACAATATTTCTTCACTATGCGTTCTACTTCGTCTTGGTATTCTTTGGATTCATAGAGTTCTAGGCAGGTATAAAATCTACTAAAGTTTGATTTTTGATAATGATGCAATAATGTTTTATCGGTGATTGTAGCCTTATTGTCTATGTATGGCTTAAGGTCTGCTATTATATCCTCTCCATACGGAACGCCCAATTTATATCTATACCAACCCATAATCATAATATTAGGCTGTGTCTTATCAAAATTATTGCCCTTAATACAATACTCCATACCTATTCTTTTTATAATTTTTATTTTTTTATCATAAGAATAGGCTACTTTATCCACTTTCCCTACAAGCTCTCTGTTAAATTCTATATCATCGGCATTTAGATACATAAAAAACACACAACAAAACCATATCACTTTTTTCATTTTTTATATAAGCTCCCAAAATTCAAGTTTAGCTGTCCCTATATTAGTTAAATAATAATTACTAGCCACACCATTTACTACATCAACAAAATTACTTTCATTCCATAAAGTTGTGTGCGAATAAAATCCTTTCATTACCACAATGCCCTTCTTATTTTTAATTTGCTCTAATACCGCATATTTACCTTCATCTGTTGCTGTTATAGATATCTCTGCCTTACCCCATTTATCATTTAAGAATCTCCCCATATAATCTGCACCTAAGATATAAAGATATTGCTTGCTTTTACCATACATAGATTTATATTCTTTTAGCTCGATTTCAGTATGTAGTGGGATACCCCCATAATTTAGTGCATAACTAACCTGCAAAGCACAAGTATTGCTATAATCTGCATAATTGGGACTTTTACCAAAGAAGTTTTTATGATTAATGTATTCACTTAAAGGTGTGCCACCCACTAGGGCATATCTCTGCCATACAAAATCATCATAGTTACCATTTTGTATTTGTGTGATTATCTCTTGGGCTTTCTGCTCTGCTACTTTAGATGATATGCCACGCCATACGCCATTATCTATGATAGCTTGTCTAAAGGTTTCTTGTAGATTCATATCATTCGGATTTGCCATATTGATTGTGTCGTATGCTTTTTTACATCTTTCCATTTAGGTCTCTTACATTTTATGCTTGCACTTGCAGTGCCACAAGTGGCTTTCCATTCAGCTACCATTATTGCTCCTTAAATAGATTCATAATTACAACTTGATTATCTTGTATTATACCATGCACCATAAGGACTTCATTTGTAGAAGATTCTAATCTTACTTCCACTTCCTCCCCTTCCTCATATCCTTGTGTTATGATATGCAAATTCACATCACTAGAATGTCTTGAATGCTCTTGTAATCTTGCCATATCATCACCATAACTAAAATACATCTCTAGTATTTGTTTGTCTTTATTTTCTTGTGTTGCTTTGGAATCTTTGCTTTCTGTATTTATATTTGTTTGCACGGGATTTGCTTGTGTGTCTTTGCTTTCTGTCTCCTCTCTAAATCCCCAATACTTCTCTTTATATCCTCCATTGATAAGAGTAAGAGTTAGTAGAGAATCTATGATTTGTTTTGTGTTATGTTGAGAATCTTTTTGCTTAGATTGTGTTGTAGATTCTTTAGATTCTCTAGTAAGATTAGCTTGTCTTTCTCTATCCTTAGATTCTAGTATAGAATCTAATCCATTTGCTAATTGTAATTCTAGTCTTTGTGCTTTATACAAGTTTTTCATCTGTGATTTTCACTCACAATCCTTGCAATATTTCTTTACTATGCGTTCTACTTCGTCTTGGTATTCTTTGGAGTCATAGAGATTTAGGCAAATGACCAACAGATTATGTTTGGCTCTATATCTATCAATAAAATGTTTTAGTTCCTCAAGAGATTCTTTGCTTGTAGATTCAAGTATGCTTTGCTTTTCTTTTACCCACTGCTTCTCAAGTGCATTAAATGACATATTTTTTGTATAATTTAAACAATAATCAAATCCCCAGATTTTATGCAAATATCTCGCATTTTGTTTGTAGTATTCTTTATAATTTATATGCACTTCAGGACCACCAGCAAACAAATTATAAGACATTATCGCTATAAGCAGATACATTTTAATACCATTTTGTATCATTTTAACTCCCAAAAATAGAATTGTGCTATATATGGATAAGATTTATTTGGGTCATTGAGATAGTCATAACCAAAAAGATATAAAGGTATGTCAATCTCCCTATTCATCTCTACATCGACAAAGTTACTACCATTCCACAAAGTCGTATGTCTAAGTCTATTGTGCTGCATTCTCATAGCAACTATACCTTTTCTATTGAAAGACACCAATTCATTGAAAAAAGCGACATTTTGCTCTTTGCTTGTCATTTCTTTGTAAAAATCTTCCGAGCAGCCACACAATATGGATTGCTTGAGCTTATTATCGAGCTTTTTGGGCTTATGCCAAGCAATGCTTAGAGCATTGATAATGCCATCAACGGATATGTAGTAATATTTCCCATTAATATCCCAAAGTCCGCTAGGCAAATCTTTTTTTGTTAGCTATTACATCTAGAGGTATTGTGCTGTTATTGAGTGCATAGCTTACTCGTGTCGCACAAGTATTAGATCTATTTGTCCTATCCCCATTATAAAAATTCAATAAAACTTGACTGATTTTTTTATACCTTGCTTCTGCCATAGCATAAGATAGTTGTTCAACTTCCTCTTGTGTTTCGGGGTGAGTTAATTTATAGTTTTTTATAAACTCATTGGCACCCTCTCTTGTTATCTCTCTATACGCCTTTTCCACACTCTCAAAATTAGGTCTTTGAATCCTAATTGTTATCTCTTTATCGCCACATTTTACTTTACATACATTTGTATCTAACATCACTTACCCTTTGAGCTTAACACATTCATAATTATAGCTTGATTATCTTGTATTATGCCACTTACACTAAGCTTTTCCCCTTGAATCTCCAATGTTGTATGTATCTCCTCCCCATTGCTATATCCTTGCGTAATGATATGCAAATTCACATCTTGTGTGTGTCTTGAATCTCCTTGCAATCTTGTCGTATCCTCTCCATAACTAAAATATATCTCTAGTATTTCTTTCTCTTGTTTCTCTTGTGTTTCTTTAGAATCTTTACTTTCTGTATTTATATTTGTATGCACAGGATTTGCTTGTGTATCTTTGTTTTCTGTCTCCTCTCTAAATCCCCAATACTTCTCTTTATATCCTCCATTGATAAGAGTAAGAGTTAGGAGAGAATCTATGATTTGTTGTTCTGTGTTGTGTCCCTTATCTTGTTGAGAATCTTTTTGTTTAGATTGTGTTGTAGCTTGTTTAGCTTGTCTTTGTCTATCTTTAGATTCTATGAGAGAATCTAATCCATTGGCTAATTGTAATTCTAGTCTTTGTGCTTTATAAGGTGTGTGGAGTGTGAGGATAGTGGCATTACTAGGATTAGATTCTAATCCTACTTGTGTATAGTCTTTTGTATCTAGCATTATGTGTGTGCAGGAGTTATAGAGATAGTGATAGTTTCCTATGCCATAGTCTTTGTATTCATAGTTTGTATAAGGCTCTTTATAGATTTTTGGAATACTTTGAGGGATAAGGGCATTAGAATCTAGCTGTAGGGATAGATAGTGATACTTATAGCCTTTGGTATAAGTATCTTTTAGATTAGTATATATGCTAGAGAGTATATCTTGTAAGCTAGAGCTAAGATTACTTGTATCACTTAGCTCTTTGGTATCTTTAGCTATATCTATACTTAGTGAAT
>NZ_JRPL02000015.1 GCF_000765905.2 Helicobacter trogontum | reverse complement strand
ATATCGGTTATATTTTTGGGATAGAATCTAGATTCATTCTCTCATTCCCACTCTCATAAAAAACTTTTCTGCACAATTAGTCAGATATAAATCTTGTTGGATATAAAAAACTATTAATTTAAAATCCCAAGTGTCTTGTATTACATACCCCATTTGTTCACACAATTTAAACTAAGTAAAAACGACTCAACTTGTTGGAGTTCTTACATAGATAGTATACATAAGATAGATGCATATCCCAAAATTCTCATTCTATAAATCAAAGCGAATTGTCACAATTAGATCCACATAACTTTCGCAATTCACTATTCTTCTCATTAAGCATATTATCAATCTCACGCACGACACCCTTTGTGCCCTCTTCAAATACAGCGAGATTTTTATCGACAAAATCCTTACCTATTGTCCGACTTTCTTTCATTGATATAGCAATAGCATTTGCACAAGAATGCACGGTTGCATGCTCTTTTTCTAAATCTTTGTATCCTTTTGTGTCTCTGAAATGTTTATATCCATCACCTTCATAATACCATTTGCCAAGACGACAGCCCTTATGATCTGTAATACCAAATTCATCAGAAATATCAAGTATAAACGAATAAAGATTATTTTTATAGATCACATGATCTAGTTTTGCGAGCGAACAAAATACAAGATTATTTATAATGCTAAGCATATACTTAGATCGAACTGAGGAGGAGGATAAATCTTGCATCGTACCCACCATATCATCAACATTACAACGCATAGATTCTGAAATGGTATTAATTTCTTCTGTATTAACTTGTATATCCCCACTCTCTTGTTGCATTGCCTTCACAACAATTGCGATATCCTTTGTAGCTTTTTGAGTCTTTTCTGCAAGTTTTCTTACTTCATCAGCAACAACCGCAAATCCCCGTCCATGCTCCCCTGCCCTTGCCGCCTCTATAGCCGCGTTTAACGCAAGCAAGTTTGTTTGCTCTGCAATATCATCAATAAGTGAAATAACATTTGTAATATCATTGCTTCTTCCGCTAAGAGATTGTGCCAAAGTCTGTGCATGCTGCATCTTATCGCACAACTCACCAATGTCATACAAGGACTTTCTTGTAATATCAAGTCCTTGTTGTGAAATATCTGCAGCCGCTTCTGAACTCTTTAGAATCTGCCCTAAATCATTAAAGATAGCAACAAAAGACTCTTGTGCTGCACCAAGCCCACCTTTCAAAGCAACATGATGTAAATGTGTGATGTCTAACCCACCTAGATCCCTATCTCTGAAAGAACATTTTTTAAGACAATACAAATCCACATCATGCACTCTCTTATGTTTTACCGCATAAGACACATCATCTAAAGCTACAATTGCATTTTTACTTGCCAACTGCGTCAATAACGACTTTGTATCCTTTATAGATTCTGCATTTGCATTACGAAAAACAATCTCACCCTCAGAGACGCCAAAAATAATCTCTTCAAATGCAAATGCACTTACTTGGCGGTAAAATTCAACCTCCTGTGCCAAAGCTTTATTCTCTTGTTCCTTAGTTTGCAACTCTTGTCGCAATGTTTTTGAAGATGAAAACATACAAAATTACCTTAAAAGATTTAAAATATATGCCTATATTCTATCACAATTTTATTATTTTTCATACTTTATTTACCAAAAGAATACTATGCTTATGGTATTTTGTGTATTAATTTGATAACAAAAACTGCACATATTATAAGATTCTGTAAAATATGCTACAATAATATTTCATTAATATTTCTTTTAGTTATCAGTTTCATTCAAGAGGACTTTTTATGGATTATTTAGAAATTGAAGGTGGACATACGCTGCAAGGAAGTGTTAAAATTTCGGGTGCAAAAAATGCGGCACTACCTCTGCTTGCTTTATCACTGCTTGCTAAGCAACCTATGGAATTTTATAACCTTCCAGAAGTAGCAGATATTAATACTTTCATGCGTTTACTTACAATGCTTGGAGCAAATATCACAACAAAGAGTGCAGGACATCGAATTATAAATACCGCAAATGTAAATAACACAAAGGCAGTCTATGATATTGTGCGTAAAATGCGTGCATCAATCCTTGTTTTAGGACCACTCTTAGCACGTTTTGGACATTGCGAAGTAAGTTTACCAGGTGGATGTGCAATTGGAGCTAGACCGGTTGATTTACACATAAAGGCAATGCAAAAGCTTGGAGCTACGGTGGAAGTGCAAGGTGGCTATATTATGGCACATGCAAAAAATGGACTAAAAGGTGCTGATATAGTATTTGATAAAATAACTGTCACAGGCACAAGTAATGTGATCATGGCAGCTGCACTTGCAAACGGAAAAACACGTATTGTTAATGCTGCCAAGGAACCAGAAGTTGTACAATTGTGCCAGGCATTACAAGAAGGTGGGTTGCAAATTCAGGGTATTGGCACTTCAGAAATTGTTATAGAAGGAACAAATGGAGAGTTACTTGACTTCAAGCCAACAAGAGTTATACCAGATAGAATCGAAGTGGGTACTTATTTGTGTATTGGAGCAATTACAAACTCACAAATCACGCTACATGATGTATGCGAAGAACATATTGAAAGCATTGTATTAAAATTAAATGAAATTGGTTTTTCAACAGAGTTTTGCAATAATGATAAAAATCAATCAATAACACTTTATCCGTGTGAAAAAGCCCTACAAGCATTTCGCATCACAACAACAGAATATCCAGGTTTTCCAACCGACATGCAAGCACAATTTATGGCATTAAGCACACAATGCAATGGATCAAGCTTTATTAAAGAAACCTTATTTGAAAATCGTTTTATGCATGTTAATGAACTACAACGATTAGGAGCTGATATAGCTATTGATGGCAATGTAGCACAAATTAATGGAAAAACTGAACTCATAGGTGCAGATGTGATGGCAACGGATCTACGTGCTTCATCTGCTCTTGTGCTTGCCGCCCTTGTGGCAAAGGGAATTACGAAAATACATAGAATTTACCACTTAGACAGAGGATATGAACAGCTTGAAGTGAAACTTAGCGCCTTGGGCGCAAAGATACGTCGCTTGAGCGAGTAACAACAAGCCAATAACTAACAACAACATTGCTATAAGTATTACCAACTGATTATATCCTATCGTGTTTGCTTCTCAATGATTTATAAAAGATGGCGAATTATTCTTATAGTAAAAACATGCCCTCATTTATCAATGTCGGTAAATGGGAAAACTCTATATAAATCTTGAAAACATGAAGCAATGTATGCAAACTTAGAATGCTAATTGCAAATTATGAAGTATTGCCACAAATTATAGAATCTAGTTATACTATTTTTATCTTTTAATATTCTAGATCTATTAGATTACACGCACCATTTAAAGCTGCATTTGTTAAGAAGGTATTGCTCAAAGCTACCTTATACAACACCCACCACATTAAACCACATTTACAAGGTTTTTAGCCTGTGATGTGCTTGAGGTCTCTTTAATCTCTTACACACTATACACAAAAAACATTTTATAAAGTATGTTTTAAAGACTTCTAGCTTTTATAGATTCCTTTAAGTATTTATGTGTAGTGAGTATGTAGAAATGCTTACTAAGTTGTTTCATATTTGTATCAAATATTTAACTTAAATGTTGCATGCATGGCGTGTAAATATTGCTGCTGTTGTGATAGATTATATTAAAGGCTTAATACATTAAACGCCTTTAAGGTATATTCGTTAATGCTAAAAGGTGTTTTTTTGATTTTGCAAATGCGGAAGTATATAGAAAAAACCTATCGCATTACTCTTTGGAAAATAATCTAGTAATACTAGCAAAAAGGGAAAAAGGGTAACAAAAAGCTTTATAAAAGAAACTTAAAGATTTCTTAATATTTCTAAAACCATACATAAAAATTATTAAAGCAAGCATGTTTTAAGAATCTTTATCTTTGAATAATCTTTTAGATGTTTTGATGCAAAGAGTATGTAAGATATATCGCTATATTATTTGTGTATAGTTTGTAAGAAGTATCAAAGAAACCTAAAACACATCACAAGCTAAAAACCTTGCAAATGTAGCTTAATGTGGTGCGTGTTGTTTTTGATATATTATTTTATATGTTTATATTAATTGTTGGGTTTAAATATTACATGTATGATTTGCACTTATTTTTATTACAACATGTATATTAGAAGCTTAATAATTGGATACCTTTTTAACCTCTTTTGATTTTTTTACTCATACTTAAAAAGAGTGTTTGATGATTTGTAGAACTAAAGCAAACAAAATAAATAGAAATGTTACTCTTTTTTGAATAGCTATGTACTACAAAAAAGTAAAAGTGCGTAATTTCATTGAGATAGCTTTATAAAAACATATAAGTGTGCTTACAATACCCTGTGTGTATCTTTTACAATTAAGACATGCCCTCGTAGAGTAGATTTAACTTCACCTGCACTACCCTATATAAAGACTTTATTGCTCTGTTTTTCCAATACAAATTTGAATATCAAGGACATTATTTCTATATGCTGTTGCATTGACCACAATATGCGGTGTTTTTGCATATTGTTTCATAAGGTTTGTGATGTCTTTTGTTAAATTATCAAGATAATTAATTTGCAACCCTCTTTCATTGATTAGCACATTATTTAGTCTATTTTTTGCTAGTGTGGCAGTGCCGCTACTTTCACTCTTGTTTCTAAAAAGAAATAACATAACAAGCTCCCTAAAAACCAAAAAATTTCTTTAAACTGCCAATGAAACCAGTTGATTGCGTGAATGTTGCAAATGGCACTTCTTCCCCTAAGATTCTACGTGAAATTCTTTCATATGCTAAACCACTTTCCGTCTTTGAAAAGATAGTTGGCTCACCGCTATTTGTCGCACTGATCACCTTTTCATCTTCTGGTACGATGCCAATCAATGGCAAGGCAAGAATTTGCAACACATCATCACATGATAACATATCCTGCTTTGCAACTAGCTCTGGTCGCAAACGATTAACAATAATATGTTTTTCTAATTCTACACCTTGCTTTGCCTTGTCACTTTTTGAATCTATGATTCCAACCACGCGATCACTATCCCTCACTGAACTTACCTCTGGTGTTACCACGATAATTGCCCTATCAGCCCAAAATATTGTATGCTCAAAACCACTCTCGATACCCGCAGGACTATCAAGCAAGATATAGTCAAACTCCAGTTTTAGCTTTTCAAGCAAGTCTTTAACCTTATCTTTATCAAGTATTGTCTTATCTTTTGTTTGACTTGCGGGTAAAAAGTAAAGATTTTTTGCTTTTTTGTGACTCACTATTGCTTGAGAAAGATTGCATTTATTTTCCATCACATCAATCACATCATAAACAATACGACGCTCAAGCCCAAGTATCATATCAAGATTACGTAAGCCAATATCAAAATCTACCGCAATGACTTTTTTACCACTTTCAGCCAAACCAACACCAATATTAGCAGTAGCTGTAGATTTGCCAACACCACCTTTACCTGAAGTGATAGCAATAACAACACCTTGCTTTTTTCCCATTCATACCCTTTCGCATTTACTATCTATTATTAAAGCGTATTCTAGCCAAACTTTTAATACTTTATATAAATTAATACAAAACTTTAAAGAATATTTTAAGCTAAATCAACATGCAGATATGCTGCTTTTTACGCACGACTTATCTAATAGAATTTTTCAAAAATATTTTAATTATCTTTTAATGAAAGCATAACTCTCTTGCACTAAAACGTCCATATATATACCGCAATATTGCATCAATAATATTTTAAATTATCAACACTCCATCGCACTAAAACTCAAATACCTACGTGTAGATTCTTACACTTCATTACCAATAATTTTAGCACCACACTAATTTAGAAAAATATCTCACATATTATGTTTAGAATCTATTGTCTGGATTTGATAAAATAGCATTTTTAGAGCTCTCTATCAATGCTTCTTCCTCACTTGATTCTAACTCTTGCGATGTAAGCTTTTCATCAAATTCTTGTGTTACATCTGATTGCCTAAAAATATCTAATTCCAACACATTCATTGCATTCATAAATACACAGATATCTCGCATCGCACTATTATTTACAGGGATAGTAATCTGTATAATACTTGAGAATGGAATAACAACAAGGCTTGGAAAATTATCTTTACCAAAACCTGCTTCAAATGACATATCATCTTGCCATATTTCAATGCTATCAAATGTGAAGCCTGCAAGTATAAAGTCTATAATAGGATGAAACTGACTTGAAATCTCTTCAGGTAGTTCTGGATCAAATTGCACTTTTTGTCTACTGCACTGCACAGAAAAGTGAATATTTTGATTAATAAGCAATTGTATGATTTCTCTTGCATGTTTTGCAAGCATAGGTTTTAAATCTCTATTTTGCATTGAACTTCCTTTATTTGCAATAGCTTAAGATTATACAAAAAAACTCTAAACCCGCTAAATAGAATAATATATAATCTACTCTCCATATACAACATAAAAACCTAGATATTACCTGCTTTCATTTCCACCATCATTTTATCAAACGCTTCCTTAGTTCCTGGTCGCACAGGTTGCATTAAGCTCACGATAACAATAGCTAAACTAGCACATACAAAACCAGGCACAATCTCATATATAGGGAAATATGTATATAAAAAGTTATTATGGAGCACTACAACAACTGCTCCAGTTATCATACCAGCAATGGCACCCATACGTGTCATTCGTCTCCAAAATAGAGAAAATAATATAACACTTCCAAAACTTGCACCAAAACCAGCCCATGCATACGCCACAATGCTAAGAATACTAGAATCCTTATTTGTAGATATAAAAAATGCCACAAATGAGACAATTAAAACACTAGCTCTGCTGAAAAACATAACCTGCTTTGGTGTTGCATCAGTTTTTAGAATCTTTTTATAGAAATCTTCTGCCACGGTAGAAGCTGATACTAAAAGTTGGCTACTAGCTGTACTCATAATTGCTGCAAGCAAAGCAGAAAGTAAAATCCCAGTAACCCATGGATTAAACAAAACTTGAGACATAATAATAAAAATCTTTTCAGGATCACTAAAACTTAAATTGAATTTTGTTGCATAAGCTAATCCTAGCATACCCACAAAACACGCACCAATAAGGCTTATAATCATCCATGACATGCCTATAATAGTCGCAGTTGGAATATCTTTCGTGGATCGGATAGACATAAAGCGAACAATAATATGTGGTTGTCCAAAATAGCCAAGCCCCCATGCAACAGTAGAGATAACACTAAGCAATGTAACACCTTGAAAGAAAGAAAAGTGGTTTTTCTCTTCCAACGAACTAGCAATCGCAGAATCTATATCAGAGAGCAGAGTTTGCAACTTCTTATCAATATCTTTTGGTGGATTTGAAAGAACTGCATTTATATCATTAGCTTCTTTAGCAAGCGTCTTAAATCCTTTAGAGTTATTGCTTATCTCACTAAGGGTATTTAAAGATTCTATAAGCATAGGTAGATTCTGTTTTACATCAACAATAGATTTATTTGTTTGTGCCTGTTTGATTTCATCTAAAATTGTATTCACATCTGTGTCAAGATATTGTTGTGTCTTTAACACCCTCTCATTAAATGTTTCATCGCTTTTTTGTATATAATTCTTTGCCTCACTAAGGCCACCAATCTCATTCAACATCACAATAGGCACAATAATTAATGCCAACATCATAAGTACACCCTGTAAAAGATCGGTCCAGCAAACAGCTAAATACCCACCAAAAAAAGTATAAACTACAATGATACCAGCACCAATCATCAACGACACGTGATAATCAATATGAAAAGTCTGTTCAAAAAGTTTAGCCCCAGCGATAAGCCCAGATGAAATATAAAATACAAAAAATATAAGGATAACAATTGCTGATATAAGTCGCAAAATATGCTTATCATCAGAAAATCTTGTTTCAAAATAATCAGGGATAGTAATTGAATTGTCAATTACCTCTGTATAGATTCTAAGTCGCTTTGCTACAAAAAGCCAATTTAACAACATACCAACGCTAAGCCCAATAGCAATCCACGCATTCAAAAGCCCCGCAATATATAACGCACCAGGTAACCCCATAAGTAACCAGCTACTCATATCAGAAGCTCCAGCAGACAGAGCACTCACCGTTGGACCCATACTCCTCCCACCAAGGAAAAATTCTTCGGGATTTTTTGTCTTTCGCCAGAAATACAACCCAATACCTATCATCACTGTAGCATACAAGCCAAAAGTAGCAAAAATAGGGAATCCCAAACTCTGTACCTCAAGTGTATTCATAGTATCTCCTAAAAAATTTAATTTTCATAGCATTAGTATTTCATAATAATATAAGTTGTTAAATCGGGTTCTATTTAGCTTTTAAAAAAGTAAACCAAGCACAATAAGTAACATTATTTAAGCAGAGTATAAAATCCTAAAATAAATACAATAAGATTTAATCTATTGTATTTTAATCTTAAAAACGCAACTACAAGCTTTCTTGTCAAATCTTTAAATAACTTACCAACCCAACACTTCACTATGCTTAAAAATTACAAATCAAACAATAATTATAGTATTTATCAATCCTGCTATCTTTGTGTTCTGCCACATACCTTATACACAAAATGTATGATAGGTGTTAATACTCCATATTGATGAGTGCGTAAAATACGTGCCAAATAATCACCAGTGCTTTGCACACACTGAACCATAATAATCAATACAATCACACAAGAGTATAATACATCAAGCCTAGAATCATAAAAGCCATACTTAATTGCTAAATCACCTAAACCACCACCACCAACACTTCCAGCCATAGCCGAAAAACCAATAATTGCAATAATTGCAATTGTAGCGGCATTAATAAGTGAAGGCAAAGATTCAGCAATCATCATGAATACTACTTCCAATTTACTTGCACCCATGCTCAAAGTCGCTTCAATGATTCCATGCTTTACCTCTTCTAACGCTCCCTCAAAAAGCCTTGCCACAAAAGGTATAGCTGCGATAGACAAGGCAAAGGATGCTGCATCTGGTCCTATACTCGTGCCAATTAACATTCTTGAAAAAGGTAGCAATACTACAATTAATACAATAAAAGGAAATGATCGTATAGTATTTACTATCATACCCAAAATTTTATTGAAAGTCGGAGCACTTAAAAGAGAATCTTTTTTTGTAATCGTAAGAATCACGCCTAAAGGTAACCCAAATAATATTGTAAAAAAACTAGATAAAAACACCATATATAGCGTCTCAAATGTGCCATCTATAAGCAAATCAAGCACATCAAATACTCTTGCTGCAACATCTTCATTACTAAAAAGTAAGTAACAAAGCACTTGCAATGATGAGCTAACTTCATCATCAGCTAAAGTCTGTGGTAATTGGATAAAATTTAAAATCCATGGTTGTATATCCTGCATATTAATCCCCCAGCATAGAATCTTGTATCTGTGCAACTTTGTTTATAACTAAATCCTGCAAAGACTCTACAATTAAACCCTTACTTCTCAAATACTTTATTGCCCTCTCTCTCTCCTCCAAATCATCACCAAAATCAACAATCAAATGTCCCACCTCAGCCGTTGCGAGTGCCTCAATATTACCTGCTAGAATATTGACATCTACATTGAATTTTTTAATAATCTCAGCAATTAAAGGTTCATGAATATATTCACCAACAAATGAAATTTTATATGCAGCTTTATGCGATTTTTGCAGTATTTCCTCTTGGGATAACGCAGGTAGAAATGATATGAGTTCTTTTGTTACCTCATGCTTTGGATTTGCAAAGATTTGCTCAACACGCCCCTCTTCTACAATCTCTCCATTACTCATCACACACATGCTATTGCAGATTGAACGCACTACTTCAATTTGATGTGTAATCATAACAATAGTTAATCCAAGTTTTTTTTGAATATCTTTCAAGAGTTGTAAAATTGATTGTGTAGTTTTGGTATCAAGTGCACTTGTAGCCTCATCACACAATAAAATCTTTGGGTGGTTTGCTAGTGCCCTTGCAATCGCTATTCTTTGTTTTTGTCCACCACTTAGCTGGTTGGGGTAAAAATCTGCTTTATCTTGCAAACCCACAAGCTCTAAAAGCTCCATAACTCGTATTTTAATATCTGTCTTCTTCCATTTAGCAATTTCTAGGGCAAAAGCCACATTACCAAAGACATTTCTAGAATCTAAAAGATTAAAATGTTGAAAAATCATTCCTATTTTTTGTCTTGCTTTTTGTAGTGCAGACTCTTTTAGTGTTAAAATATTCACTCCATCAATTACTATTTCACCAGTTGTTGGACTCTCTAATTTATTTATGAGACGCACAAGTGTTGATTTCCCCGCACCAGAATAACCTATAATCCCCATAATATCCCCTTGTTTTATTTCAAAATTTAAGGGCTTAATTGCTTGGAAACCATTTGCATAAGTTTTTGTAATATTTTTTAATATGATCACTCTATGCCTTAATTAATATAATTTCTTGTGTAAGTTTCATATTCTGTCTATAACCACAAGATTCAAAAATACAACAAAGCCAAAATAATAACATATTTACATAAATACGATATGTAATTAATATTTTTAGGTGTAATTTTAACATTGTATTGTATCTTGCTAGTCAAAAGATGATGCAAGATAACTTGTAAAATTATGAAATACCTATGATATTATAAAGCACATAAACGATACTTAGTTATTCTATTATTTATATCAATATGAGATAATTCGCATTTTATTTAATTTATGTTTAGGAGAGTAACATGAAGGTTATAAAAAAGTTTGCTATTTCATTCAGTATATGCACATGTTTATCCATGTTGGTTTATGCAGATGAAAATAATGATTCCAATAAAGCAGGAAATCAAAATAAGTTTGTATTAGGGGTCTATGGTGGTGGTAGCCTCATGCAAATGTCATCAGAATATTATAGCACTTCACGCCCTTACGATGATTTGCCTGGTGATTATGACAAAAGCCTATTTGGAGTAAGCTATGGTGCTAAAATCGGCTATGACATGTATTTTCTTGCTCGTCATGGCGTAAAATTATATATTGATTACATGCACTCATATTTGAATAGCAAGGAAATGACACTTGGTGCATACAATATGCATACAATCGGACTTAATGTGGATTATCGCTTTGTTATTGCAGGTGGGTTAAGCACATTTATTGGTGCTGGATTAGCACATAATATTATCAGCACTCAATATCTTGGCAATATGAATGCTTTTGGTGGTAGTATTAATGCTGGGGTGGCTTACGCCTTATCATTTCTTGAGTTTGAATTTCGACTTCGCTATCTCGCCTATGACATACCACAAAGAAATTCAAGCTACCTTCCAAACATTATGGGACAAGCAACGCAATATCACCTAGTAGAATTAAATAGTCCATTTAGCCTCCATTTAGGTATAAACTTTAGATTCTAAGCTTATATGTTAGTCTATTAACACATTGCAAAAACAAGAGCAATGCAAGTCTTAAATAAATCTTGAAATAAGATCTCATTAAGACTTTAAAATATGTCTTATTATATAGTTTTATTCTTAATCCAAACATTTAAAATTGAATGCAGCTCCAAGCACACTGATGTTGACTAGCAAGTAAAACTAATCTTCATATAAATCAATCTAATCTCCTAATCTCACAAACATTACAATAAATCTTCCCATACAATATCATCATAGGAAACTTTAAGGCTTTGTGTATATGCGGCATTATAAATAGATATCACTTCTTCTGTATTATCTTGTTGGGCTAATCCATTGTGCGTTATAAGTGGAGGTAGGATACGCGTTTGAGCTTTACTATTATGCCTTGCATACACAAGTACAAGAGTAGAGTGTTTATCCTTGCGAGGATATACAAAACGCAAAGCTTCAATACCAAAATTAAATGCCATTAAAGATTCTAAAATTTCTGCAATCATAGTAGGAGCATAGCAAAAGATCAATTTGCCATGTGGTTTTAAGACTTTTTTTGCTAACTTTAGTATTGTTGAAAAAGGGAGAAAATGACTTTGTGTGGCTTGCGCTTTAAATGGATTATTTGATTGCAAAGTCTGCGTGTGATAAAAAGGCGGATTGCTTACAATCATATCAAAATAAGGAAGCGAAGGAATATCTGCGTGTTGTAGAGTTTGACTTTGGTGTAAAAATGCTTTAGATTCTATATGCTCTTGTGTGGAATCTAAAGCATTTCCTACTATTTGAGCACAAGTAAGACTTTTTGATAGAAATCTTTCAGAATCTATCGAATTTAAATAATTGCAAGTTTTTGAGTATAAACTTGTGGAATGGAGATTCTTGCAATCTGTTGTATTTTGTTTTAAATCATTCAAGTTTTTATCTGCTAAAACCTTAGATAATTGTTGCTTTGTAAATATTGCCTCTAATTTTTTATCGTTGCACAGCATATTTGCATGCAATTCTTTTAATATATCTTTAGATTGAATAATCATGTTGCAATCAGCATGAATAATGACAGAATCTATATGATTTATCTGTGCATTTTTTGCATTCATTAGTGCATATTCAACCTGCTTTTCGATTTGATAGAGTGCCACATTCTTTGATCTTACACAAAGTAACCCTATGATGCCACTCCCACTTCCAAGTTCAAGAATCTTGGCTCTAGGTTTTATATGCGGTAATATAAAATCCCATAAAAACAAGCTATCGCTATTATAACAATAACCCTCAGCTATCTGATAGATTTTTAAGCGTCTTTTATTGATCAACTCTTTATTTATTTGTGCATTGTGGTACATTGTTGCCTTTAATAATGTTATTAGCGTGATTATAGCAAAAACAAAAATAGATTATAATGCTATATAAACTTGCATGAAAGGTTTCATCTCTCATTAACTAAGTATGTGCCCTCTTTGAGCCACAATCTTGCAGTGCTTTTTAGCTTTGCTACATTATCACTTGCAAAAAAATCAATGAGATTTCTAGAGTTTTGTGCTATTTGAAAATGTTCTCTTACATAACATGCAATCGCCTCACCAGAATGGATAAATTTTACATTATTACCAAAAAATTTCTGCATTGGTTGCAACAAGAGGGGAAAATGTGTACAACCTAATATCACCACATCAGGCTTCAAGGTTGATGAAAAATAATGTCTCAATACAGAATCCACAACTTCTCCACTAAATACACGCTCCTCTACCAAGCTTACAAAAAGATTTGTAGCAAGGCTTGTGATATTTGTATATCCTAGATTCCGCAGACTTTTTGCATAACTATCTGATTTTATTGTAGCTTCTGTTGCCAATACAAGTATATGCTTGTCTTTTGCTATCTGCTGCTGCGTAAGTGCGGCAATACCAGATTCAATAACACCTATAATTGGTATCTTAGAGCATCCCTGCATAGCATGCAGAGCATGAGCTGAAGCAGTGTTGCATGCCACAACGAGCAAATCAAGTTCAAAATTCGAGAAAAATTCTAAAGCCTCCAATGAAAAACGGCGAATGGTCTCTGTATCCTTATTGCCATAGGGTACACGTGCAGTATCACCATAATATACAATATGATTAAAACCTACCTCCTCAATGAGGCTTTTTAACACGGTTAAACCACCCACGCCACTATCAAAAATACCAATATTGTTAATTGTTTGCATACATTACCTAATATTTAGAATCTATATCGTAATTGTAGCGTAAAAGGAAAAAGTATGCGAAATCATTATGGCGGACTATATAAAAGCGTGATTGGTGATATAGGCATTATGATTTATAAAGACAAGATTATAAATATAGAGCTCTTTAATGAGGAAACACAACATTCATTGCATAGTATTGAAATGTATAAGCTTTTAGAAGAAAACCATATAAGTAAGCAGGCTATAAAAGCCTTAACACTTTATTTATCAGGCAGTATTCCATTAAATATGAAACATAATAGCATGTTCTTATTATCCATACCATTATATATGCAGGGAACCTCATTTCAAAAGGATGTGTGGAATACACTCATGTATATTCCTCATGGGGAAACAAGGAGCTATAAAGATATTGCCAATATTCTTGGAAAACCAAATGCTATGCGTGCAGTTGGTAACGCATGTAAAAACAATCCAATATTATTTTTTATCCCTTGTCATCGCGTTGTAAGTCACAATGGAAAAATAGGTGGCTATCGTGCAGGACTTGATACTAAAAAGCATTTACTCACACTTGAAGCGCAAACAAAACACAAGTTCTAATAATATAAATCTCTGCAATATATCAACAAAATAAACATATAGATTTTATAAACCTAACTCCAAAAAAAATATAAATATGCACTGATGAAATCACAAGAATGCAGGGTTGAGGGTGTGATTTTGATACTTAGGTTCTACATATTTGCAACCATGAAATAGCCTATACATCGCAATTAACTTTCTTATTCTACCAACAACACACACAATCGAAAATTCTAGTATTTTTGTAATGTTAAACGATAAAATGAAACTCAGAAGATATATGATAAAGTTTGAAGTGTTGCTGCTTGTGCTTTTGATGTCTTAATTAGTGGACTTATTGCATAACTATGATATAGGCGAATATTTGCTTGTATCTCTTATATCTCTTGTATTTTTTGATTGAGTAAGTCGTTTTATACTATAGAGAATATGCTTCTTTAAAGCAATAAAATCATATTCTACAATACCTTTTCGACATATAAAAACAAAGGCATAGCCCTTATAATTTACATGAAACTCTTGCATAATAGCTTTAATCTGACGTCTAATAAGATTCCTCTTGCATGCTGTTGCTACTTTTTTATTTATGCTGAAACCTAAAAGCATTTTAGATTCTATCATACGATTATACTGCTTTTTTTTGCGTAAATGCAGTATAAAATCACGTAAAGGAATAACATAAATTGCCATAAATTCCCTATTAAAACGCCAACCATTCTTAAACACTATATCAAACTCATAGGAGTTTTTCAGTGTGTCTATTTTTTTACGTTTCATACCTATAGATTGTTGCATAATTTACCACTTACAAAACACTGCGGCTGTGAATTATCCTATCCATTAAATACCCAATGATAGAAATAAACAGGGAAGCTCTCATCTTGCTTTGTATTTGTAGCTTTGGCATTAATCTTAAATCGAGCCTGATAATATCCCTGCATAGGTAATGAAAAAGCTTTGGTAGAATACGTATTTTCTCCACTTTTTATCATAGGAACTGAGAGTTTGCTTGCTTTCTTCTCACCTTGATCAAGCCTAACAAACTCTAAATCAACAGATTTTATGTATATATCCTGAGTACTCTCATCATATTTCTTCCTTTCAAGATATATTGTCAACACACTATTATCTCCGTGCAATAAACCCTCATTCTTTGGTATATCCCGCGGAACGGGTATTGTGTAGTAAGGGTTTTTCATGATTGGCGCATTCACACCATCACCAATTGTGCTGATACGTACATTATAAAGATTCTCAAAAGCATTTTGTTGCTGCATGATAGAATTAATTTTTTCATCCAATTCTATACGTTTTATGTTAAAAGTATGGTCTGTATCGATACTTTGCTTACTCGAAATTCGAATACTTATCACAATGAGAACAATACCCAATGCAATAACAAGCAAAATTCCAAAAGGCCATAATGTGCGTTTTTTTGCTGTCATTTTTATCCTTTCTTCTTAAATGCAAGTAAACCAAAACGCACCAATACAAATAGACCAAGAAGAATGAGCAACATGGAATATATTATAACCTTTGTCACATCGCTTTGTCTCTCCATGGGTTTTGGTGCATTCAGCTCCACATTGTAAGATTGTGCTATTGCGTGTATTAGTGCAAGATACAAGTTTGACACTCCCTCATTTACACCATTATCATAACGTGGTGTCCCTACTTTATCTGCAGGTAAATAAGGATACGCATAATTCTCTAGTAGTTCTGCTACATTAGAATCACTTAAAAAATCCAAATTACTCTTTAATGTTATAGCATGATCACTATAGAAAAGAAATATAATAGCATAGTTACCATGTATCTGCTCTATAATGCGAGACTCATAAGATCTGCGGTTATGAAATCTTTCATTTATGTCTGTATCATCATGCTCTTTGGCATTATCCTGTGGTGTCCTTTCAACAACATGTAAAAATACCTTAACGCCTGTCTTCTTGTATAAAACACTAGATAACTCTTGTATAATTTTAGGTGCATCTTGCGAGAGTATATCAATATCTCCTTGCAAATAACCATTTTTATCTATTAAATTAGCACCACTATTTTGTTTCTTATAAGTAGTATCAGTTTGAGAATGTCTATTGGAGCTATCTAAAAGATTAGATGTCGCAGGAAATTGTTCTGTTGCAACAACACCGCTAGACTTTTCACTCTCAACTGCAAATGCAAACACCTGCAACGCAACTAAATTGATAAATACTGCAAGAACATAATGCACTCTACTCAAACTAAAACTCACCTTTCAATCTCTATATTGCATGTAAAAATTCATATGGCGTAAGCGTAAGCACTATAGTAAGCAAACCAAACCCAACAAGCACAAGTGCTACAAATTTTTCAAGTCCTGTAAATTTCATTATAAACTCCTTTTTATTCCTTATTATCTATAATCTTAAACGCATTTTGATTTGCAGTATCATTCTTTTTTAAATTATGCGAATCAACACTATAGAATGTTGTGGCACTTGATTGCTGAATCTTCATAGCATTATAACCACCAATTGCTGCCACTATTACTACAAGCAACACAGCAAGGAAAAAACCAACTAAACTATTAAGAACATTTATGATCGCTTGCATACACTTCTCCTTAGACTACTGAATCTTTTGTTTTGCCGCAATAAATATTTGCAAAGCTTCTACTTCTTTTTGACTTAGATTGAGATATTGGAAAGATGGCATAACTCCTATTTCACCTTTTTTACCATGCTGTAAAACATTTGCTAGAAACTCAGTTTTTCCATATGTTTGAAGTGCTGGACCCATATCTTCTACACCCTCACCATTGGCACCATGGCATTGGAAACATGTACCATTTTCTTCACTATGATAAATTTCATTTCCAGCTTTTACTAGCTCTTCATCATACTTCATGGAGGTATCTTTAACAATCTCACTCATCACATAGTGGGCAACTGCTTGTATATCCTTTTCCTCACTTAAAAGACCAGATGGCATACCGCCAAACTCTTCACCATTTTCTTTTGTAAGTCCAAAGCTACCATTACGAACAGTATCCATAACACCATCAAGTTTACCCCAATGAGTAAGGTTTTGTGCCTTACCATCATTACCTTCAGCACTCAACCCATGACATTGTGCACATTGCACAAGAAAGATTTGCTCACCCATCTCACGCATTTTATCTGAATCTAAATTTGCATGTACTGTTTCAAACTTTTGATTATAAGCATGAGATTCTTGATTATATTCACCAATTTGTGAATAAGCATTTAAAGGGTAGCCAAAAAGAATATACCAAACAGCCCATATCATAAGTCCTAAGAGAGATAAAAGCCAACCTGTTGGAATATTATTATTAAATTCTCTAATACCATCCCATGAATGTTCTGTAAGCTCTCCTCCTACGCTCTCTGTTTTCATCTTTTGAATATAAAACCATGCTATCGCAATAGTTAGCAAAAGAATCACCACAGCACCAATAAAGCCAATTAGATTGACGTGATCGCTTAACCAACCCATTATTATCTCCTTTCCGCCATCTTGTTGTTTTTGTTATCACAAGATTCTATCAACACATCATCTAGAGAATCTTGAAGTGCAAGTTTACTATATTTCTCATAATCTACTTCCCCAGTCGCCTGAGATCGGTAAAGATGGTAGATATAAGCATATAGCCAAATTATTAAAAAAATGGTAGAGAGCAAATAAGCCCCCTTCAAACTCAATAAATCAAAACCATATATTATAAGACTCATGCAAATCTCCTTTCAGATTTTCACCTATTTAACAATTCTGCTTGAACCTAGACTATTAAGATAAGCAATAAGTGCCACAATCTCAGTAATCTTACCATTTCCATCTTCAAACATTTGAGTTGTTTGACTATGTTTCATTTCCTCTACAATCTGTCCTGCTTCCACCTTAAATTGTTCTTTCGCTTCTTTAATAGAACCAAGCTTAACACTAGTTTTCAATCCCTCAACATCATAAGGCACATTAAAAACTTTCTTTTGAGTTAATGCTTCCGCATAAGCAGTCTCAAAATCTACTTCCTTATTGTATAAGTGCTTGTATGCTGGCATAATAGACTTGGGTACAACAGAGTTTGGATCATACATATGATTAGCATGCCAGTCGCTACTGCTTCTATCACCAATCCTATGCAAATCTGGTCCTGTCCTCTTAGAACCCCATAAGAATGGTCTATCATAAGCATATTCACCACCAAGACTATACATACCATAACGCATCACTTCGCTTTTAAACTGGCGAATAAGCTGTGAATGGCAATTATAGCAGCCCTCCTTGATATATACTTGTCTTCCAGCAGTCTCAAGCACAGTTAATGGACGCAAACCTTCTAATGGAAGAGAAGACTTTCTAAAATCAGGTATAATCTGTACCAACCCAGCTACAGAAAACACAACAACAAATGCAATTGTGAAAAAGAATGGATTTTTCTCCAACCAAGCAAACATAAAACCTCCTTAAGATGCCATAGGGGAAGCATACTCAGGTTCTTTGTTGAGCTCACGAGCAGCCACTATAGTCATTACAACATTATAAATAAACATTACAAAGCCAATAAGATATAACAACCCACCAATACTTCTCATGATAAAATATGGCTTCAACACCGCAACAGTATCAATGAAAGAGTATTTAAGCTGTCCTAAAGGTGTAATATCTCTCCACATCATACCTTGCACTATACCCGCAATCCACATGCTTGAGAAATAGAACACAATACCTATTGTCATAATCCAGAATTGCGCCTCAATAATCTTTTTAGAGTAGATTTCTCTACCAAATAGACGAGGCAACATGTGATACACGCTGGCAATAATAGTGAAAGCCACCCAGCCGAGTGCAGCATCATGCACATGTCCAATAATCCAATCAGTAAAGTGTGCTAACGCATTAACTGATTTAATAGATTGGATTGGACCCTCAAGTGTTGCCAACATATACCATGTAGACGCAAGAATTAAAAACTTGATCAACGGTGACTCTTTGAGTTGATGCCATTGTCCTCTCATGGTTAAAAGCATATTCACAGCAGTTCCCCAAGAAGGTAAAATAAGCACAACAGAGAACACAGAGCCAAGAGTTTGCACCCAATCTGGCACGGTTGAGTAAATAACATGGTGTCCGCCTGCCCAAATGTATACAAACATTAAGCTCCAAAATGAAAACAAGGTTAATTTATATGAGAAAACGGGTTGTCCAGATTCTTTTGGCAAGAAATAATAAATCAAGCCAATAATCCCTGAAGTGAAGACAAAAGCAACCGCATTGTGTCCCCACCACCATTGAATCAACGCATCATTGGTTCCAGCATACATTGAGATACTATACCAAAAGCTACCATAACCTGTAACTAGTTTTGTAGGAACAGCAAGATTGTTAAAGATATAAAGCACAGAAATAGCAGTAAAAGTAGCAATAAAGTACCACAATGAAATGTAGATAACTTTCTCCCTTCTAACCGCCATAGAGCCAAACATACTTACACCCCATAATACCCAAGTAATCACAACAAAAATATCCACAATCCATGGAAGCTCTGCATACTCTTTTGATTGAGTGATACCAGAAAACAATGTATAAAGTGCCAATACCAACACAACAAGATACATGAGAAAGTGCAACACACCAACAAACTTTAAAAATGGATGGTCATGATAAGTGATTTTAAGCACTCTTTGTCCTAAATAATACCAACCTGCCCAAATACCACTCAATGTAAAACCATAAATAATTACATTTGTGTGTAATGGTCGCAATCTACCAAAAATGGAATATTCCCCAGCAATATAGTTTAAATCTGGGACTGCTAACTGAAATGCCAAAATTACACCTATCAACATACCTAGAAAGCCCGTTGCTATACAGACAAGCAAAAATAGCTTTGCAAGCGAGTAGTCATATTGTTTTATGCCCTCTTGCATACAATTCTCCTTCTTCCAAAATTTTGAGTCACACGAACACGAATATAATTTTAGTATTCATTTTATTAGTAATAGCTTAAATGCGTTAAATGGTTAATAAAAAATTAACAACAAACATGAGCCATAAACTACAATTAAGAAGATTAAATTTAATATCAAGAATTATTAAAGAAAGATTATATTGCATATACTATAGTAACCCATATAAGATTGCATCATAAAACATCATAAATGCAAAACTAAAACGAGTTTAAGCAACAAGCTAATAAATTTAGAAATAGTGCATCTCAAATACATATAACAATTATGCAAGAATTAATAAAACTCAATTTAATAATGAATATACTCTAGGGTAGCTTGGATTCTATGCGGTATAACACTAAGATGATCGAGAAATAGGCGTGAATAACCGAAGATGGTTAAAAATTTGTGTCTCTAAATTCCAAATCCAACTCGCACACATACTCCCTCAAAAACGGGAAAAACCAAAAAAAAATGTGAAACTCTAAAAGTAACTTTTAGAGCCTAATTGATAGTTATGAAAGTAAAACTAATATCAGACTTTATCTTTAATTTCTAAAGCTTTTATAGTCTTAATATAACTCTCATATTTATTTTTCTTCAAATACTTCAACAAACTTTTTCTTTGTCCAACAAGCTTCAAAAGCCCCAACCTACTTGAGTGATCCTTTGGATTACTTTTTAAGTGTTGTGTTAAATTTGCAATCCTATGTGTTAAAAGTGCAATTTGCACCTCACTTGAGCCTGTATCTTTAGAATCTCTAGCAAATTGTGAGATAATCTCTTGCTTATTTGCCAATTCAGTAGCCATGATGACCTCCATAAATGGTAAAATGAAATTAAAGAATGGATTTTAACATATTTTTCAATATTTTTGGTAAAATATGAGGATATTTTTAGAAACTTAGAAATCATATGAAACTTTTAAGGTAAACATTACTATGGCAGACAAAGAACAAAATAGTGGTATTCTGCAGAGAGCTTTTCCATTTTTAAAACTCATTGGAAAGTCAAAGGATCTTGGTGTTGTTGTGTTTGTGGTGATGATTCTAGCAGTAATCATTATACCACTACCAGCACCAATGCTTGATTTACTTTTAACCATATCTATTGCATTATCCATTCTTATTATCTTAATTGCACTCTACATTAATAAACCTATGGATTTTTCTACTTTTCCAACACTATTATTATTTGTAACAGCATATCGACTTGCATTAAATGTGGCAACCACACGTATGATTCTTAGTGAAGGTAGCAATGGTGCAGAACATGTAAGTCGCATTGTGGAAGCATTTGGTGAATTTGTAGCAAGTGGTAGCTATACAATTGGTGTGATCATCTTTATTATTCTTATTATAGTGAATCTACTTGTTATAACCAATGGTTCGACACGTGTAACAGAAGTTAGAGCACGTTTTGCACTTGATGCAATGCCTGGTAAACAAATGGCAATTGATGCTGATATGAATGCTGGACTTATTGATGAAAAAGAAGCAAAACAAAGACGCGAAAGTTTGGCACAAGAGGCTGACTTTTATGGTGCAATGGATGGTGCGAGCAAATTTGTAAAAGGTGATGCTATTGCTGCTATTATCATTACTATCATTAATATTATTGGTGGATTCTGTATAGGGGTATTTCAAAATGGTATGACAATGGCAGAGGCTGCAAAAGTATTTACAATTCTTACAATTGGCGATGGCTTAGTAGGGCAAATTCCAGCATTGATCGTAGCGACTGCAACAGGTATAGTTGCAACACGAACTACAAAGGGCGAAGAAGAGAATTTCGCAAATAACCTTGTAAAACAATTAACAGATAAATCAAAAACACTTGTTATTGTAGGCTTTATTCTTTTTATTTTTTCACTTGCACCTAGTTTTCCCACATTGCCTCTTGCATTTGTTGGAGCAATTTTTTGGTTTGCAGCATGGCTTATCAATAAAGACAATGAAGATTCTATGTTTGCAAAGTTTAATCAACTGATAAGTGGATTTGGCGGTAAAAAAACAAAGGAAAAACTAGCAGCCAAAAAGGCAGCACAAGCGAGTGGAGAAAAAGTGCCAATACAAGAACCAGCGCCAAAACGACCGCCAAAAACACAAGAAGAAATCAAAAAAGAAGAAGAAAAAGCAATTAATGAGGTGTTAAAAGTGGAATTTTTGGAGCTCCACCTAGGCTACCACTTAATCCGTCTTGCCGCGGTAGATCAGGGAGGGGACTTGCTTGAACGAGTCCGTGGAATCCGAAAAAAGATAGCAAGAGACTATGGTTTTTTAATGCCTCAAATCCGCATGACTGATGATCCAGGCATTGGTCCTACAACCTATCAGTTTTTCTTGAAAGGTATTGAAATTGGTAGTGGTGAAGTTATGCCTGATAAATTCCTTGCTATGAACACAGGTATGGTAGCAAAAGAAATTGATGGGATACCGACAAAAGAACCAGCTTTTGGACTTGATGCAATGTGGATTGATGCAAATTTAAAGGAAGATGCAATTATTCAAGGTTACACAGTAATCGATCCATCAACTGTTATTGCAACTCATATGAGTGAACTTGTGAAAAAATATGCTGAAGAATTTATTACAAAAGATGAAGTCAAAAAGCTTATGGATAGGCTCGAAGAAGAATACCCAGCAGCAATCGAAGAGGCAAAAAAAGTGCCCTCCAGTGTTATCCGCAGTGTATTACAAGCTTTGTTGCATGAAGGTATACCTATTAAGGATATGCTCACAATCCTTGAAACAATCACAGATATTGCCCCAAGCGTACAAAATGATGTTGCAATTATTGTAGAGCAAGTTCGATCTAAACTTTCACGTGTTATTACAAATGTCTTTAAGTCTGAGGATGGTAATATCAAACTTGTGACACTTTCTCAAGATTCTGAACATTTCTTGTTAAATAAACTAAAAGACCAACATGGTGCAAAATTCTTGTTACTCAACACAAGCGAAATGCAGAAGCTAATCGATGCAGTAGAGCAAGAAAGTGTAAAAATCCTGCAAAGGAATATTACCCCAGTTATTTTAGTAGTTGATCCGCAATTGCGTATGCCTTTAAGCATTAAATTAGAGCAATTTAAATTAGATTCTGTCGTAGTATTAAGCCATGCTGAAATTGATCCAAATGCTTCATTCGAAGTACTTGGAACTATTGAAGTTGGATTTTAGATTAGCAAGAATATAAATTATTGTAATGCAATAAGTGCTCTATATTTATGGGTGGTAAATTGGAGTTAATTGATAGCAAATGTTGCTTAAATCCAAAGTGGATGTTTAAGGAAGATTAAAGTATTAATAAAAAGTTGTATGTTTTGCAAAAAAATATAATAACAAATCTTGCAATACAAAATTGTGTGCAAAATAAAGAGCATCAAGATTTGCTTTTTGCAATGCTTCAATTAGGACTACAAGTATCAGTTGATTCACGTAAATCTTGTGTTGAAAATATGAAAAAGTATCTTTATTCTGTGCGTCCAGCACAACTTAATAATCTCGTGAGAATAGGTGGTAAGATGGATGGTGGATATGTGATGTTACCCCCCCCCCCCTCATCATCAACCTCGCAGCCAAAAGCAGTCTCTCTAGGTATTTCTGATTTTTCCCCTTGGGATTTAGAAATGGCAAATATGGGGTATCAGGTGTTGCAGTATGATGCAAGTATAAAAAAAGGCACCAGATACCCACAAAAATATGATATTCCATAGAAAGTTTATTGGAACAATGAGAGATCGCCAAACAATTACTTTTGAAGATATTATACAACAATATGATTTTGATGAAAAAGCTCATAATATATTGCAAATGGATATTGAGGGTGCAGAGTGGGAAATTTTTGAAAAACTTGATTTTAATATACTTGAAAAGTATTTTTCACAAATTATTCTTGAATTCCATAATTGTGATCCAAGATCTTCATTACAGACAGAAAGACATGTGGCCATACTAGAAAAGTTTCATCATGCCTTTCATCCAATACACCTACATTACAATGCGGGTGGTCATAATTTTTATATCAAGGATCGCTTTATGTCAAGTTTATTGGAAGTAAGCTATGCAAGAAAATATTTATTGCCAAAGGATTTTGCATTACGAAATGAATGTGGTGATATACCCTATCTTGATTATCCTAACCTTGAGAAGCAACCAAATATCCCAATACTATTTCAATGATCTCTATATTACATAAAGAATAAAAGTGTGGCTTAGTAAAATGGCATACAATATGCGATGATGAACTTAATGCGATATGTTTTAAGGTATTTGTCCATTCTTAGCCTTTACTAAAAGTCTACTTTTTATTCTTTATATATACTTAATGAAACTGCATTTTATAAAAGCTTACATAAGATTTACAACTTTAAATCTCTTTTAAAAACCTCTTATTTCTTTTTTATATTTTATATAACCCCTCAACTCCATAGATTTTATACTCTAAACCCCATATTCACTTAAACAGAAGAGAATCTAGTTTGCATAAAATATCTTATAATTAAGCCTAAGATATAAGTTAATATAGAGGTATATATGATTTGGAATGCTATATCACTTGCTTTTCGGCAGATTTCACGCAATTATTTAAGAGCATTTTTAACAATGTTGGGGATTATTATTGGTGTTGGCTCTGTAATTGTAATGATTTCTTTAGGAAATGGCACGACAAAAAAGGTGCAAATGCAAATCGCAAGTATGGGTAGTAATGTGCTTGTTATACGTCCAGCATTTAGACTCAATACAGGGGGTGGTTCTCTAAGTAAAAAATTTACAAATAGAGAAGTTGAGATTTTGGAATCTAGATTAACTGCTTCTATAAAACATATTGCTCCCCTCTCTAGCACAAGTGCTATTGCACAATACATGGGTGTTAATACCAATACAACAATTAGCGGAATAACAAATAATTATTTTAAAGTAGCAGACTGGCAAGTAGAGCTTGGTCGCCCTTTTAATACTGAAGATCTTAGCTCCAATGTATGTATATTAGGGCAAAGTGTGCGTCTTGTTTTATTTAAAGATTCTAATCCTCTTGGGGAAAAAGTGCGTATCAGTAAGAGTATTTGTGAAGTTATTGGAGTGTTTAAGGCAAAAGGGCAAGGTGGTTTTGGTAACGATCAAGATGATTTTATTGCACTCCCATTTAAAACTTATTTACGTGATATATCAGGTGTTACAAGTAATTATAATATTGATAGAATCATGATATCGATGAAAGATGGTATAGATTCTAGTAATCTTAGTGAGCAGATTCGACAAATCTTAAGGGAGCATAGAAATATCAAACGAGGACAACTTGACACATTTGACATTATGGATACAAAGCAGTTTGAAGAGAGTATGACATCTACCATGCGCATTTTATTTATATTTTTAAGCTCAGCTGCAGGTATTAGTTTGATTGTAGGTGGTATTGGGATTATGAATATTATGCTTGTATCAGTGACAGAGCGAACAAAGGAAATTGGTACTCGTCTTGCCATTGGTGCATTAGAGAGAGATGTTTTGTTGCAATTCCTCATAGAATCTGTTGTAGTAAGTGCACTTGGCGGTAGTATTGGAATCATTCTAGCTTTTTTTATCTCATGGGGGGTTGCAATAAAAATGGATATACCTTTTGTGTTTGATATGTGGGTTGCATTTGGTGCATTCTTGTTCTCTGCAATAATTGGAGTAATTTTTGGTTATCTACCCGCCAAAAGAGCATCAAAACTTGATCCTATTGAAGCATTACGCTATGAGTAATATTATAGTTGTTATGATAGTTACCTTATTGCAAATTGGTTTTTTTATTTGAGGCTTTAAGCTATAATTCGTTCTTTATTTTATTGCAAGGAAAAATATGAAAAATATATTGCTTATGAGCGTGATGACAACCTTGATGTGTGCCTTACTTTTTGCAAAAGAGCAAGTAAAACATGTGGCTTATAGTGTACAGGTTGGAAGTTTCAGTGAGTTAAAAAATGCTGGGAATCTCGCTGATTTTCTCAACAAACAAGGTCTTGATGCTTTCTTTTTTAAAGAAAAAGGGATGTATAAAGTTCGCTTTGGTAACTATAAAGATTCTGCAACTGCAAGAAAGGTTGCAGACACATATAAAAAAAAGCGCATTATCAATGATTTTTTTATCATTAGCCCTCAAAGTTATGCAATAAACCAACATAAACCGCAAACACAGGACAAGGTAAGAAAAAATATTTCAAAAGATGCACATCAATATATAGGTGTCCCATATAAATGGGGTGGGACAACTTCGAGTGGTTTTGATTGCAGTGGATTAGTAAGAGCAGTGTATAGGCTAAATGGACTAACCCTACCCAGAACTTCAATCGAGCAATATAATAGCGGTAAATTTGTGGCAAAAAGCAACTTAAAGGTAGGAGATTTAGTCTTTTTTACTAATAATGGAAAACAAGTAAATCATGTTGGAATCTACATTGGCAACAATCAATTTATCCATGCACCTGGGAAAGGAAGAAAGGTAATGATAGCAAACCTCACCAATAAGTATTGGGTAAAAGCATATCGCGGGGGACGCACTTACTTATAAAAACAAGAAGAATAGCATAATACACCACAACCATCATCAAAATTATAGATAAATGAGCATCAAATGTTTTTATAATGCTTTTTACATCCTGTAAAAATGACAATCGGTATAAAAGATATTAAGATCATGCTCATCAAGAAGAACGAGAAAAACATGTTTGACACTCTGTTGCACTCATATCTCTAATCAATAAATGTAAAAGATGAATATATAGCAACAAAAAAAATCGATGGATTATATATGAAGTAAGGTTTTTAGCTAATTGCGTGAATATACTTTTGCATAGATACAACCACTTCTTATTATATAAGTTCTACTTCGCCCCAAGCAAACATATGACATTACAACTTGTATGCAAAGATTGATAGAATGATAAATGTAGCTCTTATATAAAATTTTAGATTCAATAGGACAAAAAGACTTCCATAAAACATCTAAATACAAGATTTAGGAGTTGCTAGGTCATATAAACACAACTCCAACATGATAGAAAGCAGGCACAATGCATTCAAACATTATGCGATAAGGTAATTGAGAAAAGATTAGAAGGTATATTTTAATTCTGTTCTTGTTTTAAAGAAATTTATATCACCTACTAATGTTGCTGCTAGAAATGAGAGCTCTAATTTATCAAAGAATTTGTAAGTAATATGTGGTGTAACCTCTACAAAACTTGCGTCTCTAATAAACTTTTGACTAAGTCCTGATACTTGTTCTGTAACACTATGTGGAGAGACATTAAGTTGTGGCATATAGGTATTACCAAATACATAAGCCACATCAACCCCTATTTTCAAAGGAATCTTAAATCCATATTCAGCTGCAAGATAAGCCACATTTATGCTTGAGTTTTTAAAGCTACCAGACCCAAACATACCTAAGCCTTCATAGGTTGCCGTAAGATTTCCATTCCATATTTTCCCTGCAGTATCAATACCACCTTTATAGTCTATAAGCGTACCATAACCATCACCAAAACTACCTAGATAACCAGCTTTTATGGAGAACTTATTTATAGCAAGTTTTGCTTGGACATTAAATATACCGCGAAACTTTGCTGAATTCACCAATTCTGTATCAAATCCACTTGCCTGATTTTTACCATTATACCCAAGAGCAAGTCGTGCATTACTATTTAATGATGCCATGCTTGTTTGTCCAAGTATAGAAAGCTTTATGGAATCTCCAAATTTCATCCCATACTTTGCTTCCCCATAAACAAGAAAGTCCATAAAGCCATAGATATTTCCTGCATAAATATTAAAATCTAAGGCTTTATTCATCACATCTCCACCTACGCCAACCAATGTGAGATTATTACCAATACCAACACCCGCTGCCGTCATATGATCACTGCTTGATAATCTTGTCCGCATATTATATCCTGCATGATCACCATTCCAACTATCATAGAATGACACATGATACTTAACGCTACCACCTTCTATCTTTTGCTTTGCATTTGCCACAAAACCTGTACCTAAGTCTACTTTATTATCGCTTAATGGTGAAGAGATATTTATTTTTCCAGCATCAATTTTTGCACTCATAGAACCCACATCAAATTCTTTGCTTGCAAAGATTTGTGCAATATTAAATCTATCTGAAAAATTATTTGTGAATGCAGTACCACGACCCCCCTGCACTGCACTATTTGTATTGCTGCCTACATCGGGTGTGCTTGATCCTTGTGAGAAGAAAATCCCAGCAGTTGCACTAAAACCATATACTTTACCACTTGTTACATCAAGCTTTATTCTATATTGTTGACTTTGTCCATTTTGTCCAATATTATCAAAACCATTAATGGTAAAAAACCTAGCAAAACCAAAACCACTAACTTTAGCATTTGTAACTAATCCCTTCAACTTATTTTCTTTTTTTACAGACGTTACAGCCACTTCTTGTGAGCTAGAATCTTTTGCTACTTGCTGACCACCTTGTGTTTGCGTCTCTGCAAATGCCATTTGAGATAACACGCTTGCAAGCACCATTGAAAAAACTTTTTTCATCATAATCTCCTAACTTTTAAAATGTTTGCAGTATTGTAAAAATGCTTTGTAAAAGCAAAAAATAATTTGTGTAAAATATGTATCAAATATCACTTATTAATTACTGCCTATAATTTAGTCAATCAAATATTCTACAAAATATTTACTTAGAAAGCAATTTAGACACAGCGATACACACGACTTAACTAAAACTTGAAATATGGTATTTATAATTGAGTTATTTTATAAGTAAAAAGGATTGATATGCGTTGGATTAAATTTATCGGTATTGCATGTATTGTCTTATGTTTGTTTGCAGGTGGTATTGCTTTTGATATTTTTGTAGTGCAGAAATTTGCATATAAAAATGTAATAGAATCTAATCAAAGCAATCAAATCGAAATCTCACAATCTGTTGAGACATCGCAAAATGTAAAACCAGATTTGTTGCAAATGGAAATTAGTATAGTAGAAAGCAAAACATTGGGGGCCACTTCTGCACTCACAGAATCTCAAAGAGAACATATAACAAAAAAGCTAGATTCCATTATCACTCTAACTCAGGCAAATAATGATATTTGCAAATATTCACCTTATACCTTTGGTCCAGTTGAGTTTTATAATTATCAGAATGAGAAAAAAGCAGGGTATAATATTTACCTTAATATAAAGTGTAAAATACAAGAGACAACATATAAGCAATATGAAGAATTGATGTCACAAATAAAAAAGCTTGTATACCAAGATGAATGGTTAGATTTTAGAAACTATTCATTTAATTTTTCCTTGTCAGATTCCATACAAAAAGCACAAGAAGTCACACTAAGAGAACAAATTATAAAACAAGCAAATATGCTTAAAGATGAATATAGTAAAAATCTAAATGCACAATGCCATATAGCAAATATGTCACTCCATGGAAATACAATGTATGCTATGGAGAGAAAAAATCTAGATTATGTGGCAAATGATTTTACAGAGAAGAAAACAATAGATTCTCAAATTAATATAAAAAATATCATGGAATCTGCAGTTATCCCTCTATCACTTCATATGAATGTAAAATTTGCATGTCAAACACATTAGTTGTGTAATGGGAATACATAATTGTAAAATGTATTCCCAAGAAATGTAGTCTTGGAACTTGCTTGAGTTGTATTGCAATAGATTACATCGAGTTAGCGGTTAATAACATCAAAAAGTAGCACTCATACTAACAAGATTAAGCCTACATATAACAGCCCCAAGATTACAAACTCTTAAAATATCTCACAAGTATATAAAAATAGAAAATCAGAACCGCTATGACGTTATTGTAGCACATTGTCATGCCTCAATACACCTATATACATAGAAGCTTAAATCTTGTAATATAAAGATAGCTAGTGAATTTCATTAAACAAAATGTAGGCAAGATACTTAAATAAATCCTATAAGCAAAAGCAACAAATTAATTCTGTTTTATATCTCATCTAATTTGCGATAATACATAATACTAATGATAAATAAAATACCAATGGGCACCAGCATACTAAACTCTGGTATAAAAACTGCATTGGCGTTTAATTTTCCAAGTGAGAAAAATATACCCCACACAATCAAAGAAAGTACACTAAGGCTTACTCCAAGCATAGCAAGATTCCCATATCGTGAAAGTGGTGGAGCATAGTATGCAATAATAATGCTTAACATACTAATAAAAAACGGAGTAACTGCAAGAGTATAAAGCACACCTCTTGTGCGTCCTGTATCTGCTCCTTCGTGCATGAGAATCTGTAGCGAATAAAATGCATCAACTATTGATATGGCTGGTTTATTTTTATAAAAAGTATCAAGTACTTTTGGTTTAAATCCTTTAAGCGTTGTTGTAGAGTCATGCTGGGTAGTTATCATACCTACATCGCCTAAGACATAATTTGTGGATAGAGTTGATACTTGTGGTTTTACAAGCTCCCATTCATCATCACGAAAAAAACCCTCTTTTGCACGAGTAATACTTATAAGCTTTCTTGAATCTCCATATTCTGTGTGATAGATTTGTATATTTTCAGCCTTTTGTAAAAGTGGATATACCTTTTCAAAAAACACGTAATCAGTGTTATAACGGATAAATAAATCTTTAGAAACATCAGCATTGCTATTATTATTTACAATATTATCTGCTCTTTCTTGTGCATATACAAAGTCAGTTGCATTTAAACCAATATAACTACATACAATGAGATTAATGATAAGAAAAGGTGGATAAAAAATCTTTCTGCGTGAGTATCCAAGTGAGAGCAAAGCTACATATTGATTACTTTTAATAAGACTAATGTAAAAAACGATAAGCCCAAGTAAAAGTGCTAAGGGTAAAACATAATTAAATGCATACATCGCATCAAATGCAAGAAACCAAATTGCATTATTTGCAGATTGTGCTAAAGCATCAAAGTATTGCAAACTATCCACACAGATAAAGAAAAACTCCAACCCACACAAAATTACAAGTGTTGGTCTTAGATATCTCACTGCAACAAACCAAAAAAACATATATTTCCTTGCTTTTTAAGATTCTATAATACAAAGTTATACATTACCTTGCTATTGGAGCTTAGGAGTCTATACCCTGCTCTATCTTCCCAGAATCTCTCAAAAATCATCAAACAAAAGCATACTTCATTTAAAACTTTTACTATATTGTATTTAATCATATAACTTGTATGCTTATATAAAACATGCTAAATCAGCATTAAGCAGTCACATTCAGAAACTGCTTGATATTCTCTGCCACCATCTGCAACAATCGTTCCTTTGTATCTTTATATGCCCATGCAATATGTGGTGTAATAAGGACTTTATGCATAATGTTAGAATCAAGTAAGGGATGATTTGGCTGCATTGGCTCATATTCCAACACATCTGCACCAAATAGAAAATCTTGGGTTTGTAAGGCTTGTGCTAGATCTCTTTCATTAACAATACCACCCCGACCAAGATTAAGTAGAATTGCTCCTTTCTTTAACATCTGTAATTGTTCTTTTGCAATGAGATTCCGTGTTGTATCATTAAGTGGAGCATGAATGGACAAAATATCACTTGTCTTTAAAATTTCATCTAAACTCTTATGTGGTATGTCATTTTGCGTATTATTCCCACTTGTAGAATGATAACTCACCTGTGCGCCAAAAGCCTTTGCAAGACTACATACCTGTTTACCAATACTGCCATAACCTATAATACCCCATTGCTTACCATAAATATCTTGCAGATCATAAGCAAGGTGGCAAAAAATTTCACTTTTGCACCATTGTCCTTGTTGCACATATTGTGAATAATAAGATAAACGACCAAGCAGACTTAATGCCAACATAAGTGTATGTTGTGCAACCGAATGTGTAGAATAACCAGCTACATTTTTTACTATTATATTGTGTGCTTTAGCATACTCCATATCAATATTATTTGTACCTGTTGCACTTATACAAATGAGCTTTAACTTCGGCAAAGAAGATAAAATCGCAGAATCAAGCACAACCTTATTTGTAATAATAATATCTGCGTCCTTTGCACGTTCTAAAACCTGTGCAGAATTTGTTGTCGGATACGATTTAAAATCACCAAATTGTGTAAAAATCTTCTCATCAAAATCACCAAGTGTCATCGAATCAAGTAAAACGAGTTGCATGTTCTTCCTTTCCATTTTTATATATTCCTCTAAAGTTATGACAAAACCTTCTCAATATGACTATATCAGCCTTTAACAACCAAAAACCAACAAGGTCCTATAATTCTATCATTATTTTACATAAAAGCTTATTGCAAAACTATGTAAAAATCCATAATCCAATTCTTTTGCATATTTCAATAAAAAATATAAGCTTTCTCTGATGTCGTTTGTATAGTTTCTAGAGAATATATCCTTTATTTTCTCATTTTCTTTTTAAACCCTACCCAAAAAATACCATTAAGAATTTCTTATAATCTGTAATGCATGTAAAAAGCTGACTTTCTCAATTTGTATACCAGAAGTCATATTCTTAACAGAAAGTGTTTTTGTTTGAAATTCCTCATCACCAATGATAATCCCAAACTCATGTCCTTTCGCATTTGCATAGCCCAGTGATTTTTTAATCTTTACTGCATCTGGATATACTTCAGCCTTTACATTGCTATGTCTTAAAGCCTCTGCAATCTTATGTGCAAAAGCAAAGTAAGCATCATTTGTTACAATCAATAATGCTCTTACCGCAGTCCCATGCAATTCTAAGATTCCAAGCTCCATGAGTGCAGCAATTAGTCTGTCAAGACCAATACTTGCACCAACGCCGCTTAATCGCTCTTTACTAAAACTCTGTGTCAAATTATCATAACGTCCACCACTACAAACACTCCCAATACTTTTTAATCTATTGAGTGTTGTTTCATAAACAATACCTGTATAATAGCCAAGCCCTCGAGCAATAGAAAAATTAATACGACAACTCGATATATCAAGCTCCAAATCATCAAGAATATTAAACATAGATTCCAAATCCTGTAGCCCTTTACGTAAAGCATCATTATAATCTTTAAGATAAGCAATCTCTTTAAAGAATTCGCTATAATGTGAAGTCTGCTTAATCATAACAAGCTTACAAATCTCTTGTGCTTTTTCTGCTGTAATTTGCAATTCCTTTTGCAACTCTTTTTGCACTTCATCTAATCCAATCTTATCAAGCTTATCTATGATACGCAAGCCTGATTCAATATTCTCATGCAAACCAAAGTGTGCAAAAATTCCATTCAAAATATCACGATGATTAACCCAAATGGTAAATTCCTGTAAGCCGAGCGCACTTAATGAACTATAAATAACTTGTAAAATTTCAGCATCACAGCTTAGGGAATCACTGCCAATAAAATCAAAATCACACTGCGTAAATTCTCTATATCGCCCCTTTTGTGCACGTTCTCCACGGAATACATTTCCAATCACATAGCGTTTAAAAGGCATGATAAGCTCATGGCGATGTTGCGTAATAAAACGTGCCAAAGGCACAGTTTGATCGAAACGCAAAGCAACATCCCTATCTCCATGATCTCTAAAGCGATACAACTCCTTTTGAATCTCCTCGCTTCCTTGTTTCACCAAGATATCAGCATATTCTAAATGAGGCGTTTCAATAGGCATGAAGCCATAGCTTAAAAACACTTCACTTACTTTTTCTAAAATACTTGCCTTTGCATAAGCCTCTTGAGGCAACCTATCCCTAAATCCACTTAGAGTTCTTGGTTGTATCAATGTATTATTCATTTGTTCTCCATTTTTACAAAACTCATTAGTTTATTTTTTGCTACAAATCCCTAAATAGCCTTCATTGTATATGTATCTCTTAAGTATGAGTCTAGTTTAATAAATAACATAATATCTACAACACATACTTAAGCATCATTGTTTCGTAAGTAATCTTTACGATTTAACTAGAACACGTAGATTTGCATTGTAGCAATAAAAAGTGTATTTCTAAATAACATGCAAATAAGAGACGCATTGCTTCTAACCACCAAATCATAATATTGATATACCACGACATAATATTATGGCAACTTATGATTTAAAGCAAAAAATCTAACTAGATTTTTATATCTTGGCTCATTAGTTTATATTTGCAAAATAGAAATATTCATTCTACTTTGATATTGGGCTATAAAATTAGTTTGTATAGCTATGAAGATTTAGACTTCAACCATCTTATACAGATTACAAGATTCTGAAATTGAAGTTCTTAGAACCCAAATTCCTAGTATTTTTAAAAAGCAAATAAAAAATATCCCATGTAAATATCTAATGCATAATTACAACAATAAAAATGTTATTTTAGAATCTAAAACCTTGTATTTAAGCCTTTAACGTGGAGACAACAAGTAATCATGAAACATATACTATGCTTGAATAACTATTACAAATACTAGGTATATCACAAAAATCTTACTTTATTTATTAAATGCTTAAAAAATATTCAAAGATAAAATTTGGAGAACAATATTTACTTGATATTTCTTATTACGCATGTTTAAAATACCAAAAATATAATGCTTTATGGTGAGTTAAATCTCTACCAAATGAGGTTTACTTATTCTTTCATGGAGGCAATTTGCTCTTTTGTGATAAGTGAGATATTGGCTTCTTTGTTATATTTAGATTCTTTGGTGTCAGTTAAAATACGCTGTAAAGCAGACTTATCCAATCCTGTCGTATCAATATAGATACCCTCAAATTTCTCTTTATTCACAGCAACAAAAAATTGTGAATCCTTTTTGGCAATCACAACATTATTGTTTTTACTTTGACTCATAATGTCAATTTTTACATTAACTTCCACTTTTGGCTGATTTGTGAGGATAAGAAACTTTTTGACATAATTTCTTTGATGATTTGTATAGTATTTATACATTGCCTGCTCATTAGCCGCTGTAATCTTACCTTTATCAAGCTTCTTAATAGTTTGACCTAAAAATGTCATCATACAATAAGGTTCATTAATATCATGCTTAAAAAAAACATTGCGTATGGAAACTGACTTCATGCCAAGCTCCCATATCTGATTATCAAGCTGTGTAGCAGTAACATTTAATGCTTCTTCTGTTTTTTCTCGCAGCATACTAACAGTCTTTCTAAAAACAGCTTCAAAAATTTTTAAATTCTTCTGTGCAAAGTTCTTACATAGCCCTTCGAGATTCTCATATGCTTTTGTGAGTGTTTTTGTCTCTTCATGCGCTTTATCAGAATTAGCTCTCATTCTAGCGATTTTTTCCTTGATCTCATTTTCATCGCCTTTTTTTGCCTCAAGTCTCTTGTGGAGTATTTTAAGATCATGTGCAGTTGTGCGGATTTTATTTTGAAGTTGCATAATGCGTTCTTTAATGCCATTTGCAGCACGTACTGCCCCTTTATAGTTAAACTGATATTCAAGAAAAGCCTCTTCAAATATTCTTTCTGGATTAAGCTCGTTTTTTGTAAAAAAATTATGCGAATATTCTAGTGTGCCAAGTCTTGAGTGGTATTCTGCAAACATATCAATATTGAGCTTTCTATCTGAAAAAATAAGGTGATCTAACGCTTTATTTAAAAACCTTTTACTAATTGAAAAATTGATAAGTGGTGTCAATGTTGATAGATCAAGCTCTTTTAGAAACTCAACACTTCTAAGTTCTGCACTAAAAAATTCTTTAATACAATCTTGCACACTGCGATTGATTTCAATTTCTGTTAATTTCAAATAATTTGTTTGTGCAAAAATCTTTTGCACTTCTTTTGCACGCAACTCTGATTCTTTATTTTGGAGTTCTTCATCAGTATTACTTTTCCAAAAGTCTATTTCTCTAATAAGTGCATCTGGTGGAAATGATTGATATTTTGAAGCACGTGCATCTGTTACTTGGATTCCCCCATCATTTGTTCTAAACTCCACGTACATACCAACAGCTGGGCGATTTCTACCATCATGCCAACTTTCTTTTTTTAGCTCAAAGATCTTTTTTGAAGCATTCATAATAACACCTGAACCCGTCGTAGCAGTGTAGCGCGTTATTTTTCCATGCATCACAACTCCTTATCAATCAAAATCGTAAATCAATCAAGACAAAAAATTGCTATAATTTTAACAGAAAAATTATATTTTGCAACAAGGATTCATCATAAAAAAAATTTATATATTTGTCTTTATTAGCTGTTGTATATTGTATTTATGGTTGGCAACTATCTTTGGTTATACCTCACCTGATGTGGCATTAAGTGGTGTCGCATTGTCAAATAATTTCTTCAAGATCGGGGGCTTTGGTAATAGTTTTGCAAACTTCAATCGCGGTATGTTTGGGTATCTTGCATACATATATTTACCACTGCTTTTATTGCCCATTTACAGATTCCATGATGACACAAGCTATTCTTTTCGAAAGATTCAGTTAAGCTTTGCATATTTACTGCTCTTTATAGGGTTATTGCTCTTGCAATCACTGGTATTCCATAGTGGGCAATTTGGTAATTATTTGCAGGAGATGCTTATACCTTATATCGGTTCATTTGGCGTTGCAATTGTGGCATTTATTTGTATCAGTATGGCATTATTACGTATTGCCGAACGCACTGCAACTTTTATTGTGGGCTATCTTGGAGGGAGCTTACAGATAGCTTGGTGTGCCTTGAAGAATACCACAAAAACAATATTTCATCAACTAAAGTCTAAATACGCTGATTTAAGCTTAGATCAGGCACAAAGAGAAAATAAAAAGATAGTCAATCAAGAGCTGAGCGAGAAAGTTACAACAACAAAGAGCAAATACGTAGATTATGAACCATTGCTTGAGAGAGCACTTGATGAATATCCACGCCAAAAAAACAATGATGTCTTTCAAAATACAGACACGCAAAACCAAAATTTGATGCATAATCAAGAAAGAAATCCTGGTGACACACATATTAAAACAGAAGCAAAAAAGCCACACAATCATAAAGAAAGCTTCCACATCCAAGTCAAACCTAGCAACAATATGAGCACGACACAAACGCTTTCATATCAACAATATGATGATGGCAATATTTCATCCATCACACATACGCCACGTACGCAAATGCGAAATAATGATGAAGAACTTTTGAGGAGATTCCAAAAAACAAATTTCTATCCAAAACAAAATCAACGACAAACATTTCATGCAGATGAGCCAATGACGTTTAGACTCAAAGAAGAAAGAAGTGATGCAAATCCTCTTGAAAGTTTTGCAAAAACACAGCAACCAAAGATGCTAGCGACAATGGATGATTGGCAAACCATAGACATGCCGCCACGAGAGGTAAAGACAACAAATCTCATCAAACAAAAAACACAAGATTCTATATCAATACACACCAAAACAGCAGAATCTTTTACAATAAAAGACGGGACTACAATAAAAAACGATTTAACACCAACCACACAAAGTTCTTTAGACACTTATGCAAAAAGTCATACAACTGAAACGCAACACAAAACAGCTGCACAAGATTTACCTACTATACGCATAAAAGAGCCCCAAAGACAAAGTAATGCTCACATGGTAAACACATCGCAACAAGAAGCAGTTTTAGATACAAATCACCTGGAACAAAAAAAAACGATAAAAATCACACTTAATGATGTGCAACAGGCAGAACCAACACCAACACAAGCAAGTTATAAAACACTCGACATGAGCTTTACGCAAAAAAAATCTGCTAACAGCATTAAGCATTCTCCAATTAATACAACACATAATACTATTGCAACAAAGACAGAGGTAAACCCATTAGCCAAATCGTATGAAACAAGCTCAATATCTATGGAAAAAAATAGTGCACCGGTTCATACAGATATGTATGAACAAGAATCTAATCTAGATTCCATACAAGCACAAGTCTTGCATCCATATGTTCCAAACATACATAATCTGGATACACAGGATTTACAGCCAAGTAATTTGCAAGAAAACCCATTAATACCACCATTAGAATCTATAGCCAATCATAACGATCACACAGAAACTACCACCACAATAATCCCATCATTACCAGACTATGAGAAGATAGATACACAGCTAGAGAGCTTAGATGCAGATACAACAAAACAAGATCTTGAGAGCACACAGAATTCTATTGTAGAAGATTTTATTGCACAGGATTTGGATATATATAATTCCATCGCAGAAACTCCTGCACATTCTTCAGAATCTATAGACTCTATTAAATCTATTGCTACTTCACAAGAGGATGATATAAAAGAAATTTTTATTGAGCCAATTACACAAGATTATCCACAAACCAATCATATACAAACTTATCAAAACGATGATAGTCAAATAACCCCTACCTCTATGGGATCTTATATATCAGATGTTGATCACATAGATTCTGCACAAGTAACACCTAATCAATATGACAATGCAATGGATTCCACAGCAATACAACCATATCAAACAGATTCTCATGTTTTCCAATATATAGATATGCCAGATTTTGAGATAAAAGAGATTACACAAGATGATTCAACACCTGATACAATAACATCCAGCATTACACACAAGCCACAGGAAATTATCAATCTACACATAGAATCTATGCCTAATCAAAGTGTCTCAACTAACATTACAGAATCTAATATCCACAACGCTACAGATAACACTCAAGACTCACAAAGAGCTACATCAAATAATCCCTACCGCACAAACCAATTGGACAATAATAATGACGATTCTATACAGCAAAATTTCCAAAACGCTGCAGAAAACCAGCACACAACATTGCCAACACAACAAAATATCATAATAAATACATATGATCAAATGCCACAGCACATAGCAACACACATGCACTTCCCACATTCCATAAACCCAGCAAGTACACACTACTTTACAGGCATACAAGCACACTCCTTGCAGTCACAACCCCTAATTTATATGTTTGACAATACAGCACATACAAAAGAAAATGCAACAGCATTACACAATATAGAATCTAGCATTGTGGAGCCTAATAACACAAAATCAGAATCAAGCATAACGCAATCACCCATAACAATAAAACAATCCAACAATCTACACACAGATCACACATTTACACATAAAGACACAATCACTCATGCACAACAAAAAGATTCTATGTTACACAGAGAATCTCAAATGACACATAATGAGGCAGTCCTCTCAACGCAATATATAGAACCTAATAGTCATGAAGATAGAGAAGACATGATTATAAGACAAATTGCACAAAAAAAAGAAGAAGCAAGACAGAATGATATGCTCATTGTAAATCATGATACAAATCTCTCAAAGCCAACACAAACCGCAGATATGCCACCTTTTATATTGCCACCTTTAAAACTATTGCAAGAGCCAGTAGAGCAAGATAGCATACAAGATGTTGAACTTGATTCAAAAATAGAAAAAATGTTGCAAATCTTTAATGCACATAAAATTCGTGGTGATATTATTGACACCCTGACAGGACCAGTCGTAACAACTTTTGAGTTTCGCCCAGAAACACATGTAAAAGTCTCAAAAATTCTAAGTCACAAAAACGACTTAGCAAGGATTCTTAAAGCAAAAAGCATTAGAATCCAAGCACCAATACCAGGCAAAGACGTCATAGGTATCCAAATCCCAAATAGCAAAGTAGAAACAATTTATTTACGAGAAATCTTGCATTCTCCTGCCTTCTTAGATTCAAAAGATCCACTTACTATTGCATTGGGTAAGGATATAAGTGGTATGCCAATTGTTGCAAATCTTGCAAAGTTGCCTCATTTGCTTGTTGCAGGGACAACAGGGAGTGGAAAATCAGTAGGAGTTAATGCTATTATCCTTTCGCTTTTATATCGCAATGATCCAGATAATTTAAAACTTATGATGATTGATCCAAAACAAGTAGAATTTGCACCCTATGAGGATTTACCACACCTGATTACACCTATTATCAATGCTCCAAATAAAGCTATCAAAGCTTTACAAGTAGCAACGATCGAAATGGATAAACGCTATGAGTTATTTTCACAAATCAAAGTAAAAAATATTGCTTCATATAATGAAAAAGTGGGCGTAAAGATGCCAAATTTTGTCATTATTATTGATGAACTTGCGGATTTAATGATTACAGGCGGTAAGGAAGCGGAGGCCTTTATTGCACGGATTGCACAAATGGGAAGAGCTGCTGGGATGCACTTAATTATTGCAACACAAAGAAGCAGCGTAAATGTTATCACAGGGCACATTAAAGCAAACTTGCCCTCACGTATTAGCTATCGCGTTGGCAGCCGCATTGATTCAAAGGTTATTCTGGACGAAATGGGTGCAGAAGACTTACTTGGTAATGGCGATGGACTTTTTACAACTACAAATGGACTCATGCGTATTCACGCTCCATGGGTAAGTGAACAAGAAGTAGAGCATATTGTTGATTTTATCAAAGCACAAAGAGAACCGCAATATGATGAGAGCTTTCTTAGTGAAACAAAGCCAGGTGCAAACATGGGTGATAAATTTAGCGGTGATGGTAGTCTGCTGGATAGAGCAAAAGAAGTTATGCTGCAAGATAATAAAACTTCAATTAGTTATCTACAAAGAAAGCTTGGTATTGGCTATAATAAATCTGCATCACTTGTAGAAGCACTAGAAAAAGAAGGTTTTCTCTCTGCACCAAATAGCAAAGGTGAGCGAAATATCCTAATCTAATCTACTTAGAGGCATTCAAGAAAGATTGAACTCACCAAAAGATTTTACAATACACCTTATTTGATTCATTAATCTATCATGTTTTTTTTGATATAGATTCTATGTTGCAATGTGTAAAGATATGGCCTCTTGCAAATTATTAACACATCCATTTGCAATCTATACCAATAAATATGATACATATTTGGAATATGATAAAAAATGACATAACACACATAACATATAAAGCAAGTAAAGACATATTTTAATCTTGTAATTTGCTAGTGCTTTATTCTGCATTACTGCACTGCTCTTCAATGTATTAAGACTTATATAATCAAGATACCCCTATGTTCAAATTTTATAACAAAACCAAGTAAAAGAGTGTGGTAAAAGTAGATAAGAACTTAATATGTTATATTAAAACTAATAACAATCAAGAAATTAGTTACCAAAACAAACAAAGCCTTAAAATATTATGTAAATCACTTTTGATCATCAAGATTTTTACATACTTGGAGCTTCATATAATACTACATATAAAATAAGAACTTCTTTATTTTGTGATTACTGCAAAACTTAGATCAGCAATCTCTGCATGTGCACGGATAAAATCGTTTAATGTCTGCAAATCAAGTGAAGCAACTTTTTGCAAAAATTCATCTCGATAGTCTAATGGCAAACCATTATAATAATTCATAAACCTTGCATTTAACCTCTGTCCCAAAGTCTCTTCTTGCAATGGTTTATTGCCAAGTATAAATTGCTTTGCAGAATCTAGCTCTTCTTGTGTAACTCCTTTTTCAACAAAATCTTTTACAATTTGTTTCGTTAGTGCAATAGCCTCATCTTGCTTATCTAATGCAGTTTGCATATAACCTGCAACATAAGTGCTAGTACGTGCAATATTTGGACGCATATAAGCTGAGTATGCAAGCCCTCTTTTGACTCGTATTTCCTCCATTAAACGACTACCAAAGCCAGAACTTCCTAATATAAATCCAGCAACTTGAGCCTTATAAGCATCATCTTTTATGCTTTGCAAATTTAGGGGACTTGCAAAATAGATATAAGCTTGTTGTGTGTCTTTTTTTGCCGTTTTCATTGCAATGGTTTTAACTTTATATTGTGGTATCACTACCTTTTTTCCTTGTGGTAAAAGCGAAAATATCTTTTCAAGTTTCGTAAGACTTGTTTTTATATCTAAATCTCCACCAATAACAAGCACCATATTTTCAAGCACAAGCGTTGTATCAAGATAATTTTTAACATCATTTAGTGTTACTGAATCTATCTCTTGTGTTGTATTACCAAGTGCTGGATAAGCTAATGGTGTCTTTGCAAAGATGCCTTTTTGAAGCAATAATGTCGCCTGATAATCAAAATCACTGCTTTTACTCATAAGGGCTGCGTGTAACTTCTTTTGTACATCTTGCAATGTGCTTTTTGTTAGGTTCGGATCTTTTATAAGATTTTCTAATTGCGTATAAGCAAAATCTTCATATTCTTTTAAGAAATTGAGTGTGAAAGTTAAAGTTGCCTGTCCCACGCCAACATCTAAATCAAGCGCCTTGCTCTCAAGAAGTTCTGCAAACTTCACATTACCAAGCGTTTTTGTCCCACGATTTAACATTTCACTAGCTATTTTTGCTAAAGGTTTTTTTGGTGGATTAAACATATTTCCACCACCCATGAAAATTACTTCTAAATGTCCAGTTGGAATAACACTTGATTGCTCACTAATAACAGGTATTTTAATATTATTGATTGTGAGATAAGAAAGTGTATTTGCTTGCATCGTTTGCACTCCTAAAATAAGAAAAAATAACATTACAATGTTTTTAACCATATTAAACCTTGCATACTAAATCTTGTTTGAAAAATGCCAAAGATTATACACAAACTTTGTTAAACCAGAAATGTATCACCATGATACTATGTATTGAATACTGCTAATTAGCTGATTCTAAACAAGTGTTGATAAACATAATATATCAAATCTTAATTAAATCTAATTGCATTTCTATTATAGCGACGCGATAAAGCAGCTTGATTCAACACTAACCCTATAAAATACACTGTAATATAAAAATATAAATTGTAGATAGTAAAGAAGTAAAAAGCCTTGCAACTCTGCAAGGCAAAATCTATTAATTATTAACTAGCTTTCTTACTTAGCCTTAATAACACCAACAATAGCAACTGATGGTTTCTCGATCACACTAACACCTGCAATCTCTGGTAAATCGCGGACAAGAATAGCATGTCCAACATCAAGATTGCTTACATCAAGCGTGTAATCATTTGGCAACACAGCGGCATCGCATTTCACAGCAACTCTTTTACGTGAAAACACAAGTACACCCTTATTCTTCAAACCAATAGGGGAGCCTTTAACCTTTACTGGCACTTTATACTTTGCTACACAACCTTTTGTTGCAAACATCATGTCAACATGTAAAATATCACTAGTTACTGGATCTTTTTGATATTCTTGCACCACAACATCATACACATTTCCATCAATTTTAACAGGAAAAATAAGTGTTTGTTTTGCACGCATATATTTAATAAAATCATTGCGTTTAAACGCACAATGTATATTCTCCTTACCTTTGCCATAAATATTAGCAACTAGATAACCATCTCGCTTTAACGCCTTAGCGTTTGTTTTGCCAATACTATCTCTAAGTTTGCCTTCTAACATAAAATGTCCTTTTTTAATAATTTAAAAAGGTCGTATTATAGCATTTAAACACAAACTTGTAAAGTATGACCTATAAATTCTGTTTAGTCCTAATATTATATTTATACAGCAGCAGAAACGCTCAAAATCAATACTATGCGACACAACATTGTATTATACATTTATAAAAATAAAAATATTTATCATATTTATTATTCTTGCTTATTGTTATTGTATCATTACGGAATATAATTTGTATTTTGTAAGGAGATTTACATGAGTATAGCAAGTATTATAGAACATATGAATAATCATCATTCAGCTGAATTACTGGGGTTAGTAAAGCTTTATGGTGGCTTTGAGGCAAAAGTAGCTACGTTGAAAGATGTTAATGAGAATGGTATGAAAATACAAGCAGATGGACAAGAAGTATTTGCACCCTTTCCTGCAAAAACAGAAGAAAAAGATTATAAAGATGCAATTATCAAACTCTGCATGGCAATTAGCAAAAGTAATACTCAAATTGCTGATGAAATAGAATCTTTTAAGGAGGAATTTAATACAATTTTGCTTGTTTCATTATCAAAAGACAACAAGCCACATATTAGCTATTCGCCATTATTGCGGTATGATGGAGAATACTATTTGTACATAAGTGAGGTTGCACCGCATTGCCAAAACCTACGTGCTAATCCTGATGCAACACAGGTGATGTTTATAGAAGATGAAAATAAAACAAAGAATATTTTAGCAAGAAAGCGTTTAACTTATGATGTAAGTGTAACCTTTATGCCTAGAGATGATTTATTCGATAAAGTTTATGATAGCTTTGAGTCACGTGTAGGAAAGGGTGGTGGTGTTACTCAAATCCGTGCTATGCAAGATTTCCACTTAGTAAAACTTTGCTTTAATGCAGGTCGCTTTGTAAAAGGTTTTGGTCAAGCATATCATATTGATTCTAAAGGCAAGATAGAACATATTGGTGGTGGTGGAAATATGCCACATAAACATAAATAGTAAAATTCTTTGGGCTAGATTATTATGCTACAATATAATCTTAATATGTAATATATAAAAATTTTGGCTAACCAAAACATCAGGATATATTGAGAAATCTATATAAAGGACTTATATGAATCTAGCCTTAATCCCAGCAAGGGCTGGCTCTAAAAGCATTATAAATAAAAATCTTGCAATGCTTGGTGACAAACCTCTTCTTTACTACACAATAGAATCTGCAAAAAAAGCACAATGTATTGATAAGATTGTAGTAAGTAGCGATGGCGACTCTATACTTGAGTATGCTCTATCGCAAAATGTCGAAATCCTAAATCGTCCAAAAGAAATCGCACAAGATTCTACAACAAGCAACGAAGTAGTATTACATGCAATAAAATATTACAAAGCATTTGACACTATTATATTATTACAGCCCACCTCACCCTTGAGAGATTTTAATGATATTGACGCTGCATATAAGACTTTCAAAGAAAGAAATGCAAATGCACTCATTAGTGTCACACAAACAGATAATAAAATATTAAAAGCCTTTATTGCAAATAAAGATGATAGTTTGCAAGGCATTCACAACAATGATTATCCATTCATGCCACGTCAAAGTTTGCCACAAACCTACCAAAGTAATGGAGCAATTTATATTGTGAAAAGCAACTTATTTGCACAAAATCCTAGTTTTCTGCCATCAAATACGCATTACTATCTCATGAGCGAGGAACATAGCATTGATATTGATACGTGGGCAGATTTAGAATATGCAAATACAATATTACGACTAAAGTATCAAAATAGGATATAGGCTTATATAACACACTTGATTAGGTTCTAGATAATATTAATAGCGATATTTTACACATAAACCTTTATCAATAATAATCAACAACAAGATGAGCAAAAGCAATATAAGCGGTATTTTAGACTTAAGTCATTATGCACATATAAATATAAATTTTATATGTTCTTTTTCATAAAATATCCAAAAGATTCCATAAAGATAGGAATCTTTTGGATATTTTATTTAATAATTTTTGTATATGGTTTGTAAGCGGTATTAAACCACTTTAAGTAATATCTGCAAACTAAAATCCTGCAAATACTACTTAAATTAGCGTACATATTAATACTAATATCTTTCCAATAATTTCTAAAAATTATTAAGAATACTTCAAGTATATATACAACCAAACCCTTACAATTATGGTTTAAATGATATTTATAAGAATAACTCATGACATACCTTGATGAATAATGATTATATTGAAAATATATTTAAACATCTATTGAGCAAAGATCTATTTATATCACTCATTACAGCTTGGCTATACAGATTATACAAAAGGCATTTTCACAATAATGCAAAACTTCACACAGCAGTCTAATCATATACATTAAATCATAACATTTCCAATATTAATCAACTAACACATATTATGGTATGATAACTTTCAAGTCTCACTAAAACAAAGGATATAGCCATGCTTTTTCGATACCTATTAGGTGCAATACTATTCTCCCACATTGCTTTTGCATATAAATGTTACGAAAGCTATTGTTCTCATTTTGGTGCTGGTATCGGAGCGGCCTATGCCAACTTTCAAGCAAGCAATATGCCAAACTTCAGTAGTACTGGCGGCTATCTTTCCCTACATACTAACTACTATTCAAAATGGTTAGCTTTTAATTATAGCCTACAAACTGGTTTGTTAAATGTGGTGCAACATGGACATATACAAGGCCTAAGTAATGTAAATCCACCAAGCAGTGTAGGTGGCTTTGTGCTCATGGATATTAATGCTGGACTTAATCTTGGCTCTTTAAAAACACCTATTTTATTAACATTGTCTCTACCTATTAATATGTATAACCTCGGTTGGAATATAAAGCAGAGATTACTAACTGAATCTATCTTTATGGGTTTTAATCTCTACTCTAGCACAAAACTAACAAATCGCTTTATACTTGCTTATCAGTTTGGATATGGTTACAACATATGGGGTCGCTATCGCATAGATTCTTATGGAAATATTGCAGCAATGCAAGGAGGACATCGCTTTTTATTGGATCTTAGCCTACTTTATAAAAGAAAAGATGCAGAATCTATTTTTTACAAGAAGCAAAAGGCAGACTTCTATGTATCATTAAAAGCTATATATTACATACTAGAGCCCTCAAAAACCATACATATAAACAACACCCCTGTATATTACAATGCAAGTAATAATCTCATGCTTAATTTAGAATTTGGCATAGGCTTTGGGATATCACCTTCTGCTTTTAGCAAAACATTGTCACACTCGCCTTAAATCTTGTCTCTCAATAATTAATACTAGAATCTAAAATTTGCTATAATAGTTCTTTAAGTTTATACACAATAACATCCAACAATACTAGGATACATAATGGCAGAAGAAGAAAAAACCCACGCCCCATCCCAACGCAAAATACAAAAAGCAAGAGAAGAGGGTAGTATCGCAAAGAGTTCTGATTTAGTTGGACTTGCAGGTTTAGTTGTTGGATTAGCATTACTTTTTATCATCTTTCCATTTTGGGTAAAACTTTTTAAAGGCTTATATGTTGAATGCACAAAGCTTTTTTTGGTGGATTTTAATACACATATGATCTTTGCTATTACACTCACAATATTGAAAGTTGCCGCATTATGTGCTATGCCCTTTTTTCTTGCTCTTATGGTTGCTGGTATTATTGGCAATGTTGCACAATTTGGATTTTTACTAAGCTTTAAGATCATTAAGCCAAAAATTGATAAAATAAATCCAATTAAGGGTGCAAAAAATCTTTTCTCACTGAAAAAACTACTTGATGGATTCATAATTACATTAAAGGTGTTTATTGCATTTGCAGTAGGTTTTTTCATCTTTATTGGATTTTTAGATGAGGTAGCAAATATTTCTATGAGTCCCTTAAAAGAGCAGCTCACATGGTTCTATCAAAAAGCACTTATTCTCATTGGTGCATTGCTTTTTTTATTTTTAGTTATGGGAATCTTAGATTTTCTCATTAAAAGATATCAATATATTAAGAGTTTACGTATGAGTAAACAAGAATTAAAAGATGAGTTTAAACAACAAGAAGGAAATCAAGAAGTAAAAGCAAAAATCCGTCAAATTATGATGAAAAATGCTATGAATAAAATGATGAGTGCAATTCCTAGTGCCAATGTGGTAGTTACAAATCCCACACATTATGCAGTGGCTTTACGTTTTAATAGCGAAACAGAATCTGCACCTGTCGTGGTAGCAAAAGGCATAGATCATCTTGCAGTAAGAATCAAAGGTATTGCACGGGAGCATGAGATTTTAATCATTGAAAATCCGCCCTTAGCAAGAGAACTCTATAGACTTGTTGATGTGGATAGGATGATTCCTGGAGAAATGTTTGAAGCAGTTGTAGAGCTATTCCAGCAAGTAGCCAAATTAGAAGCAGAGAGAGGAAGAGTCCCAGACTTTATGAAACGTGCAGAAGATAAAAAACAAAAAGTAATAAAAAGGCAAAGTGATATATAGAATCTAATCTTTTGTTTTTATATACGATTATAGATTCTATCCCAAAAATATAACCGATAA
>NZ_JRPL02000118.1 GCF_000765905.2 Helicobacter trogontum | reverse complement strand
TGTTTGTATAATTTCCTCTTTGCTTTTACCAGCTTTTTTCTGTGTTTCATATACATCTAACATCCGTTGCCCGGGCTGTTTATAAGTATCTCTTTGTTTTTGCAAACCATTTGTAATGATATTATCATACATAATTTCTGCTTGCTCCATAGGTGTTCTTATTGTGCTTGTAATAGTAACAATTGGATTATTGGAATTCTTAACCATTTTCTTAATGATATTTAGTGAGTAGTTTGAAATTCTATACATTTTCACATCACCATTTTTTCCTACCACCTCAATATCACTCAAGTCCTCTTCCTCCCCATACCCCACCTCTAGTTTTATAATAATTCTACCTTTATCATCTTTTATATATTCTAAAATATCCTTATATTCTTGCTTTAAAGATTCTAAGACT
>NZ_JRPL02000117.1 GCF_000765905.2 Helicobacter trogontum | reverse complement strand
GCAAGAAAAGATCAATTTGATGAGAATAAATGGCAAGAAGTTCCCCCCTCTGTCAATCCTCCTTTTAGTATAGGTTTTTGTGCTTTTGGAGCAAATAATCAATATGGTGTTTTTTATCGTTATTGCACAGAAAAAAGAGAGATTATAAAAGAAGAAATGGCAAAAGCTATCAAAGAAAAAAGTCCTTATATCGGTTTTCCTAGAGTCTATAAAAGAAAAATTGATATTAATAATGATGGAGTGTTAGATAATGTGATTCTTTCAGATGGGGAATATTTTAGTGCACTTTGGATATATAAAAATGGTAAGTTAGATGCAAAGGCAAGTGATAAAATCTATGGAGATGATTTGCATTTTCATGGAGAAAAAACTAGTTATCAAATTGTAATGGTTAATGAAGTGCCTCACA
>NZ_JRPL02000014.1 GCF_000765905.2 Helicobacter trogontum | reverse complement strand
AAGATGACCCACATTAGTCATTTAATAGAAAATAAAGGAGAATATATGCGGTTTGTGTTAATTATGCTAATTTGTTATGGTAGTTTGTTTGCACAAATAAAAGAAGAAAAAATTTTTACAAATACTAATATCACAGAGGCATATAAGAAAATGATAAATAGTCTTTCTGAGACTTATTATCTGCCACAAAATATCACGCCTATGAAAAATGTTGCGCAAATGTTTGATAATGATGAAAGTGAAATTTATGGCTATGAAAGCCTTGAAATACAATGGCAAAATGAAAATGAAGTAAGCATAAATCTTAATGCTTTTAGTAATGGAGAGAAAATTTGCACTCATAGGAGCTATATGCTTTCTTTAAAACAAGTAGGCAAAGATACACGAGGTGTTGTAGAATCTATAATGCTTTATCCACAAGATATTGACACATATATACAAAATACTTGTGAGTGCAATTATTTTCGTGGAGAATATGGGTATGATGAGGCAAGACAAAAAGAGCTTGATATGCAAATGGATATATATTGCAAACCATTGCCACAAAGCTATAAAATCTTGCAAGAAAAATACAATGATAGGCCAAAATTACAAAGGATTCTCAAAAAGGCAAATGATCTATGAGAACAATAAACATCAGTAAAGGCATAGATAAAAGGCAATATAAAAACACTTATTCAAGGTGCTATCTCAAAAATATTCAAAGAAAATGAACAAAATAGATGATGGGGGGGGAGCACAATAATCCTTATCTATACCAATAAAGACTGCAAATCACAACATAATATGCCATACAAAGAGATGGTTTCTATCTGCGTGGATGAAGTAGTTATAGAGATAATGGGGATAGACTTAGAAAAAGAAGATACAAGATTTTTCAAACTTTAGGATCTTTAAAATAAAGATATAAAGGAGTTTTAGAATCTATTGCTAATTTGGGTATCAAATTATTTGTAGTTCTTTTATTTTATATGCTCTATTGATTAAATATGACATTATTTTTACATTCAATTTCTATTTACTTTATATTATTTATGTATAGTTATCAATGCCTTGAAATATATTTTGCTTATAATTTTTGCATATCTTATCTGATATACAATCTCATATTAATACATAGACATGAGACCTAAAATGATTTCTATGTAAAACCAAATACATATTGCAATGATTAAACTTGTGATACTGATATTGTTAATATCTGTGAAAATTTTACGGCATTTACTATTAGTATGTTACTTATATTGTATAATCATTACCAGTATTGTTACATTTTTTAACATAAAATTGCAACAATAAGCAAAAAAAAATAATTTTTAATGTCCATCATTAACTTTATGGTGTATTATTACGACTTCCCAACGTTAAAGGAGATTCATATGTTTTTTACACGCAAAGAGAGACGCAACGCAGTCTAGAAGACTATAAACATAAATGTGAAAGTCTACAAAATGTTGTAGCAGCACTTAATAGATCAATGGCAAGCATTGAGTTTTCTATCGATGGTGTTATTATCACAGCAAATGAGAATTTTTGCAAAACTATGGGATATAACCTAAATGAAATTAAGGGGAAGCATCATAGCATGTTTTGTCCAAAGGAGATTGTAAATTCTTCGCGATATACAGACTTTTGGAGGAATTTGCGTGCAGGGCATTTTCAATCTGGCACATTTTTACGCATCGATAAGAATGGTAAAGAATTATATTTGGAGGCTAGCTACAATCCCATTTTGGATTCTCAAGGGAATGTGTTAAGTGTAATTAAGTTTGCTTCAGACGTCACACAAGCTACTATCAAAGCCAATGATGCAAAAAGTGTTATTGATGCTGTAGATCGCTCGATGGCAACAATTGAATTCACTTTGGATGGCACCATTATCGCAGCAAATGAGAATTTTTGCAAAACTATGGGATACAACCCAGATGAAATCAAAGGAAAACACCATAGAATGTTTTGTGAGCAAAGTTTTACTAGCTCTCCTGATTATGCCACATTTTGGGCACGATTACGCGATGGAGAATTTCAATCTGGACGCTTTGTACGTATCAATAAAAAAGGGGATAAAATCTATTTAGAAGCTACGTATAACCCAGTATATGATCCAAATGGACGCGTGTATAAGGTTATAAAATTTGCTACAGATATCAGTCCGCAAGTCATGCAAGAACAAGAACGAAAAACAAATGCAACAACATTGGCTGCAGAAAATGATAGACTTACAGATAATGGTATGCGTATCATTAACAACACTACGGAAAATATCCAAAAGATTGCACAAACCATGCAACAAAGTGCTACTCTTGTGGATAGTCTTAGCGTACAATCCAATGAAATTAAAGCTGTTATTCAAACTATTAAAGACATTGCAGATCAAACCAACTTGTTGGCATTAAATGCTGCTATTGAGGCTGCAAGAGCAGGTGAGCACGGAAGAGGTTTTGCAGTAGTTGCTGATGAAGTGCGAAAACTAGCAGAGCGTACAGGGCATTCCATTGTGCAAATCACTTCTACGATTAATTCAATTTTAGATTCTACCTCACAAGTTGTAGCAAGCATTGAGACTTCAATTCAAGAAATTGATGGCAGCGTAGCACTTGTAGATGAAGCAAAATCATGTATGGAGCAAATTCGCCAAAGTGCTTCAGAGGTTGTCCAAGCAATCTCTAAGTAAGTATAAACTGCAAAGATTGTTTGGCTTATCTTCTATTGCCCTTAAATGAGCAAGGCTACACATATTTTATGTAGCCATTATACTTGTTTATTATCCCTTGCATTATCAGTCCCTATTAGCATTCTACTTTCTAGGAAAAGTATTTCACTTTATTTCAAGTTATAATAAAATCTTAGAATATCAATATAATTCTACTTAGCAAACTTTTTATCAAAAAGCTTATTATTTAGCAAGTAATCACCTTAATGATATATTTTGTTTGCACATCTAAAAATTCTAAATACTTGAAAACACACAATTTATACTTTGAAGCATTGACCCAAAAATAACTCATGCAATCTTAGTATAGATAGAAATATACTAATATTGAAATTACTATCTAGAATCCTTCCCTAATACTGCGATTTTACACTCACTTTGGCTTCTTGATATCTATAACTCTTGCTTCAATACTTTATTTATGTTTGCAAAATACACTCTTGCATATCCGATAGGTTACTACAAATATTATAAGTTTTGAAATGAACTAGCTTCAACTTGAAAGCTAAAATAAGCCTTGAATCTTACTAAATTGCAATACCATTTGATAGACAAGATGCTTTTTGGGATAAGAAAAAATAAACAGAAATAATACTATTTTGCTATTGGTAAAGTAAAAGGGGATTATAATATAATTACGGCTATTATTGCCTACAAGTCCTTAACGCCTTGTCCAAGAATTACTTTCACCATAAAAATGTAAAATAACAATTGTTTTATTCACAATAAACGCTTCTAAAGAGTTTGTGCTATGAAGAGATTCACTTTGTTTTTGCACGATTTCTACGGAATCTAGCATAGCTTTTGGCGATGAAGCATCACTATTTAGTCGCTTTGCATAAGAAAGCGAACTAAACGCATACAAGCCAATTTCATCAATGCCATTTTGATCCCTAAAGTTCTTCTTTTTTGCTAAAATTGCATCCATGAGGGAAGCCTTCATTGTCCGATCCATATTGCGTGCAAAAATATTAGAATCTAAAAGCATATAGAATGCACGATCAATTGAAATATCGTGAAAAATATATACCTTAACACCAGTTTGGCTATGCGATCCACCAACTCTACCTACATTCATGTCTGCACTTTTACTTACGATAGCTTCTTGCATATAGAAATCACAACCATCACATGCATATTGCAATGCACCAAGTTCATAACCCTGTAATCGCTCATCAATGGCTTGCTGTTGAAGTTCACTAGTATTTACTATGCTTGGCATTGTAGTGCAACTAGGAAAAAATATACAAATGAAAAATGAAGTAAGAAGTATTGAGAAAATTTTATAGGTGCTCATCATAATCCCCTTATATTCACATAATTATAACATGTTTAGTAAGCATTTATGATACCTTGTTAACACATAATTTCATGTCAATTTAAAGCTTTTTCTAGTCCAATACTTTAATATCATAAAAACAATATGATGGAATCTAATGGTATGGTATTGTTTGCTTGTTTTCATTGAACTTGCTAGATTAAAAGTTTAAATGCTGTATATTCACTATTATAAAAAAATAATATGGGTTCTATTTAAATAATTACTTGTTCATACTTATCCAAAATAACAATATATTTAGATACCAAGCTATACAAATAAAGATAAGATAAAGATTTAAAATCATCTAAATTGTATTCTACAGGCATCTTTAAGTATTTTCATCAACACAAGAATAAGTCTTAAGCCTATCCAAACACGCTTAATAAGGAAAAATATTAAGAATTTAATTCAAAGCCACCCATATGACTTAAAAAACAATATACTCGATAGTATGATGGGGGAGCTTACCTACTATTTTTTATTAAAAAATAGGCTCAAACAATACTTAACCCAACTACCTATACAATGATGTGTATCGCTATGATTCAATTTTGTGTTTGTATCCAATTGCTTTTTAAATATTAAAAGCTTCTTTTTAAAGTTAAGACGATACTTCGAATATCCAACTCACCTGATATTATATTTCAGTATATAAAAGATTACTCTATAAATTGATGATGATCGCACTCCTACTTATCAGAATCTTTTTCATTCATAAACTTATGCAAATCATCATATTCTTGTTTTGTAAAGAATCGAGTTTTACCAACTGGCAATGCGTTCAGATTAACAAACCCATAACTTACACGTCTTAAATCCAGTACATTTGCATGAAAATGTGCAAAAAACCTACGCAACTCTCTATTTTTACCCTCTGTGATACGCACTTTTAGTTTTGAAATCGATGCGCTTTTTAAAATATCATATTCCATAGGCATAAACTGCATTGCATTGATCTTACTTAGCCTATGTCCACCCGCTTTTGCATTATGTAATATTAGACCCTCTTCCATAGCTTTTATCATTGGTTTTGTAATACGAGAATCAATTTTGAGAATATAGGTACGTGCAAGGTTGGAGTGCATAAGCCTACTTACAACCTCTTTGCTATCGCTCAAGATCAACAACCCTTCACTTGCAAAATCGAGCCGCCCAACAGGCATAAAATGTGCATACCTAGCATTTAACCCATCATAAATCAACCTTCGCCCATATGCATCTTTTTTACTTACTAGCTCACCCTTTGGTTTATGATAAATGATTGCTGTGTAACTTGGCCTTTTTGCATAATGCAGCATTTTTCCATGTATAAAAACCTTAAATTCTTTTACAGCAACATAAGGATTTTGCAGGGCTATTGATGGGACTAGGCTATGTTGTGTTGCTATTGTATGATTGATTTTTACTGCACCTTGCATAATTAGTCTATCTGCTTCTCTGCGTGAATATTTGCTATGCAATGCAATAAAGTGATTAAGTCGCAAGACTACCCTTTATAATATTTTTGCTGACTTTGCATTTTTTGCTTTTTAGCACGTTCTTGCGCGTTACTTGGTCGTCCATTTTTTGACAAATTGCTTTTATTGGCATGTCTGTTCGTACTCATTTTTTGACTTTTGTCTCTAGATGCAATCTTTCCTTTTGCACCTTTAGTACCTTTTGTCTTAGCGCCTTTCTTAGATTCCAAAGTCTCTTGTCTTTGAACCTCCAATGCCTCTTGCTTTGTTAATCCTATTTTCACATGTTCTTGTAGATAAACACTTAAAAGTCGCAAGATAAGCTGGGCTGAATCTGTCTTATCTTTTATGCTTTCATAGAGATTGATTGCCTCATCGGATACCTTTGTATTTAAAAGTGTATTTATCATAACATCACTGCTTACACTTGGTACTTCATAAAGCTCAAATTGCGCATTTGTCTCATTCTGGATTTTTTTTAAATCTTTGTATTCAAGTGGTGTGGCAAGTGTGATTGCAACGCCTTTGCTACCAGCTCTACCTGTGCGTCCTATCCTATGCACATAAGACTCAATGTTTAAAGGTATATGATAATTAAAAACATGGCTTACATTACGTATATCAAGCCCTCTTGCAGCCACATCTGTGGCGACTAAAATATCTGCGTCCCTACCCTTGAAAGCCTGTACTGAATCTCTGCGCATACGCTGATCCATATCACCATGCAATGCAGTGCTTTTATAGCCCTTGTTCTGCAGATAACTATTTACCTCATCAGCTTCTTTTTTTGTGCGAATAAAAATGATACTTTTACTTGGAGATTCTGTATCAATCAACCTTGTTAACGCCTCATTACGCTCGTTCTCATTAATAATATAATAACGTTGTGCTATGTCTGCATTTGTTGTACTGCTAGATTGAATTTTAATGTGTACAGGATCATAAAGAATCTTATCAGCCAACTGTTTAATTCTAGCCGGCATCGTGGCCGAGAAAAGTAACGTTTGTGCATTGTTTGGTATATATTGAAATATCTCTTCAATATCATCAATAAACCCCATATCAAGCATTTCATCACTTTCATCAAGCACAACAACACTTGGTGCAAAATTCTTTAATCGTTCGTTTTTTAAATGATCCAATAATCTACCTGGTGTAGCAATCAAAACTTGCGGCTTTTTCTCAATGAGTTCTAGTTGCTTTTTTACACTTTGTCCACCATATACACACACAGTCTTTGTTTTTAAAAATTTACCTAATTTAAATACTTCATCACTAATTTGCATAGCAAGCTCTCTTGTAGGTGTGATTACTAACGCTTCAATAGAAGTATCATTTTTTAAACCATGCAATATAGGAAGAGCAAATGCCGCAGTTTTTCCTGTACCTGTTTGAGCTTGTGCAATAACATCTCTACGCTCAAGTATGGGTGGAATGGCCTTTTCTTGGATTGGACTTGGTGTCGTAAAACCTGCTTCCTTAATACCCTTTAATACCTTTTCTTTCAAACCTAAAACTCGGAATGAATCTACTGCACCAAGTTTATCTTGTGTGTTGTTTTGTGCTTTTATGTCTTTTTCATTCATTAAATACTCTTTTTGTAAAATAATTTACGAACCAAATCGTAATTATAGCATTGTTTCCTAATAATACATAGCGTGTTATACACGCTTTATTATGCCTACAATTTCACAACCATATAAAAACTAGGAGCAAAATTTTAATAAAAATGGAATTTCTTGTGTATTATCACAAAATCTCAAATAATCATATCCTGTAGCATCTTGGTATTAAACATATTGTTTAACATTAAACATCAGCCTAACCTTATATCTCGTCTCATCCACCAAGGTATTGCCGCAATTGTCTCCCAATCCTTGGGTGCTTAAGTTTTTTAATTGCACTAGATTCAATCTGTCTCACACGTTCTCTTGTGACGTTCAATGCCTTACCGATTTCTTCCAATGTCCTATCACTTTCATCTTCAAGCAAACCAAAACGCATCTTAATAACTGCCTTTTCGCGCTCATTAAGTTGATCGAGCACATTATCAATTTGTTCTCTTAGGTCTTCTTTTAACATAATGTCCATGGAACTCATAGTGCTTTTATCTTCTACAAAATCGCCAAATTTACCATCATCATCATTGCCAATTGGTGCCTCAAGACTTATTGGTTCTTTGGTAATTTTAATAACATTTTTTACCTTATCAACGCTTAAACCAACTTGACTTGCAATAGATTCCACATCAAGTTCTTCGCCTTTTTCTTGCGCATGTTTACGCATAAGATTTTTAATCTTATTGATTGTATCAATCATGTGGATTGGAATCCTTATAGTGCGTGCCTGATCGGCAATAGCACGACTAATTGCTTGTTTTATCCACCATGTGGCATACGTTGAAAACTTATATTGCTTACGATATTCAAACTTATCAACTGCCTTCATGAGTCCAATGTTACCCTCTTGTATCAAATCTAGGAATGGCAAACCTCGATTTGTATAACGTTTAGCAATGCTTACAACAAGACGCAAATTACTTCTACTCATCTTTGTTTTAGCTGTATCAGAAATTCTTTTACCACGCTTAATTTGTTCTAGAATCTCTTTTAATTTTTCTGGTTCAAGATTAAATCCACTTTTACTTGCCTCTCTTGTGCGATAAAGTTTTTGTATCTCCACATAGGTTGCTACCATCGTGTTTTCTGGCACTTGCATCACAATTTCTTCTCTTGTCATGTTGGCGATATTTTTTAGAAGCTCTTGATGATTTTCACGCAACACATCATTAAATAAATTAAGTCTATACTCTAATCTTTTTAGCTCCCTATCAAATCCATCATCATTTTTCAGACTATTTTCCATAGCTTTTGTAAGCTCATTAATAAGCTTACTTGTAGGTCCTAGACTAAGCAACCTCTGCTTTAATATATGTTTTTTATGTGCAAGTATAAGAGTATGTAATAACTCCTCATCACCTTTTCTAACAAGCCCCTTGCTTTCATATTCATTATCTTCTTGCAAGATTTTTAACCAATCATTTTTTGCATCATTGAGTGCTTGAAAGCTTTCAAGAACCTTTTCAATGCGTATTTCATCGGCTTTTGTATTTTTTCTTGTCTTTGTTTTACCTTCTTCGTCAAACTCCTCTTCTGAATTATCAAATTCAATATCATCAGAATCATCATCGCCTTGCGGATCATCAAAACTTTTAAAAAGCTCTTTTACACGTCTTTCTCGATTAATCAAGGCTTCTTTGTAATCATAGATAAAGTCGATAAGATAGGGCACAGAACATATTGCATCAATAATAATATCCTCACCTTTTTCCATATCCTTGCTTAAATTTATTTCCTCTTCTTTACTTAGTAATGGTATCTGCCCCATTTCTCGAAGATACATACGTACAGGGCTATCGCTTCTACTCCATTCAAGCAACTCCCTCTCTCTTTGAAAATCAAATTCTTCACTCAAAGATTCTTCGATGTTTTTTTGTTTTATAAGATCAGCTTGAATCTTATCTTGTTCATTTAAATTCTTTGCCATTTCAGATGAGCTAATCAATTGTTTTTTATGTGTTTTGCAAAGGGCTTTTATTTTTTGTATAATTGCCATTGTAGGCTCTGTATCAATTGTCTGTGCAATTACCTCATAAGAGATACAATCCTCTTTTGTATTCTTAAACAATTGCTCTAGATTCTCGTTTAACTTGCTCGCTGCCATACTCACTCCTTATCTTAAGACCTTAAGAGACTGCAATCAGTTATTATATCGACAGAATAAAAATAAAGTATTAACAAAATATACTTTATTTTATGCTACTTGAAAAACGATGTAGTTATATTATTGTGCCACAATAGTTTTGACTTCATTATTCATGATATTAAAGATTAGGATTCTTTTTGGTTTTCCACTATATATACGTAATGCATTCTGAAAATCAGATGTATTCTTAATCGGCATATTTTCTATTTGTGAAATGACATCTCCCTTCTGGAATCCTAACTCTTGTGCTTTTGAATTTTGCTGCACATTGCTTACAAGAGCCCCATTAATATCATTTGGCACACGATAAACTTGGCGTACCTGTGCGGTTAGATTATCAATACTTAATCCATCAAACGCACCATCGCTTGGCGTTACCTTATTTGGTTGATTTGTTGTTGATATATTTTGTGGTTGTTCTGCAAGCACTACTTTTACTTGCTTTGTTTCAAGACTTGTCTTACTACCTTGAATATTATTGCGTATAAGCGTTAATGTAATACTTTGATTTGGTGGTATGGAGCCAATGAGATTTCGCAGTTCAGCTGCACCTTTAATAGGCTTACCATTAACTGCAGTAATCAAATCCCATACTGCTAGTCCTGCCTTTTGTGCAGGTGAATTTGCTTGCATACCAACAACTAATGCCCCATGTGCATCACCATAAGTACTCGCAATATCAGAATCTAAATCCTTAATGCTTACACCAAGAAAACCACGTCTAACCTTACCACTTTTAATAAGCTCGGTTGCAACGCTTTTCACCATCTCAGAGGGAATAGCAAAACCTATACCATGATTCCCACCAGTTCGTGAGATAATAGCCGTATTCATGCCAATAAATGCACCTCTACTATCAATTAATGCACCACCAGAGTTTCCTGGATTAATGCTTGCATCTGTTTGAATAAAATTCTCATAATTACTAATTCCAAAACCATTTTTATTTAATGCAGAGATAATTCCTTGAGTTACACTTTCACCCACTCCAAAAGGATTACCAATTGCAAACACAACATCACCAACAGCATAGCGACTGCTATCAGCAAAAGGAAGTATAGGAAGATTATTTGCATTTATTTTTATTACTGCTATATCACTTTGAGAATCTTCACCAATCAACTTTGCAGCATACTTTTTTGTATCGCCAGGCAATGTTACATAAATTTTATCTGCCTCTTTTATCACATGACTATTTGTTACAATATAACCATTGTTTGTGATAATAACACCAGAGCCAATACCACCTTGTAATTTATCTTGTGGCACCATATCGCCAAAAAATTGCTGAAAAAACGGATCATTAAATGGGGAGTTTCCACCTCCAACTTTTCTTTCCGTTGTAATATTGACAACCGCTTTTGTAGCATCTTTAATAGCCTCATGATAAGAAAAAACAACATTTGATTTACTCGAAGGCATAGATCGCGTAAAAGAGGGTGCATCTGTGACATTAAATCCATAACCCAAACAAAAACTTAATGGCATTACCGCAAACATTTTTACCAATGTGTAATGACTTATTTTTTTCATATTTTCAAGCTCCTTGAGATAATATCTTAAATAAACATGCAAAGATTTTAATATGTTTTCATAAAATTTTTTTAAACAACAGAATCAAAGAATGTAAAACATTTTATTTTTAATTTTACATCTCAAATATTAAAACCTAAAAATAATACTAGGATTTAAAAACATCATATGCGTGATAGAGAAGCAAAAGAGCAAAACAAGCAAAAAGGATGGAACACACCTTATCAATAATATGAAAAACCTTATCGCAAATAAGATTTCTAAAAAAAGTGGCAATTAAAATGATAGAAAAAAATGCACTGCTTAAACCACAAAATAACACAGATAAGCTTACAAGAGGATTAGATTCTATAAAAGGAGCGACAATGACACTAAAAAATAAAATTGCCTTTGGGTTTGATAGATTAATAATCAAAGCTTTTAGATATGTATCTGGACTCTCTTTAGATACTTTAGAATCTTGCACAGCAATATGTGTCGCACTCTTTTTAAAAAGCATAAAGGCAATATATGCAAGATACACTGCTCCAAAGACGCTTAATACAATTTGTGTTACCTTGCCATTAAAAAAGTAGCCAAATCCAAAATATAGCACACCTAGATAGACAATCCAACCACTAGCAATACCACTAAATACTTTTACTCCCTGTATAAACCCAAACAACAAAGTATTACGCATGACAAGCAAAATATCGGGTCCAGGCGTGATTGCTCCAACATATGCAAGTAAAAATAGCGTTAATAAACTCATATTTTTTCACCTCCAAACTCATATATCGCTAATATTCAGGTGGCTTTGGACATTCAAGTAAAATATCTGCAATTCCCTGATTTGGGACTTTATTTAAATCGAGTAAAACTTGGGGACTTGAGGTTTTTTGTGCTTCAAACGTACGTGAAATAACAAGAGAGCAAGCAGTTATTTTTGGTGGCATAGGATCGACTTTATAAAAACTCCCAGCAAAATGTGTTACTTTATAAATATTTGGTGCCATACGTGTATACTGCCTTGTCGTATTGCGTGTGTGACGATAGAAAGTAATGTTGTTATTGTTAGAACGAAATATGGTGTAATTGCCATGATTATACATGCCTTTTGCTACGATATTTGTGTTGTTGTGAGGATTTAAAGCTTCTTGTGGAATAGCTATCATACGTCCATAAGGAGTATTTTGCACGAGTTCTGGAGTAATAGGTATAACATGGGAGGTTACAAAAACAAGCATATTAGGATCATCTTTGCTTTTTTGAAATGACTGACTATCCTCATCTAAAAAAGTATCCGCCCACATAAACCCAGACAGCATAGTGATGCCAAACAAAGCAATATATCGCAGCATAGACTAATATCCTTATTGAATTTCAAGAATGTCCAAGCAATTAAGATTCCAAAATATATACAAATCGTGCAATACTCTTAACTTTAATATAAGAAATATTAGTGTTATTATAAATCCATGATATTTAGATCTATATCTAGTTATCATTATTGTAAATTACCTAGCAACAAAAGTATGCGTATGTATTATGCCAAGTAATGCTCTAGCTATATAAATTCTTATATTATATATTTTTAGACAACACAAAAAAAGATTATTTGTGCTGCTTGAAATCTATAGTTATCTTTATAATTAGACATAATAGATGATTCCCCATAATTCTAGAATCAAAAATACTACCCCCTCCCCCCTTATTTTATTTAAGTTTGGTTAAAATCAAACATGATCAATGTTGCTTGTCTTAAAAAGCATATCGTAATTCAGCATAGTAATTTCTACCAAGAGCTGGTGCATAAAGAGGATATTTTTGATAAGTAACATACCAAGAGTCAAAAAGATTGCGTACACCAACATTTATCTTTAGATCCTTAATACTCAACATGGCACCAAAATCACTAAGGATATAACCACCCTTGTTCATAACATTACTTTGTCCTGCTGTGTTACTTGTGCCATTTGTAGAATCAAATGATTGTGACACATAGGTGTTATTGAAGAAAAGCGTAAGATTTAATATATTAGTGCGTAAAACATCAGATTCTATATTAAAAGTTGCTTTAAGCCAAGGGACATAAGGTACCATTTTACCTTGCAAGTGTGCATTTGCCACATTTGTTTGTAGTATATTTGTATAAAGCAATCCAATGCTTTCACTTAGTCGCAACCAAGAAGTATCAAAAAAGCTTTGCTGTGCAATAAGTTCTGCACCAGCCCTTTGTGTCTGTCCTAGATTACTATATGTATAGGCTGTACCATGTGCAATGTTGTTTACAAAAATTTCATTAAATGTGTGCGTATAAAAAAGTGTAGCAGAGATGTAACTAAAATCAAACTCATCTTTTATGCCTATCTCTGCTGTGAGATATTGCTCTGGCTTAATGCCACTTGATTCATTTTGTTTGAGCATACCATTATTGCCGCTATTTACACTTGAGCTTGGATCGGCATTGATCATTTGAAACGCACTAGGGCTTATAAAGCCTAATTCTAGTTTTGCATACGTATTGCCTGTATCGCTGTATTGATAGTTTGGCGTGATTTCTGCAGCATAGCTAAGGTTTTGTGCATGATCCTTGAAATTAAAATATTCAAAAGATTGTGCAGTAGTTGTTTGCTGCCAATAGTCCTGGATATTTTGCATCCAGTAGTTAGAATACTCTAAACGCACACCACCACTAAGACTTAATTGATCTGTGTAATTAAAGCTATCAAAGACATACACACTATTAGAGAGTTTTATAGCGGTATTTGTGATATTGGTAGTATATTCTTTCATATTGAGAGGAGGAAAAGCCATTGGAAAAACATGATTAATATGATTTATACGTTTTGATGCCTCCAAAACATTATCAAGCCCAACTATAAAAGTATTTTTTGTAGTTGCATATTTTGCTTTAAGATTTAAGCCTGCACCATGATTTTGAAATCCGCTTGGTTTCCCCATATCCATAAAACCTGCTGGACACCCAAATGCAATAGTTGCTTTTGTGCTAAGACAGCGTTTATAATCTATATATCTTGTAAGTGAGAATTGATAAAAGGCTAGTGCGTCAAAGTCTAAATTATCGCTCCATTTTGTTGTATAGTTTAAAGAAGTTTGCAAAGAATCATTTTGCGTTTTGATGGTGTATTCATCTGGCATATTTCGCTCATTTTTAATAGTGCTTTCATCTTTTGTGATTGTTGTTGATGTAGGGCCATTTCTGATACTAGAAGTATAAGAGAGGTAACTTAAAGGGATATTTGACCATGAATGTGAATAGCTTATATTAAAATCAAACTTTTGATTCTCACTAGGATTATACAATGCTTGGAAGGCGGTGTAAATATTTGTCTCATTATCATTACTAAATGCCTTAATTTCGCTTTTGTCAGTAGCAATTCCAGCAGTATTGCGGACTCCTGGCGTATATCCTACACTGACATCACCTTTTAGAAATAGTTTATCATTCAGTTTTTTACCGCTAGCAATACTTAAATTTCCACCTTGCAACCCGATATATTCCCCACTTATTGCTTTTAGCACAATACGATTGAAATCCCTACTTGGAATCTTTGTTACAATATTTATCACACCACCTCTTGTGCCATTACCATATACTACAGCTCCACCACCAGGTATTACCTCTATTCTCTCCACATTCTCAATATCTATGTTGTTATAGGGTGATACACCATGTGATGTATCCAACAATGATATGGGTACGCGATTGACCAAAATTTTTACAGCCCTATTCGCATCTAGTCCTTGCCCCCTCAAATCTATATTATTACCAAAACCATTATTATTAAATGTAATAAGAGGGCTGTATTGCAACGCTTGATTGATATTTAAGAATCCCTTATTTTGCAACCCCTCCTTATCTATCAATAATACATTTTTAACTTCATTTTTGAGTGCTAGATCAAAGCCTGTACTTGATGTTACCACCGCATTAAGTCGTTTTACCCGTGTATCCATACTGCTTTGTTTGGAATCTATAGGCATCACCAATTTATCATCTTGCACTATTTGCTTTGCACCTAATACCTGACCAAAGAATATACCAAACAATGTTGTAGATAAAATGAGTTTTGAACCTTTACATGTTGATACATTGCACATTATAATACTCCTTATATAAAATAATAATGAGTATTATAATATATATGAGAATTATTCTTATAAATAAAAAACCAACTACCCTGTAAAATTATGTTACATTTAGTAACTAATAGCTTACAATATATTATGAAGTGTAACTTTAAAACCTAAATATCGTAAGTCTTGAGTTCTAATCTTATTTTCAAGGTTAATATCTGCACTGCTAAAGAATATCTAAAGCACTCGGCATTAGTCTTTAATCTTAGATAGATGGGGGGATATGAAGGTTAAATTAAAAGTGTAGAATCTTGTTAAACTAAGTAAAAATCACGTAATGCTTTAATCATTATTATCTTTTAGCATAATGTTTGCCAATCATACTATCGGTTCAAAGTAATGCAATTCACAATCTACCTAGCCAACACATTCTAGCCTCGAAAAATCACATGTCAAAACAAACGAGACTCTAAAGCTTTAATATAATAGCTCCTGCGATGAATGGGTGTATAGCCATGCTGCAGAATGGATTCTATGTGTGTTTTTGTAAGGTAACCTTTATTGTTCTGAAAATTATATTGTGGATACAAATCATGCAAATTAAGCATTTCAGAATCTTTACTTGTCTTAGCAAGGATAGATGCTGCAGAAATTAGAACATGTTTGCTATCACCTTTTATTAGAGTGTGAATATCTTGTATGCCAAAACTTGTATTGCCATCAAATATAATACTATCACACTGATATTGCCTTGCATGTGTCAAAAGCTCCTTTAATCCTGTTTGCATACAATGTGATAAACCCATTTTATCAATAGTATTGGCAGAAAAACTCACTATCTTTGCCTTACCTCCATATTTTGCCAAAAACTCATATATAGAATCTGCCCTCTCTTGTCTCTTTGCTTGTGTAAGCTGTTTACTATCCTTTATATCTAGCTTCCTAAATGCTTCAAAATAATATTCATCAAGCAGCACACTTGCAATGAACAAACTACCAGCTACACAACCCCTACCAGCCTCATCAATGCCACATACCACTGCCATCTTAATAGCCTAGCAATCCTACAACTTCGTGTCCAATATAAGCAAATGTATAGGCAACAAGAGTTGTAAAAATAAAGAGATAAAATCCATAAATATTTTTACCACTTTCATTGATAAAGGCGATTGTTGCAGCAAAGCATGGTATATACAGCATAATAAAAAAAATAAAAGCAACCGCTGCTTGTGTATCAATACTAGCTCTTAACTCTTCTTGCAGACTTTGATTTTTGGAATCATCATCAACTACTCCTTCCCCAAGAGCATAAAGCACGCCAAGCGTTGTAACAACCATTTCTTTTGCAGAAAATCCAGTAACAAGCGCAACAGATAATCGCCAGTCAAAACCAAGCGGGGCAAAAATAGGTTCCAACACATGCCCCAATCGTCCTGCAAAACTATATTCAAGTTGAGATTCTAAAAGATTATTTTCATATGCTTTTTGCTTTATTGCAAACTCCTCTTCACTTAGGTGTTGTGCTTCTAAAATTTGCATATCCTTAGTGTATTGCTCCTGCAATTCTGTACTTTTTGGGAAATTTGCAAGCACCCAGACAAGAATGGCCCCAACTAAAATCACACTACCAGCTTTCTTTAAAAACAAATAACTTTTACCCCATACGCTAAACCATACCACGCGAAGTGTGGGGATTCTATATCGTGGCATTTCCATAACAAATGGCTCACTTTCACCACGGAAGACACATAATCTCAAGATCTTAGCAAGCATTAAAGCAATGATAAAACCGCAAAAATAGATTCCAAAAAGTATCAGCCCTGCATACTCCACAGGAAAAAATGCACCAACAAAGAGTAAATAAATAGGTAATCTCGCACTGCAACTCATAAAACCAATAATAAAAAGTGTAAGTAATTTATCACGTTTGTTTTGTAATGTGCGTGTCGCCATATATGCTGGTACAGAGCAACCAAACCCCATAACAAGCGGAATAAAACTCTTACCATGTAAACCAAACTTAAAAAATAAACCATCAAGCATAAAAGCCACTCGTGCCATATAGCCACTACTCTCCAAAAGTGTCAAACCTAAAAATAGAGTAGCAATCAAAGGCAAAAAACTAAGCACAGCTCCAACGCCCTTAATAATCCCATCACCTAGTAATGACGCTATAAGATCATTGGATATAGAATCTTTTGTAAAAGTTGCAAGTATATCAATACCAGATTCTATTAAATCTTTAAAAAAATTTCCAAGCACAAAACTAAGCTCAAAGACAAAAAACATTGCAAATAAAAAGATAGGTATACTCCATACTCTATGTAACAAAATAGAATCAAGTTTTACGCTCCCTGCGGCACGTGTTTTTGTAATCGTTTGGACATGATTTGCAATTATATGTGCTTTTTGCGATAATGCACTTGTAATACCTAAGTGTTTACTCTCGTGTTCAACTATCTCTTCTTGCGTATTATGCCATTGTATTGCATTGTAACTAATTTTTTTTTGTGTAGATTCTGTATTGAGGTTATTTGCATGAGCCTCATATGAAGATATTAAGGTATCAAGCAACATTTCTAGATTCTGTTTTTTTGTAGAAGATACTTCACACACATTTGCACTCAACAGCATACTCAATTTTGCACTATCAATAGAGATGCCATCAACCCTAGCTTCATCAATCATATTTAAGGCGATTACTTTTGTCTTTTTTAATTGTTGTAATTGTAAGGTTAAAATAAGATTATTTTCAAGATTGGTAGAATCAAGTACATTTAAAATAATATCATACTCTTCATTCTCTAAAAAGCTCTTGCAAACCTTCTCTTCTGTTGTATAGCCGTGTAGAGAATATGTCCCTGGCAAATCAATCATAATGATATTGTAGTTTTTATAATTAAGTGTGGCCTCTGCTTTTTCAAGTGTGACTCCACTGAAATTGCCAACACGCATTTTCGCATTACTTAATGCGTTAATCAATGAGCTTTTGCCGACATTTGGTTGCCCCACTAAAACGACTTTAAGTGTTTTCATATTGTCTAAGGATTCCTAAAATAGTAGTTAAAATAATATTAATTTTTATTTTAACTTATAAATATGAAGTTTATATTTACCCGAAAGTTCATAGACACATGGAAAATGAAAGTATTTTAAGATAAAACATTAAAAAATCCTATAAGCACTTATTAATACATGTTTACAATTTTAAGCCAACATTTCTCTTAAATAATATTCCTGCAGTATATGGGCTTGTATTGACACATATAAATTCAGTCTTGCAAATAATTTGACTTGCAAGGACTTAATGTCTAGTTCTTACATAATAAAAAATAATCTTGATAAAAATTGTAAAAAATATCCCCTCAAAGGTAGCTGCAATAATAAGAGAATAATACTGCTCTTGTGTAATTGCTTGTAAATCTAATCCTAGCTTTGCAATAGCAACCAAAAAAGTGAGTGGCATACAATCGCTTAATGCAAAAAGCGTAGTATTCTTGATACTTTTAAAATATGCCCCAAACGCAACATTTGCTGCAAGCAATCTCACTGCCAACATACCAAATGCGATGTAGATTCCATGCAATACAACATGATAATTACCTAAAATGTCTCTAAGGTTTAGCGTTGATCCAACATATACAAAAAATAAAGGCACAAAAAAACCAAACCCTATATCATTAAGCTTATGCACCATATCATGCTTATAAGCAAAAAAAGTAGCTATAACCATACCCGCCAAAAATGCACCAAGCACATCTTCAATATCCATTAGAGTTGTGATTCCAATAAGGATAAAAAAGAGCATAAAACTAAAACGAATATCTTGATTATTACTATCACCTGTTGGCATAAACCATAACTTTATAGCAGGTTTCCACCAAAAGACAATTTTACCAATACGAAAAATAATAAGAAATGCCACAACAAAAAGAGCAAGAAATGCAAATGCCTTATAAAAAGTCCATGAAGTGATCGCACCAGCATTTTGTGCATAACCATTTTGCACCACAACAAGAGCGGTAATACTTACGAGTTCCCCAACAATTCCAATCTTTAAAGCGACGTCTAGCCACTCACGATTTTTCCCATAATCCCTTATTAGCGTTACAAGCATTCCAAGACTCATCACAGGAAAAATAGCTATATATATCCATTCAAGATTAAAAATTACAACAATGCTTCCTGCAGCAGCATAAAGCACAATAAAATATAAACATGCTTTTTTGTAAAAATCCCTACCAAGCTTACTAAACCCACGCAAATCAACTTCCATACCTGCCAAAAGCATGAGATACAAAAAGCTCACATGTGCTACAACATTTAATGTCTCACTTCCTTCAAAGATTCCAAAGTAACAAGCAAAAGCACCAAGCAAAATCTCTATAACCGCAACAGGAATGCGACTAAATCTACTCACATAAGGTGCTATTACGATTAAAAGTGCAATAACTGCAAAGGCATGTAACTCTTGTCCATGATGCATGTTTATACCCTAGTCTTGTGATTACACATATAATACAATTATGACTCTTTTTGTATCTCTTGGTGTATGCCTTGAGCAAATGCCTTAAGAAAGGCTTGAGGATAAATTCTATATTCTACTTCATGTATACGTTGTGTAAAATCTTCAAGACTCTCATTTGGAATCTTTTTGACTTTTTCTTGCAAGATAATTAAGCCAGAATCAAGTTCATTTGTTACAAAATGAACGCTCACCCCACCAAAATCATTCTCATCAGCATAACTCTTTTCAATACCATGCAGCCCTTTATGTAATGGCAAAAAGCTTGGATGGATATTAAGTATACGAATGTGTTGTGTTTTTGCTAAAAACTCACCACTTAAAATACGCATAAATCCTGCAAGTAAAATACAATCAAGTCCATGCTCTTTTTCTAAATTTTCTAAATATATCAATAACTCTTCATCAAACTCTTGCCTACTCTTACCTGCACTATCTATGGTGTGTGTATGTAAGCCAAGTCGTTTTGCACGCACAAGTGCATGTGCATCTTTATTGTTACTTACAATGCTTAAAACATTGATTATTGGATCTTTGGCCAACATAGAATCTTGTGTGGTTTCACTATTGATAACAAAAGCATCTGGACTTGTTTGCAATGGTTTTACTTCCTCACACACATGATTTTTTGTAAGATTCATGCCATTTTGTCGCATTGCTTGTGTAATCGTCTTGTTATGCAGAGACAAGACTAGATTCTCCATATTTGTGCCATTCCCGCTTACAAGTATCACTACATTTATTGTTGTCTGTCCCATAAAATCTCCTTTTGACTTTATTTTGAGGATTCAAACCACTCTGGTTTATCTTGCTTTATAAGTAATATATTTGCAATAATTGTCTGTGCTGTGTAAGGTAAATCATCGCTTTGAGATTCCATAACTTCCATATAATAATTAAGCGCATCATGTAAATTTTCAGGTTTTAGTCCAGCAAAGTGGAATGCCACTTCAAACATATCAAGAATTTGAGATTCTAAATCCTGTATTTCATCTTGCAAGGCTTGTATGTTGTGAGATTTCTTATACTTTTTATCATGTTGATGCATTACATATCCTTGTATCCATTCAAAGCAACATTATAACAAAGTTTCACATAATATGCAAACTAAGCCTTAAGCATAGAATCTACTATAGCGTTTAGCTATAACTATTCTACCTTGAATTGTGCATTCTATTAAATCGCATTTTATTAAGTCAATTAATTATACTAACTCGGTATTGCAAGATTTCACATGCCATATATCAGACATTTTTTGCTTACAGATAAATACTCTTATTATTTTATTCTATATCTTAATAACTCGTAACGCATTAAGCAAAGCCAGAAGAGCAACACCTACATCACCAAATACAGCAAGCCACATATTTGCAATGCCTGCCACACCAAGCAACACTAAAAATAGCTTAACAGCTAATACAAAGATGATATTTTGCCACGTAAGTTTTTGAATCTTTCTTGCAATTTTTATAGTGTGCACTATACCCATAGGTGATGGATTTGTAAGAATAATATCAGCACTTTCCTTACTGATGTCGCTATGAGAATCTTGTGTAGCAATGCTAATGCCAATATCTGCATGTTTTAACACAATAGAATCATTAATACCATCACCAACAAATGCAGTGATTTTGTGTCGCCTATTTGTCTTATTATTTTGCTTAGATTCTAACTCATTATTCATCATTAAAGTTTGTAGTTGTTCTACTTTTTGTGTAGGCAGTAATCCTGCATAATATTGCTGTATACCAAGCTCTTTTGCAATATGGGCTACACTTTTTTCATTATCACCACTTAAAATTGCAAGTGGAGCAACACCAAGCTCCTTTAAAGCTTGTAGGCATTTCTTACTTTCCTCCTTCAATACATCACCTAGTGTAATATAACCCAAATAGATTCCATTTTTCGCGATATGGATTATACTTACTCCATCTTCTATAGCTTCTTTGTGTGTATAAAACAGACTGATATCTATGTCGTTCTCACGCATTAAAGATTCATTGCCTACTAATATTTTATCATCACAGCATACAGCATATACGCCTCTCCCGCTTATTTCTTCAAAACTTTTTACTTCACACATATGTGTATTTTTGGAATTTTTCATAATAGCTTTTGCTATTGGATGATTTGAGAATCTTTGTGCTCTTTGTGCTATCTCTAATAGAGTTTCTTTACTCATATCTGTGAATGATTTTATAGAAATGATCTGAAATACACCTTGTGTAAGCGTCCCTGTTTTATCAAATACAACTTGTTGCAATTGAGCAAGGTTGCTAAAGTGCATCGCCCCCTTAATAAGTATACCCTTTTTACTTGCGATGCCTAATGCACCAAAATATCCAAGCGGCACAGATAATACAAGAGCACAAGGACAACTCACCATAAGCACCACCAACGCACGATAAATCCACTCATGCCATTCACCAGTAAAAAGCGGCGGGATACACGCAATACCAAGTGCGATAAAAAACATAATTGGCGTGTAAACTTTCGCAAACTGCGTGATGATTTGCTCACTTTTTGCTTTTGTATTGCTTGAATCTTCCATCATAGCTTTTATTTTTGCTACTTGAGAATGAGAAAATGGCTTACTAACCCTTAAAGTAAGAACGCCTTGCATATTAATAGCTCCAGCTAAAACTTCATCACCCTCTAATACATCAACTGGTTTACTCTCACCGCTTAATGCCTGCATATTTAATGCGCTTTTTCCTTGTATAATGATGCCATCAACTGGGACTTTTTCACCAACTTTTACAAGAATTATATCATTTACTTTTAGTAGCTCTGGATGTGTATCCTGCCATACGGCATTCTTAGAATCTTCTTGTTTTATCTGTTGATGTGCGATCTCTGGAGTAATATCTAATAGATTGTATAAAGATTTTTTAGAACGCTTCAAAGCTAAAGATTCCAAAAACTCACCTATACGAAAAAATAGCATAACCGCCACACTCTCACTTATTTCACCGATACAAAATGCTGCAATGGTTGCAACAAACATAAGAGTGTTTTCATCAAAAAAGTTTTTATTTTTCATATTTCGCCATACCGCCTTGAATATAGGCATACCTGCGATAATGTAGAGTAGCAATAAGATGAGGTAGATGAGAATATTAAAAGGTGTAACTTCGATAATAAATCTGTTTTCATTTTGGGTATCAAGAAAAGTTTCTTGTGTCATAAAACTTAAGTTTTGATTGAAGGATTGTATAAAAGAGCTCGATGTTAAAGGCGTATAATGCAGACTTAACATACATACAGCAAACCCAAAAAGAAGAGCTAAAAGCATAAGTAACTCTTTTTTATAAGATAGGGTATTAGATGTATTATCATGTATGTCACGCACAATTATACTGGGTTCTATTTTGGCAATTTGTGCTTTTACTGCCTGCATATCGCTTGTTTGTATGTAGAGTGTGTTTGTGCTAAAATTTATATTTACTTGCTCCACACATGACAGAGTCTGCAAGGATTTTTCAAGCTTATTTGCACATGAATTGCAATCAAGATTCTCTAAAATAAATTTTTGCATACTCATTCCTTTTATCTTAATCATGCAATATCTAAATATATAAAAATGAATGCAGAGTATAACACGAAATGACTAATATACCCATAGGGGTATATGTATATTAATGCTTTAAATATATGCTCCATATAAGCTATACAAAAATCTTTTTTATATCTTTTAATAGCAATCAAAGTCATCTACACATAGACTAAGCCTATAGATAACTGCCTAGAGTGTACCACACCTCAATATAATATTTTTGCAATATACAAAAAACAACGATAATGTTTGCAGATTAAAGATGATAAATCACATAAAAGACATTAAAATACTTCATTTTCCTCTTATGGTTCGCATAATATTTCTTGGAAATTCACAAACTCTTCTCACTCTATCAATAATCTTTTTATGTTTCACGCAATAGCTCATAAAATGAGGTGTTAACACGCTATCAGTATCATAAGAAAACAACCTCATTATATTTTCTTTTCTTTGTAGATGCAAACCCCTCCCAATTCTTTTTGCACACACAGGACCTTGAGATACAATATAATCAAGAAAATGAAAGGTTTTTTGAGAGTAAAATTCTTTGGGATTAAAGTTATTAAGAAAGACTGGTTCATTCAACATGTCTTTAAAAGCTTGTTCATCATTATCTATACGTTTTATTTCATCGATAAGCTCCTTAAATGTAGGAAAATCATGTGCATTAATAAAAGCTTTTGGATTAATTTTGTAGTCAAATAAGTATGCAGGAGTCTTGGGGATACGCGTATCAAACACACCATAGCCCTCCCCATTATAAACAAAATCTACTTCCTTTTTCGTTTGCTCCAAGTTAAGATGATAACCTATTTCTTGCGTTTCAATCAAATTCCCAAACTCATTATCCACCTTGCATCTAAGACTTGTATCTCCCCAATAAATTGGCACACATCCACCCATAAATGCATTAAATAATTTCTCAGTCAGGTATCCTGGGGAGCTACCATTTTCAAAACAAATATTAAATTTACAGGACTTCAAGCATTCTAGCCTATTATCCATATTGGTCATAATATTGTTTGTACGTATTTTCAAAATTTATGTTTTATAAAAGCACGGAAGCTATATTTTCTCGCTATGTAGTTTTATTAGTAATGAAGCAAAAAATCTACTTGATTTTACTAAAATGGCGACAGACTTACGCCACTTAATAGTGGAATTTTATGCTTATAGATAAAACCCCCTACCCTAAAGAAGCATCTCTAGTCAAATAAACGTGGGGATATCACCATATATTTTCCAAATAATCAATTCCCACCCTTATCTAATCTAAGATACTTCAACACTATAAAATCCCAATACTCCTCACATAGAAGAGATATCACATTTACACTCAACTCGATAAAATTGAGTAAAACTTAAGGATCACTTTATTTATCTGTATTTGCAATTCTCTCAATCAATTCATTAAAACTCTTGCTTGGTCGCATAATTGTCTCCGCCTTGCCATCATCAAATTTGTAATATCCGCCTAAATCTACCTTGACACCCTGAACAGAGTTAAACTCTGCTCTAATAGAATCTTGCTTAGATTCTAGCTCACTTGCAATTGGCTTAAAAAATTCCGCAATGTTAGAATCTGCATTTTGTTCACTTAATGCTTTAGCAAAGTACATTGCTAAATAAAAATGACTTGTGCGGTTGTCATCTTCGCCAACCTTGCGTGAAGGAGCTTTATTATTATCAAGCCATCGTGACGTAGCAATGTCTAGTGCATCTGCCAAAACCTTTGCTTTAGAGCTATTTTGCTTTTGCGCATAAAATTCCAAACTTGCTTGAAGAGCTAAAAATTCACCTAAGCTATCCCAACGTAAATGGTTTTCTTCTACCAGCTGCTCTACTTGCTTTGGCGCACTTCCACCAGCACCAGTTTCAAACATTGCTCCACCATTTAACATAGGTACAACAGATAGCATTTTTGCACTTGTCCCAAGCTCTAAGATTGGAAAAAGATCGGTAAGGTAATCACGTAAAACATTGCCCGTAATGGAGATGGCATTTTTACCAGCACGAATAAGGCGTAAAGATTCCAAACATGCTTCCTTTGGAGCTAAAATTGCTATATTTTTACCCTTTTCTTGCAAACGCTTCTTGACTAAATCAATCATGATCGCATTGCTCGCCCTTTTTTCATCAAGCCAAAAAATAGCTTTATCTCCAGTCAGATCTGCTCTTTCAATCCCCAAATCAATCCAGTTTTGCACAGCATCAAATTTAGCTTGATTTGCCCTATAAATGTCATTTTTATGTACCTTATGGGACAACAGAATCTTACCATTAGAATCTACAATTACAAATTCACCATCATTTGGCGCAACAAAAGTTTTGTCGTGAGAACCATATTCTTGTGCTTTTTTTGCCATTAAACCAACATTACTAACACTGCCTAAGTTTGCAGGATTTAGCACACCATTTACACGTAGATCCTCAATCACTGCCTCGTAAATAGTAGCATAAGTCTTATCAGGGATCACCGCATTAGCATCACATTCTCTACCATCTTTATCCCATAGCTTTGCACCATTTTTAAGCATAGCAGGCATCGAAGCATCTACTATAACATCACTTGGAACATGTAAGTTTGTAATACCTTTGTCTGAATTCACCATAGAGATTTTTGCACTTTTTTGCAAAATCTCATTATATTTAGCAAGAATTGCCTCTTTCTTGGAGCTAGATTCTATTTTGACAAGAAGCTCACTCACACCATTGTTCGCATTTACACCCAGAGCTTCTAGCTCATCTCCAAATTCTGCAAAAAGCTCTCTAAAATATGCTTTAACTGCGTATCCAAAAAGTATAGGATCGCTTACTTTCATCATTGTAGCTTTTAAGTGCAATGAAAATAAGATATCTTGTTTTTTACAAAATTCAATTTGAGCTGCATAAAAATCGCTTAGCTTTTGTGCGTCCATGAACGTCGCATCTAAAATCTCATTTGCCTCGAGTTGTAAACCATCTTTTAGCACCCTTTCGCCATTCGAATCTTTAAAAATAATTCTCGCGGTTGTGGGAGATTCTATTAAAACCGCCTTTTCATTATCAAAAAAATCTCCATCTTTCATATAGCTTACACAACTCTTGGAACTTTTTTCAAATGGTGCGACACGATAGGGGTTTTTCTGTGCATATGACTTTACCGCATTTGTGCTGCGACGATCAGAATTGCCTTGTCTAAGCACGGGATTGACTGCAGAACCCAATACTTTTTGATACTTTTCTTTTATTGCCTTTTCTTGCTCATTTTGAGCCTCATCTGGGAAGTCTGGTATATTATAACCCTTAGACTGCAACTCTTTAATAGCATTCTTTAGTTGCGGAATTGAAGCAGAAATGTTTGGAGTCTTAATGAGGTTTGCACTTTGTGTTTTGACAAGCTCACCCAATTTAGTTAAAGCATCTTCTACGCGTTGATTGGGACTTAAGCTTTCTGGGAATTGTGCTAAGATTCTAGCACTTAAAGAAATATCTGAAGTCTCTATCTTAATATCAGCATGATTTAAAAAAGCCTTTGCGATGGGTAAAAACGAGTAAGTCGCCAATGCTGGAGATTCGTCTGTAAGTGTGTAGGTAATCTTCATCATATATCCTTTTGTTATGAATTTAAAGTACTTTTAGTATAGCAAAAATCATCATTTTTGGAAGATATAGATAGGTTTTTTTTAAACTTTTACATCCATAAAGGCGGATAGGTAGCATACACAATTTAACTACAATCAATTTAATAAAAATGTCTAAGAATATAAATACAGCAGTAAAGACAAATACTTCATGCATATATAACATAGATTTTAAAATCACAGATGACACAAACAAAGATTCTAATGCTACAAATTCTAAAATCTATCTACGAAAAGAGGAAGTAGAGTTATACTTTCTTAAAAATGAATGAAAAAATCAATAAGTAAGATTCTTTGCCTAGCTTTATAAACCACATAAAGATATGGGGTAGGATTGGAAAAATAGCACTATAATAATTAATAGGGGGTTAAAGTTTGCTTAAACGAAATATATAAGAAATAAAAAATCATATCCCACATATTATGAATGGGAGATTATAGACTTACAACCAAATCTAATTCTTTTAGCCCTAGATTCTAATGAAAGAGAAATTTATGCTTGATAAATGCATATATTTATTTGTATTTTTAATTTTTGTTAATTTTGCAATGAGGTTTATTTATTTTGATTATAACTCTTGAGATATTTGACAAAGAGAAATTTATGTGTATATAAAGGGATATAAAATTACACTATATGCTCAATCTTTGTTTAGTAAAAATTCATGAGAAATAAGCATCTATAAAACATCCAGCTTTAGATCAAACTTGCATATGAGATACAATCATTTCTACACCTCATCACAAAGACTCGCAAAAAGTGCGAAACGCCCTGTTATTTTTTCTCTACGATAAGAAAAGTATGACTCATCACAGCAAGAACAACTTGGAGAAATTTCTACCTGCGATAACTCAATACCAAAAGATAATATCTCATCACATAAAAGTCCAATCATATCAAGTTTATATCGCTCATTTTCACATGCTATATATTTTTCCCCAAACTCTTGCATCAACTGAAATGCTAGGTTATTATCAATTTCATAACAACATTTACGTATTGACGTGCCAATGAAAATACAAATATCTTGCATTTTTACATTATAATCATGTATAAAAAGCATAAGTGCATGCGTGAGAATCTTAGAGCACACACCTTGCCTACCTGCATGCAACACCGCAAAAACATTTTGTGGCTTTGCATAAATTAGAATTGGATTACAATCTGCCACCATACTCATAAGCACAAAATCTGATTTATTACAAATTATACCATCACCATCACCCACAAGTATCTCGTTATATTGAGAATCATCTTGCATCAAAATGCTATGCTTTGTTGCTGTGGTGATATTACCTTTGAGGTTGTGTTGACTGGCTTCTAAAATGCCTTTGTTTTCTTGTATAGCAAAAATAGTATTAGAATGGATTTGATTAAGGTAGAGCAGTGTTTTGTTTTTATAATATTTCTGCATGATATATGAGCGATTTATCCTTGCAGATTCCAATTTATCATTGACATGATAGGCAAGATTGAGACTATTGTAGGGTGACTTACTTACGCCATGATAGCGATTTGTTAATACAAAATGCAGCTTAGTAGAGCAAAAAAGCTTACTATCTTTACTTGTAAAAAAATCTTTTTGTATATATTTCATTGCACTACTTAGTATTTCTTGTTTTTATGAGCTTAGAGATTCTATCATGATTGAGAGCATAATAGCTTTTTGCGGTGCGTGGATTTCTATTGCCAATCTTTGTGGCAAAGTTTAGAGAATCTTGCCTTATTTCTTGCATAACACATGACAATGTTTCTTGTGATACAGCTATATTTTCCTGTTTTATTAAGTTTTCCAATATCTCTAAATACTCTTTTTGTCCATTATCATAAAAGCCAATTTGCAATGGAAACCTATCGCTTAATGCAAGTGTCTCATGTATGGAATCTTGCGTATGCAGCATATTTAGATCTGCTTTCTCTGGCATCAAATGACGCAAGTTTGAAGTAGCATATATGAGTATATTATCTGCTTGTTGCTCCATAGAACCATCAAGTGTGCTTTTTAGTCCATAATATGTGGATGCATTCGCATTAAAAGTTAAATCATCGCAGAACACAATAAACCTGTAATGTCCAAGATCACACATGCAGTCAAACAAAAGTGGTAAAATCGCAATATCCTTACTTTCAATTTCAAGCACTCGGAGTGATGGATACTCTTTTGCGTATTCATAGCACACTGCTTTTACAATAGAACTTTTACCACAACCTCTTGCCCCCCATAAAAGTGCATTTGCAGCAGGTTTATTTTCACAAAAGTTTTTAGTATTGTTTTTTAATAGCTCATAATTATCTTTCACGCCTATTAGTTTTTGTGCGTCTATGTGTGGTAATTTCCTTATTGCATGGAAATAACAAAAACCATGTGAATGACGAAACACAGCAGCCTTATTATGTTTCCAATCCATACCACCTCTACTCAAATCATTACTAAACAGATTCATTAAATCAAAAAAACCAAGCATACCACTCCTTTAAGCTTTGCAAAAGCAGTCATGATAACATATTAGTACCGCATTGCAAATATAATATTGCTCTCTTTGTAAACATGTATTCTTCACGCTTTTATATTTAATATTATATATCAGCAGTACATCATATTAAATATAATCAAAGCATATTAACATACCTCTTATTGATTACATATAAATGTGTAGGAAAGATTATACAATACCTAGACTTTTGAAAAAATAAAACCACTTATTAAAATCTGTAATATTTTTTAGCATAATAAATGCTAGATTCAAATCCATCCATGTGAAATCTTTATCTATCTCTTTCTTAATGAAGTAATGCAAAAAATATCTATATTGCCCTGCTGTATTTCATACGGCAATCCCTAGTTTTAATTCTATCAGCATATTGAGTATACATGTCTTAAGACTACATCTTGCAATCATGCCTCTATAGTTGTTTAGAATGAATTTTATAGAATCTAATATTTTCTCTTATTGCATATAATTTCTGCAAATCTCAAAAAAAATACGTTATATCCTATCATGATACTAAAACACAAATGATCAAGCTATATAATCCCAAACTGCTTATAAAACTTCTCATCCACACCCTCTAGTAAGCCCTGCTCTTTTAGCCTATTCAAGGTGGATTTCGTGCAAAGTGTATCTTTAGGCCATTCCCTATCATAACCCTCCATTGTTCCTTTTGCTGTTGCATCTAGGAAAGCACACTCGTTAATAATTTTTAAATCCCTTGCTACATCAATAGAATTCACAATCCTCCATACAAGCATGTAATAATTTGTTAGAATATTGTCATCATCCACAAAAATAAAAAATGCGGCATATTGTCCTAAAGCTTCATAAAATTGAGTTGCATATTCCAATATAGGCTTATTCTTTTTATGCACACCGCAAAATACAAGCGGATTCTTATGCTTATAAATATGCAGGGTTTGTATCCCCTCTGTAATACTTTGCATCATTTGTAACAAATCGCTTTCGCTAATCTCTTTAAAATTGTGCTCTATTGTCTCACCACTCGCATCAATGCCAAGCTTTCCACTCATAGCAAAACTTACACACGCATGATCAAGTGCATCACAATTCCCCATAGTGTTATATAACTTTTTGGTATTAATTCTATCAAGAATATAATCACACAACAACTTATAATTATCATGCAAACTCGGTGCATCTTCACTCATAAAAATAGCATGTTTTACAAAACTCATCTGCCCCACACCAAAAAATGTATGCATCATTTGCAGACTTTGTGCAGGGTAATCTGTCTTTACCTTTGCCAAAATGAGATTATGGAACACGCCATTTTCTGGCATAGAATAATCAATAAGTCCATGTGCACTTGTCTGAAAAAGTGGTAGAAAAAGCCGCTCTGTCATATAACCCATGTATTTATCCTCTAGTGGCGGCTTACCTACAACTGTGGCAAGATAGATTGGATTATGCTTCATGGTTATAGCATGTACTTGCATGATAGGATAAGGCTCTATTGGCGTATAAAATCCAGTATGATCACCAAACTTTCCTTCTGGAGCAAACTTATTTGTATCTACAAAGCCTTCAATCACAATATCACAATCATATGGCACTGATAAATCATTACTAATACATTGTGCTAATAATGGATTTTTACCGCGTATAAGTCCATATAGCATAAGCTCAAAAACCTTTGGTGGCATTGGAGCTTGAGCACACCAGATATAAAGTGGATCACCACCTATAGCAATGCTTACAGGCATGAGCTTATTTGCCCTCTTATATTCGTGGAAAAAATGCGTTGCATCTTTATGAATCTGCCAATGCATAAGCAACTCATTATGTGAGTGAATCTGCAAACGATACATACCAACATTATGCGAAGTGCCATCAAGGCTTTTTGTATAAACCTGCCCCATTGTGATGAAGCGTCCTCCATCTTCCTCCCAAGTCTTTAAAACTGGCAATGTAAAAAGATTTATAGAATCTGCTGTATAGATTCTTTCTTGGCAAGGTGGTTGCCCCTTATATCGTTTTGGGAAAACATGTCTCATAGCCCACAATTCTTTTAATTTTGTAAATTTTGCACTTAAGGTTTTTGGCATAGAAAGATTGAGTAAATTTTTCATAACATTAGCTATAGAATCTAAAGATTTAAATTGTGTATTTGAGCTATATTGTGTTGCAATGAGTTGTAGTCGTTTATGCGAACCAAAGACATTCATTAATACAGGAATGCAAAAAGATTCTATATTGTCTTCAGTATTTGATTTTGCGTGTGTGATGCGAGTTAGGCTGCTCATTGTTTGTTGTGCTACTGGACTTTCTTTATTAGTATGAACTGCAGAATCAGCTTCTTCCAAATCCTCTTTTTGTGTTTCAATGGGCTTTTTTCTATGGATTGGATGTGTAAAAAGTAAAGCCTTAGAATCCTTTTTCTTCACTTCCAAATAAGCTAAATGCGGAATCTCCAACTCAATATCAAGTGGTGTATCAATAACCTTCAATTCGTTATGGGTTTCTAAAAAACGGATAAAATCTTGCATACTACTCCTTTGTATTTTATTTTATACTAAAAAAGCTTGAACCACTCCCACTAAAATACACATTGCCATAATTTTTACACAACATGTTTGCAATAGATTCTAACCCATAGAGATTACAAGCAGGTTTATATAAGTCATTTAACATAAACATATCATATGTCTTTAATAATACAAGAGAATCTTTTTTTAAATCTATGATTTCTTGTTTAGAATCTTTTATCGCAAGTTCTCTTTGTTTGGCAAACTCATTATAAACTGCTCCAGTATTGCATACAATAGGATTACAATGAATAATAAAATGGGGCAACTCCTCATAAAAAGGTTCTACAATTTCACCTGTCCCAAACACATTTGCACTAAGGAAATGAATGCATTCTTTTTGTTGTTTTTCCTTAAGTGATTCTGTAAAGCTAGCATTTAGAATCTTTTGAGTTTGAAAGGTTGTCAAGATCTTGCTTACCTCATCCTTACTAAAAGTTTGTGTTGTATAAAAATATGGGGCAATATGTGCACTATTTTGTGTATAAACCATAAGAAAAAATGCAACATCACTACCAAGTGTTTTTGCACAATCATATAAAGTTTTTTCATCACAACGCAAATCAAAAAGTTCATTTAATAATAAAAGAGTTAATGCTGCATTTACACTCCCGCCACCAAGCCCACCTCCAACTGGTATTTTTTTATCCACTATGATATGGATAGTACAAGGCTTTGCACTAAAATCTAAATGTTGCAACAACTGCACACATGCTTTAAAAATAAGATTATCTTCTATTTTGCAATCAAAATTACCATAGAGACAGCATTGCAAGTGCTCTTGCAATTGTGATTTGTGTGGTTGAGATTGTTCTTGAGAGACTATATCACCATGTGTTATAGATGTTTGTGGTAGCAGCTCCTCTTGCAAGGGAGTTTTTACAATCAATATAGAATCATATAAACTCTCTTTTACTAAACAAAAACGTGATTGCAATGTATGGAGATTTCCTATTTTTTCACCAATCTTCAGTGTAATATTTATCTTTGGAAATGCTTGAGCAAAGTAGGCTTTGCTTATTTCATCTGGTTTTTTCATGCTGCTCTCTGTAATATTTTATATGTATTATACATTATTTGCAAGATTCTAGAATCTGCCATGTGATAAAACATAGTCTTTTATGTGCTTTTTTGTGTAAGATATATCTATATAAGCCTATGTTTTAATAAGCTGCATAAATTCCATTCTTGTTCGCGAATCTTGCTGAAACAGCCCACGCACAGCAGACGTAAGAATCTTTGAGTTTTGTTTTGCATTATCACGCATTGCCATGCATAAATGCAAAGCTTCACATACTACCATAGCCCCTTTTGGTTTTAATGAATGCATGATTGTATCAGCGATTTGTGTTGTAAGCTTTTCTTGTATTTGCAAACGTCTTGCAAAGACTTCAACCAACTTTGATAGATTTGAGATTCCAACCACCTTCTTATCTGGTATGTAACCAATTGATATTTTCCCAAAAAATGGCAACAAGTGATGTTCACACATTGAATAAAATTCAATATCTCGTACAACCACCATCTCATTACATGCCCCATCACTAAATACGGAATCTAAAATCGTGTTTGGATCTATCGCATAACCACTATAAAGTGTTTCGTGTAGTTTTGCTACTCTTTCTGGTGTTTTTACTAACCCTTCCCTATTGCCATCTTCACCGATAAATTGAAAGAGATTTTGCATGTAGTTTTGTGTATTTTCTATGTGCATTTGCATATGGGTGTTTGATTTTTCTGATATGCTGTTTTTAGATGACATGTTACCTCATTTAATATTTACATTCCATTATAACACATATAGCTTTTAAACATAATATTTTATTCTATATTTACCAAAATATAAACACAGAAAGTAATTATATAATATTTTGAAATAAACGTAGAAACCTACTTTTTTTCTTGAAAAATTTGTTACAATTTGCGTTCTTATTCATCTATATTTTTGTATTTTCAGAGCAGTTAAAGTAGCATTAACAACGGGGATATTATGATTTTTTTTACTTTAGAGTTTGCAATTGTATTTTTATTGTTTTTTTGTCTTTACTGGGCGTTAAAACATATAGGTAAAATATATCAGAATGCCTTATTGCTGCTATTTAATTACGCGGTATTATTATGGATTAATCCATATTTTGCTCTTGTGGTAGCAATCTATACACTTGTTATATATCTTTTTAGTAGTCTTATTTATATGTATGAAACAAAAATTATGCTCACTTTGTCGCTTGGACTTGTTGTATTAAATCTTGCTTTTTTTAAATATTTTGCTTCAATCAAAGATGGCTTTGATACCATATTCATGCTTGTTGGACTTAATGTTATTGACATTAATATTTTATTTCCTTTGGGGCTTAGTTTTTACACTTTTGCATCAATCACTTACCTTGTATCTGTCGCAAAAACTAAAAGAGTAGTTAGTCTATTTTCCTTAGCGACATTTTTATCATTTTTTCCCACTTTTATTTCTGGTCCCATTATGCGTAGTGATTTTTTCTTTGCACAGCTCTACAAAGAAAGATATTTTGGTAAGATAGGTCTAATTTTTACACTAGTATTGTTTGGCTTATTTAAAAAAGTATTGTGTGCAAGTTACTTACAGACATATTCAGATTCTATACTACAAAATCCTGCAGATTGCAGCACATTAACACTTTTGCTTGGAATTTATGCCTATAGCATACGTCTGTATTGCGACTTTAGTGGCTATGTAGATCTAGTAAGTGCATTTGCTTTGATGCTTGGATTTACTCTCCCGCAAAATTTTAATATGCCTTATGCAGCAAGAAATATAAAAGATTTTTGGGGAAGATGGCATATGAGCTTATCATTATTTATAAGAGATTACATCTATATCCCATTAGGCGGAAATAAAAAAGGCTTTTGGTTGGCACAGCTGTTTGTTTTGATCTCCTTTGGTTTATCTGGTATATGGCATGGAAATACTTATAATTTTCTTATCTGGGGGCTTTTACATGGGTTAGGGACAATTTGCTTTAACTGCATACGCTCACTCAACCTATCCATACCTATCCCTTATATAAGCACTTTTATTACGTTTCATTTTGTTACTTTTGCTTGGGTATTTTTTTATTATACAAATTTTGAAGATGCACTCTTTTATTTGGAATCTTTTGTCATAAATAGTGCAAAGCCATTTTCAAATACTGAAGTCTTGTTGTTTTTTTTCTGTGCCATTTGCTTCATACTTTACCCGTTGTGTGAGAATATGGAAAGGCGATTTTCTATATTTTTTCACAAAATGCCTATTATTTTACAACCATTTGTGTTTGCATGTTGTTTTATCATTATTATTGGCTTTGCACCAAGCGGAATTCCAAACTTTATTTATGCAGGATTTTAGATGAGAATAGCACACTTTGTTTTTGTAAGCCTACTTACTATGCTATGTGTTTGCTATGTGTATCACAAGAGCATTATTGCATATATCGTGCAACAATATCATTATGCAAGTAACATGATTGCCTCAGAATCCCCATTCTTTTCATTTGGCAATATAATTGCAAGTGGGCTAGAAAAAATGCGAGTAGCTATTTTTGAAGCAGAATCTAACACAATAGAATTGGCTTTGCCGCAATATGACGAATCGCATATGACACATATACTAGAATTAAATGAAATCAAGTATGAAGACAAGGAGCTTTTAGAATCTAAAGATACTAGTATGTCTTTACAGGATTTTAAATCAGATTCCACAGATATTATAAGCACCATACCGCAAGAGCAATATATCACGCCAATAGAATCTACCTACAATTACATGCAAGATAATAATCAAATGCTTATATTGCCTCCAGGAACACGATTTTTGCTTATTGGTGATTCTCTTATGCAGGGTATTGGCATGGTTTTACCCCGTATGTTGCAAGAGCATGGATTCCGTACAAAAAATATCGCCAAACAAAGCACAGGGCTTACTTACCCATCATTTTTTGATTGGGAAAATGCAACACTACAAGCTTTTCAGCAATATAAGGATATTGGGGTTTTAGTCGTATGTCTTGGAGCAAATGATCCGTGGAATATGCCAAAAATGCGTTTTGGTTCTGAAAGTTGGGAGGCAACATATAAAAAACGAATACAAGCAATCATTAATGTAGCAAAATCTCATCACGCAGAGGTTGTATGGTATGCAGTCCCCATGACAAAAAATGAGGCTTTAAACAAAAAACTAATGTATCTAAACACACTGTATCAGCAGATTGTGAGTGAAAATGGTGGGATCTTTCTCACTGCAGATGCAATCTTACAAAATGGTAGATTTAGTGCCTATATAAAAGATGGTAAGGGAAAAAGCAGGTTGGTAAGAGCCCAAGATGGAATCCACTTCACACCCTATGGTTCAAGATTACTTGCAAAAACCCTAATCAAACACATAGTATTACCTAAACAAGATGTAGAATCTGAAATGGAAATCACGCCAAGTAAAACATGAAATTAACACAAATCTTAGTAAACAAAATCCATAAAAATAGTTTTTAATGTAGAGATTTGTCAATATTTGTTCCTTTAGGCAAACTGACAAAAATATGCACACTATAGGCTCTATAATGGAGCATATGGAGGCAAAACTCTACAATATCTATGAAACTTGCATCTATTTATATCAATTATTTAGTGTTTGCATAACTCTGTAAAAAATGAAATGTTTTATTACATTGCTTAGTATCTAAATCCTATCACACAGGGATAAAAAGGCTTAATTGGTAATACGCAGAAAAAATTCTAACAATTTAACATTGTATGTTATACTCCCTCCACCTTGGCAATCTTATGAATGTTACACTTATAAACAAATCATGAGATTCTAAGAATTTATCTTTAATATTAAGGGCTGTAAATGTTTCGTATAAAAAATACTACTAAGTTTATTATCTCAAGCATACTCGCTACAACAATATGTGTTTATGCAAATGAGACACAGGTAAAGCAATATGATGCAGAAGGCATTGCTGATGTGTTTTATGCACTCAATGGAGATTCTAAAGATCCACACAAAAAGATTAATCATGCAAAAGGCTTTTGTGCATATGGAGAATTTGTGCCAACAAAAAATATTACAAATACTCTTGATATACCATTGTTGAAAGAAAAAAGCATTAAGACGGAAGTGAGGTATTCACTTGGCGGTGGAAGCAGAGTTGCAAGCGATAAATCAAAACCAAGAGGCATGGCGTTAAAGATTCAAGGGGAAAAAGATGAATGGGAAATCGTTATGCTAAATACTGAAATTAATTTTGCAAAAAATCCTCAAGAGTTTGGTGATTTTTTTGCAATGAGAATACCAAAAGGAGGTAAGGTAGATTCTGATTATATTGCTAAAAAAACCAACGAAGTAGCATCATATAGAAATTTTGAAGAATATATGAAAAAGATAGGTATAACAGGTAGCGTGGCAAATACGATGTATCATAGCATTCACACATTCTACTTCAAAAATGCTAAAAATCAGATGATTCCTGCACGATTTAAATTTGTCCCAGTAAATGGGGTTTCATATCTCAATGAGGATCAACTGGCAAAACTAGGTGATAACTTTTTAGAATCTGATTTCAAAGCAAAAACAAGTAAGGCACCTATTGCTTATAAAATGATCCTAGTTCTTGCAAATCCTAAAGACAAGACCAATGATACAACCGCACTTTGGAGTGGCAAACATAAAGAAATTGAGGTTGGAACATTACTTGTAAAACAATACAATGGTGATGTATGTAATGGTGATGTATTTATGCCAAATATCTTACCTACTGGTGTAGAAGCTCCAAAAGATCCATTATTTGAAATACGCAATGATGTGTATTCAATTACTTTTGGTAGAAGACAATAAATAAGTAACTTACCCTTTATCACAAATGTTCTTAAAGGGTATCTCCCAAATTACTTATTTGTTTTTTAATATGTCTATATTTTTTGCTAAATAGTATTGCAAGGTTTCTATATCTATTTGATACTAAAAATCCTATCAAAAAATAAAAGCCTTTCAAAACGAGCAATATCTAACAATCTTGTATGTTAGGATTTAAGATGGAGACAACTTTTTAACTTCTATGTAGCAAACAAGGCTGTATTAGACGTGAAAGTATAGGATATGTTAAGATTATATCAAAATAAGGGCTATATATATCTAGGCTATTTTCCAAAATCAGCCTTATTGAATCAAAACAAATTTTTGTGAATTTAAGATTTCTTATCTTCTGTAATCTTGCTTTTTATGGAAAGTTTGCCTACATATTTTTACCATACTCCAAAAGCCATATTGAATAAATCTTGGTCTAATGTACTCGTTATTTAATATAAAAAACTTGTTAATCCAGAAAAATCATTTAAAAAATTTTATATAACCCTCTTTCATATGTTAAACATAAGCATATTTGTTGGTTTAGATGGACTATCAATGTATAGAGATACAAAATACAAAATCCAACCATTTTATTATATACCACTATTATTGGCTATTTCTATCATTTGTGCGACACTCTCCTCATATGCTGTTTGCACATTCTCATCTTGACCCAAAAACTCTTCCATTAAGGCTTTTTTGTCAATTGCCTCATCAAGCTCAATATCATTGCCTTTATGATAACTACCTATGCGGATTAATACTTCATTTTCTTTCAAAAGGGCTTGCATACGACGAAACTTCCTTGCAGCATTTTTGTGTTCCTGTGAAATAATGTCATGCATCACCCTTGATGATGAGTTTAAGATATTAATGGGTGGGTAGATTCCAAAATCTGTTAAATTTCTATCAAGCATAATATGCCCATCTAAAATACTTCGACTTTGATCAGCAATAGGATCATTCAAATCATCACCTTCCATAAGCACAGTAAAAAATGCGGTAATACTTCCTTTCCCTTCCTCTTTACCAGCGCGCTCCATTAATTGTGGTAAAAGTGTTAAAACTGAAGGTGGATAACCCTTGCTTGTTGGAGGTTCACCTAAAGCTAACCCTATCTCCCTTTGTGCCATCGCAAAACGCGTTACAGAATCCATAATAAATAACACATCATGCCCTCTATCTTTAAAAAACTCTGCAATTGCCATAGCTGAAAATGCTCCGTATTTTCGCATAAGTGGGGAATCATCACTTGTTGCTACCACAAGCACTGTATTTTCAAGATTCCCACCCAAATTTTTTTCAATAAACTCGGGCACTTCTCTCCCACGTTCCCCAATTAATGCAACCACTTTAATTTGTGCGACACTACCTTTTACAATCATGCCCATAAGCGTAGACTTACCGACACCAGATCCAGCAAAGATCCCCATCTTCTGTCCTTTACCGCAAGTAAGTAGGGAATCTATGCTTTTTACTCCTACACTAAAAACCTCATCTATAAGCCCTCTCTTTAATGCAGAGATTGGTGCATTAATAATAGGAGTGCAAGCACTTGCGTATATTCCTCCAAGGTTATCAAGTGGAACCCCTAATGGATTTATTACCCGTCCTAAGAGCTCATCTCCGACAGGAATGTTTAAGCCCTCTTTTGCAATCATGACTCTATCGCCACTTTTAAACCCTTCTGTAAAGCTAAAAGGACTAATACTAAATACCTCCTTATGTGTAGCAATCACAATGCCCTCTGTTCGTGTATCATTGCCACGAATAAGCCATACCACATCACCCACACTCGGCGACAAGCCCACTGCTTTTATAATATTTGTTTCCACAGATATAATCTCACCGAAGTTTGGTGAAAGGTTGGTTGTAAGGCTTAATTTTTGTTTTAGATTCTCAATAGAAGCAATTTTAATAGTATGTTGTTGTTTTGCATTATCGTCATGTGTTTTAGACATTTTTGCTCCTTAAAAGATTTACAAACAATAAAAATTTGGTTACAATACGAAATTATACTTAAAAACCCTTAAGGATAGTTATGAATACAGAAAGAATTAATGAGGCAAATGCAAAAGCAAGTGGGAGAATTGCTACTGAAACAATTAACAAGCATATTGATTTGCTTGCAAATAAATATGCAAAGACTATGAAACTTGATGGCTTTAGAAAAGGTAAAGTGCCAGTCAGTATTGTGAAAACACGTTATAAAGATAGTTTACTTGAAGAATCTCGTCAGCAAAGCATTAACGAATTTTTTTCAAATGCTATTAAGGCGTTAAATATCACTGAGAAAGATGTGATAGGGCAGCCTCTTATTACAAAATTTGAAGAACATGAAGATGGGATTGAAGTTGAACTTAAAATAGGCATTACACCTGATTTTAGCGTTAATAATGCGATTAATTGTATGCCAAAATTTGAACTTGAAAAAATCACAGATGAACAAGTGGAGGAGCGTTTAAAACAACTTGCAAAAAATCGTGCTCCAATAGTGCCATCAGAAGCTAAAGAATTAAAAAGTGGTCATATAGCACATATTGATTTTGAAGGGTTTTTGGATGGTAAAGCATTTGATGGCGGTAAAGCAGAAAAGTTTGATTTAACAATTGGTTCCAATCAATTCATTCCTGGGTTTGAAGATGCACTTATTGGTATGGAGATAGGCGAAGAAAAAATGATTGATGTAACCTTTCCAGAAAACTATCAAGCTCCAAACCTTGCGGGTAAAGCTGTGCAATTTAAGGTAAAATTACATGCTATTAAGCAAAAAGATGAGGTAGCTGTTGATGATGCATTCGCAAAAGCTATTTTAGGCGATAAAGAGGAAAATACTCTAACAACTCTCAAGGATCAAATTAGAAAAGATCTAGAGATGGAATCTAAAATGAAACTCTACAATGAAAAATTAAAAGAAGAGGCTTTGGAAAATATCGCCAAAGCATTCACATTTGATTTGCCAGAAAATATTTTAGAGCAAGAAATGAATGTGTTGCTTAATAACGAAATATCTGCAATGAAGCAAGAAGAGGTTGAAGCATTAAAAGACAATCAAGATAAGGTTAAAGAGCTAAGAGAAGCACAAAGACCAAAAGCTGAAACTAGCGTAAGAGTTACTTTTGTTGTGGATAAGCTTGCAAAACAAGAAAAAATCAATGTAGATGATAATGAAGTATTCCAAACTCTTTATTATGAATCAATGATGAGCGGACAAAATCCTCAAGAAGTGATTGAACATTATCGCAAAAATAATCTTTTACCAGCAGTTAAAATGGCAATCATTGAAGATAGAGTTATAACACATCTACTCGATAAACACAACGGAATAAATAAATAACTAATCCATAAATACCCCAATAAAAAATGGGGTGGGGATTAAAGGTTCAACATTAGCACGATAGGGTTGAGACAACCAATTTTATCTCACTTCTCTAAGATATTTAAAGTCTAAAATTTTTCATTACTTTTCACATCACTCGAAAAACACAGAAGAAATCATAAATAAATCTCCTACCTCCTATGCTCTACAATCAAAGATTCTGTATCAAAAATTTAACGTGGTATTTGGTTTTGAGAAAGCATACCCAAAAGGCTTTGTATACCACCCTTTTGACTAAGTTTTTTTGCAAACTTACTTGCTTGATCAAACTGCTTTAATGCACGATTAATATCACTCACTTGTAGTCCACTACCAAGTGCTATACGCTTTCTTCTTGATCCGTTTAAAAGACTAGGATTTTCTCTCTCTTTTGGCGTCATAGAGTTTACCATGGCACGAATAATTTTAATTTCTTCAGAATTATCTAGATCTACATCTTTGAGAGATTTTGCCATATTTCCCATACCTGGAATCATTGACATAAGAGAGCTTACTGAACCCATTTTTTTAACATTTTCAATCTGATTTAAAAAATCTGTGAAAGTAAAAGTACCTTTTTTAATCTTTTTGTGAATGTCTTTTGCTTCTTTTGGATTAATAACACTAGCAGTTTTTTCTGCAAGGCTCGTTAAATCTCCAGCACCCATAAGTCTTGATACAATCCTATCAGGCATGAATAGATCAAGATCGGCAATTTTTTCTCCCATACCCATAAAACGCAATGGAATACCGATTTGATATGCTATAGAGAGTGCTATCCCGCCCTTTGAATCGCTATCAAACTTACTTAAAATCACACCGGTAATACCAATCTTATCATGAAAGGCTTGTGCAGTCCGCACACCATCTTGCCCACTTAGAGCATCTGCAACATAGAAAACATCATGTGGATTTATAGCGTTTTTAATCTCATTTAATTCATTCATCAAAGCTTCGTCAATAGCCAATCGCCCAGCGGTATCATAAATCACAACATCAAATTGTGCTTCTTGCGCATATTTCATTGCCTCTTTTGCCACAGCAACAGGGTTATTAGAATCTGATTGGAATACTTCAATTTCAATTTGTTCTCCTAATGCTTTTAATTGCGTAACCGCTGCCAATCTCTGCAAATCACAAGGCACAAGCAAAACTTTTTTATTGCGTGCTTTTAAATAATTTGCAAGTTTAGCACAAGTTGTTGTTTTACCACTACCTTGCAAACCGCTCATGAGAATATTTGTTGGTGGTTTTTGCGCATAAGTAAAACCATAAATACCACTTACTTCTAGAATCTCCAAAAGAGACTGGCTTAGTGCATTTAAAAAACTATCCCTACCAATACCATTTGCCTTTGTTTTATCTTTTGTTTTTTGCAATATCTCTTTGGTTGTTTTATGATATACATCATTTTTTAATAATGCCTTTTTCAATTCATCAAGAGCTTTATCAAGTGCCTTCTCATCATCACTAAATCTAATTTTATTAATTGCACCACGAAAGCCATTACTCAATGTTTCAAACATAAATATCCTTCTTTAAAGCATAAAACTACATTAAAAATAGTCCAAAATTATAACAGAATTTTATCTAAAATCCATTATAGCTACCCAATAAATACAACTCAATATCCCTAAACTTTGCATAAAAACATGCTAGAATTATAAAAAGATTCTAAGTAAGGGCAATACAATTATGGAGAATAAACAAGGATTAAATGCAAAACAAAGTTTAAAACAAGACGAAATAATACATATGTTTGATGACATTGCAAAAACCTATGATACGACAAACCGTGTTATAAGTATGGGGATTGATATAAATTGGCGTAAAGAAGCTTGTAAAGAAGCATTTCGCATCCTTAATCGGCAAAAGTTAGATATTGCAGATATAGCCTGTGGTACAGGCGATATGATGCTGCATTGGGAACAAGTAGGCAAAAACTTGCATGTTGAGATTCAAAGCATAGAAGGTATCGATCCATCAAATGGTATGCTCGAACAAGCAAGACAAAAAATCCCACATGGAGTTTTCAAAGTAGCACAAGCAAACAACTTGCCCTTAGAATCTTGCAGTAAAGATATCATATCTATTGCCTATGGGTTGCGTAATGTGGTGGAGAGGGAGGCAGCACTGAAGGAATTTTATAGAGTATTACGTCCAAATGGTGTACTCGTTATTTTGGAATTTACTACGCCAAATACACGTAGTTTGTTCTCAAGGCTTATGCAATTTTACACAAAAAATATTCTACCGATTGTAGGTGGGCTTATTTCTCGTAATTTTAAAGCATATCGTTATTTACCTAGCTCTATTGATAGCTTTATTACGCGTGAAGGGTTAGAAGCCGAGCTTTTAGCATGTGGTATGTCCACACTTGTTGCTAAAAGCTATAGTGCAAATGTTTCTTCACTCCTAATTGCACAAAAAAAGCTCTAAGAGTAGAAAGCGATGGATAATGCAGGGCTTTATCCTTAAAATCACAAAAAGCATTAGAGAGGATGTAATCGTAAAAGTTTTAACACAAGGGCATTACCACACACTTTATAGATTCTATGGAGCAAGACATAATATTCTTTATACAGGGCGAAAGATTGATTTTGAGATTGAATATCAAGGAGTGCATATACCAAAGTTACGCAACCTCACACATCTACCAAAATCTTATGAGATGGAATTAGATAAAGTGTATGTTTGGCAACAATTCTGTGCCCTGCTTGATAGACATTTGCATGAAGCTAAACAAATAGAGTCGTTTTATTTTGATTTATTGGACCGTAGTGTTACCTTATTGCATAGGCAAAATGCAAAACGACTTATTTGTAGCATGTATGCAAATATACTTGAGTTTGAAGGTAGACTTTATCGAGAGAATGTCTGTTTTGCATGTGGGGCCTTATTGCATGATTTTGTGGCACTTACGCGTGGATTTCTCTTTGCATGTCCCAGTTGTGTTACAAGTCCTGTTATTATGTCAAAAGAGCTTATGCTTGATTTTTATGAGACAAAAAGCCTTATTAATATTAATGATATGGGTTGTGGTAGAATTTATAGTGTCATATTACAAGGTTTATGAAAACCTAATTTGCTTGATCCATATATAACTTCAAACGTAAACCTTGTAGCTTAAGTATTATGTAAATGCTTTACTTATTTTAATTTTTTAAATATTTATATTTAGTTATATAAATATTTAAAAAGAGTAGCATGTAAGAAGTAATACTTTTATGTTTTAATTTTTATATTACTTTAATATAGCAGTACTCAATATTGCTCAATCAAAGTTTAAATGTTTAATCTAATTAAGAAAGCTAAACCTAGTTTTGATTATAATAAGGCAACCACAGAAGTATTTCTAGATTCACTTATACATACATGTAAATATACTTAAGCTTTATGTGTCTAAATCTTTTTATTTTTTAATCCTTAAACACTCTTTTTAATCCTAACAAACAATAAAAATATAAAGATTAAAAGTAATTAAAGTATTTTATATATTCAGTTTTTTAATGCTAAGATAGATTTTTTAGCATAGATTTGTGATGGCAGCAGTAAATAAAAAATATAGCTAAAAAAATAATTAAAAGTAGACAAAGACAAAGTAAAGAGACTGCGATAAATTCACACCTCAATAATTAGCATAGTTATGAGATAGCATGATGAGAATCTTTGATTATTATTTATGTGATAAGTAAGGAGGTTTTGCATATTGCTTTATATCATAACATATCATTATTACACATTTAACACTGACAAAACTACCTAGATAACGCACTTTAAAGCACGTTAGAAAAATATCAAAAATACTTTTGTGTATAGTTGGTGAGCAGCGTTTATAAAGTGGCAAAAGAATCTTGAAATGCATTGGCGAGATTTAACATTTGTAAGTATGGCTTAATATAGCGTGTATTAAATGCATATTGCAATTGCAATAGCTATGCAAAAATCATTATTTCAAAAACCGCATGACTATTGAAATCTATGCTACTATTTTATCTTTTAGAGTTGCATCTTAAAATCTTTATTAGAGAAGAAGCAATCATGAAGCTATTAAGAATTATTGTGTTTAGTTTTATAATGTGTGGGAACTCAAAAGCTGATAGTGGCCATGAATTCCTCCTATATCTAATGAATGTATGGCAAATGGCCTCATTGCATTATGGTTTTACCCTAGATCTCAACAGTGCAGATTCAAGCAAGATAAACAAAGATATGTTTAGCGGTATTATCGGAGTGAGTGCGGGGTGGAATGTATTTGCTGACAAAATTTTTACCCAGATCCTGGTATACCCATTCCATTTACCCTTCAAGAGTTGTATTTTGGTGTAAGGGTGAAATATCTCTATATGGATACTTATGCCCCTACGCACTCTGTAGGTGGAGTACTTTATATTCACTGTAAAGATAATTACTTTGGGGTGATAGGTGTGTATCATTTCATATTGGGTGCTGGGGCAAACTTTAGTAAGATAGGCAATCTAAGTTCTAATGGCTATTATGTTGAAATTGGCTTGGGTGTATTCAAATTAGTTCCATTTTTAATCAATACAGATATTACCTATCGTGCAAATATATATAGCAAACATAATGAGTTGGAGCTAGGAACAATTCATAGCTTAAATTTTGTTTGGACTTTTTTCTAACATCCTTAAGAGGTTATGGAATCTATAAGTCATTAAATGCTTTTCTTAATCATACATGTTTTTTTTGTAAAAACTAAAGAGTATATTAGCTGTGTTGTTTAGCTTACTTATAAAAGTATTGCAATAATATTTGATTTTTAATAGGGGCTATATTTTATAATAATATTGTTAGACATAATACTGCATAATGCAACATATTTAACTTACACTTCAGTATATCATTTTAAGCTGTTAAGCTATATTGGTTTATGTAAATCAGTTGCTAGCGTATTAACCCTTCTCGTCAATAAGACTAGTTGGTTTTGTGTGGGTAAGATTTGAATCTATAATATTCAATCTTGTGTCTTGGGGTGTTGGCATGGAGGTAGAATCTTGCGTGATAAATGTTTGAGATTCTGTATTTGCAATAACTTCTGCTGATTTTGTGTTATCTTGTGTTGTCTTGCTTTGTATTTGTTCATTTGGAAGATTTTGCACTAAAATCCGTTCATCTAGGGAAAATTTTGTTTGTAAAATAGCCAACACAAGGTCTGGGGTAATGCTATCTGTATTTAGTCCGTAATCACTGATCTCATAGGAATCTTTTGGGTTAAAGATTCCAAAAGGTGTGCAAATAATATGTTTTGTATTTTGACTAATTGGCGCATAGCGGTAAGGATTTATTGTATTTTTATAAGGAAATATTGAAAAAGTGCTGACTTCAAGAGCAGCGGCAGCATGTAAAAGCGTGTTATTGTTGGCAATAAAGAGGCTACTAAGATGTATTAAAGCTAATATTTGTGTGATTTTATTAGATTGTGCTGTGTTATCTTGTAGTAAAAGATTTTTTGGTGAAAGATTTGGAAATTGCTGAAGCATAGTTTGATAGCTTTGCATTTCATCTACAGGTGCTAATAGCAAGACATTATGAAACTTTGCAAGTGTATTTGCAATTGTAAAAAAATGCCTTGATTTCCACCCTATCTCTTGCAATCCATGACTTGGGCAAATTGCAATATAATCGATATTTCCCTGTGAATTTGCATCAAATTTCTGCCTAATAATCTCTTGAGCAATATTTATATCGCTAAGTTTTAGGTAAAGTTTTGGATATAGAAATTTTTTGCATTGCAAAAATCGCATTAGATCAAAGTTATATTCAGCCTCATGCTTGTTATTTAAGGTGCGTTGCTGTTTAATTTTATAGTTAAAAAGAAGTGAATAAAAACGTGAGAATATACCAATTCGTGTTTTTATACCAGCACGAAATAAGGCTATTGTACTTTTTTTGTCAGCAACCAATGAGAGTGAGATATTAATATTTGCATTTGCTAGAGATTTTACTATATTAAGGTCTGTATCAATGCAAAAAATTTTATGTATATATGGATTATTTTGAAAAAAGTCTTGCATACTTGAGTGCAAAAGAAAGCTGATTTTAGCGTGTGGAAACTGCTCTGCAAGAGCATTAATGCAATGCAAAGAGAGTACGAGGCTTACACCATTTTTGTAATCATTGCAATGCACAAGCAGAAAATGATATGGAGTATTTGTATTTAAGGTAAGCATACAACACGCCTTTTTTAAGAGTGAACGTTAGGTATTAGTGATATAATTGTATCCACTATTACCTGCGTATCTCCTCTGGAATCTATAATATAATCACATGAATTTTCATAAATTTTTACTCGTTCATTATAGAGAGAAAAAGCTTGAGAAATATCATTAAATAATGGGCGTGTGTTTTCTTGTGTAGTTTCATTTTCTTGTAAAATACGTTGCATTATGGTGTTAAAATCACTTTGTAAATAGAAACATATGCCAAGCTTTTTTACACTATTAAATATTGGCATACCACCACCTGTTGCAATAATATATCCTTTTTGTGTAGAAAAAGATTCTATAAAAAGAGCTTCTAAATGGCGGAAATATGCTTCACCTTTGTATGCAAAAATATCCTTAATACTACTTTTTTCCTGTTCTGCAATATATGTATCACTATCTATAAAAGGTATGTTTAGAGACATGGAGAGTAATTTTGCAGTTGTGCTTTTACCACTACCCATAAAGCCAATTAAAACGATATTATCCATTTTCTCTCTTTGTTTTTAAAAGTATGTAAATTTGAATTTCATGGATATTATAACAGATATTTAAGATTATATGCAGACTAAATAAAACTCAGATTAGCAATGCCTAATATATAAGCATTGCGTTTATAATGTATAATTAAGAGGTTTTAGAGTTTCAAGACATATGAGTAACGCCGCTGTCGTATATACGATCAGATTTAACCAATTACATGACTCACAAATTTTGAGTAATTGTCAATAATTTCGCTTCCTTTTCTAAAGCCTAATCCACACGCCTCATACGCAAAAAACACATTTGCTTGATAAAACGATCCATTATGTGTATTGAGTGGGCAAAACTCCTGATAGACTGCTTTATGATTTGCGTATTCCCCATCTTTTGTTGCAATAGGATTACCATTTGCATCTAGAATACTAATATTTGCACCCTCTCTGCCAAATGCATGTTTTTTAACCTGCTTTTTATTAAGCGGATTATAGCTTGTTTCAAGAAGTAAGGGATGATTTGGATATAAATCCCATAAAATTTTTAAAATGCGTTTGCTTTGAAAAAGGATAGTATAGGCTGGATTTAAAAAAATCGCCTTTTGATTTGCCATGATATCATTTATGATTAAAGCTAATTCTGGTTCATCAATACTAATATTTTCCCATGGAATAAACTTGAACCAAAATTCAAAATTTCTGTCATTAAAGAATATTCCATCAGTAGGACTTAAATGCACTTCATCAACATAGCAAAAATCTGTTTGCAATCCTGCATCGTGTGCCATATCTTGCAAAAACTTAATCGTTCTTTCTTCTTCCTCGCTACCACGAATACTTGAAAACAAGATTTTCCAACCCTCATATATCTCATGGAAATTACTGATATCTTCACTTAATGTAATAAGCCGTTGAAAGTTTTGTGAAATTGCAGTATAAATATTATTAAATTGTGCATCACCATCATAGCCATTTGCCTTTAAAAGAGCATATTGCACAGCTGCACTTTCGTATAGCATTGTAGGTGTATCAGCATTGAATTCTAAAAGCTTAATTGGATTGCCATCAAGCCCACCAGCCAAATCAAAACGACCATAAATATGCCAATGCACATCCTCTTCAAAACTTTGCACAATTGTATCAATGAGTGAATTTGGTATATCAAGCTCATAGAAAAGATTATTCTCAATAACATAGCTAGCAGCCTCTACATACATATCATAAAGTTCATTACAAGCATCATAATAAGCATCAGCTTCTGCTTCACTCACATGTATAAGTTCATTACTGATATATTCCGTATTATCAGGGTCTGTATGCCAAAGTAGCCCCATCTGTTCAAATTCTTGCTTATTAAAGGGCTTTAGTGTTGTGATACGCATGTTCCATCCTTTGTTAAGTTAGATATTTGCCATTATAACGAAGTTGCATAAATATAGCATGTGAAATTGAGTTGACTTACGATACTACTAAAGGATGGCAATGCGACAACCTTTTATGTAAATTTTTTACTTTTTACATCCTCTAGAATCTTTTTTGCTACTTCATCAAGCGAATTGCCAATTGCTTGCGAATGATTAGCAATAGTTACATTTTGTTGCGT
>NZ_JRPL02000116.1 GCF_000765905.2 Helicobacter trogontum | reverse complement strand
TTTCCACCCACTTTGATTTCTAAAAATCTTTATCAAACTCCCACACACACGATACTTTCTAGCAATATCCCCCACTTTGATTTTATACAAAACTATACAATATTTGAATCACATAAATAAAGCTTTTGCCATTACAAATCTATGCTAAAAAATCTATCTTAGCATTAAAAAACTGAATATATAAAATACGTTAATTGCTTTTAATCTTTAGATTTTTATTGTTTGTTAGGATTAAACATAGTGTTTAAGGATTAAAAAATAAAAAGATTTAGACACGTTAAAGCTTAAGTATATTTACATGTATGTATGAGTAAATCTAGAAATACTTCTGTGGTTGCCTTATTATAATCAAAACTAGGTTTAGCTTTCTAGCTAGTTTAAGCATTTAAACTTTGATTGAGCAATATTGAGT
>NZ_JRPL02000013.1 GCF_000765905.2 Helicobacter trogontum | reverse complement strand
TTTTAGATTCTAAATAATTAGATTTTAGTGTGCTAGATTCTAGCTTTGTAGATTCTATGTTTATAGAAGTTTGTTTTATAGAATCTCGCTTTATAGATTCTGTGGGTTTTGTCTCATTGTTAGATTCTAGCATTGTGGGATTTATATTTTCTTGGTTGTTAGATTGTAACTTTATAGTTTCTCTATCATTGCTTATATGTTCCATTTAAGTTTCCTTATCATCTATTTCATAATTAACTACACTACCTGCCATTCTTAAATCTCACCTTTGAATTGGAATTTTCCAAATTCAGGCGAACAAATACACAGAGTTTTATACATTGAGATATCGCATTGTTTAGGTTTAGTCACTTTTATTCCTTTTTCGTAGAAAATCTATTTTATCAAAATCTATTTTTGCAGTATATCCCTTATCCATATCGTTTTTAATGTTGGGTATAAATATGGTGGCATAATCTTTTTCATCTAAAGACATTAAGTAAGATTCTGTTTGTTGCTTTAAATTTTTTTCTAAAATATTAAAATTATCTTTTACAATAGATAATTCGCAGTAATATTTCCTTTTGTTATTTATAAATAATATAATACTTAATCTTGTAATAAAAGCTAGTGTCTGAAAGCTATAATCCCCTAGCTTAAGTGTAATATAAAAGTTTCCCAGTGGCAAGGATATAGATTCTCCAAAATACTTTTCAATATAAAAATTATTTTTTGTGGCATACATACCTTTGAGATTAAGTGTAGTATATGATGTGATGACTACATACAAAATAACGCTCAATAATGCCAATAATATAACAAAGCCACTCCATTTGACAAGATGTAGATATGTAAAAATAAAATATATACAAAAAGCCATAGCACCAAGTTTAGCAATCCAAGACCAAAGCAAAAAGAACACATTTTTGCGTGTTTCCAACTCCCACACAATTTCTTCCCCATTAGAATCTAGCTTTCTATTTTCTTGAGTTATAGATTCTACTTTTTTAGATTCTGTGTTATTGTTGTTTGCTGTATTATTGCTTACTGCATTGTTATGAGATTCTGTATTTCTATGAATTTCACTCATTTCAATTTTTCCTTACTCACTTTATTCTCAATATTTATCAAGTTTATAACTTGTATAACTTTCTCCTATTGCTACTCCATAGGTCGCTGTAACTCCAGCCATTCCTAACTCTCTCCTAGTTAATAGGAATTTTTTCAAAGTGATTACAACTACACTCTAAACCTTTATAAATATTTTTATTTTTACTCATTGTTTATCCTTTAAGTAAGTGTCTATTTCTGCTTTGTAGGGACTAAAATCTATTGTAAAAATATTATGATTTCTTTCTTCATCAAAAATACATTCTATGTTTGATTGATAGAGTTTGTAGAGATTGACTTTGTCTTGAAGATTCAGAGATTCTAGAGCTTGGTTTGTGTGTTTTGTGTATAATGCTTTAAATTCTTGGTTGTTTTTAAAGCTACCAAGAGAGTCATAACCATAAGGGAAAAGAAACTCCATCTTGCTGTGATTTGTGTTATCTACGGAAACTCTTTCAAAATATTTTATTCCAATAGCCAAAGAAGAACCAGCAGTAAAATATCCATAAGGGTAGAAAACATCTCCATTAAATAGTGTTTTGAGTAATAACCCATTTTGTGTTAACAACACTGCTTTAAGGTTAAGTGCTTTATATACTTCATAAAGAGAGAAAAGCGTAAGTGGTATCGCTATTAATATATACCAAAATGATTTCTGCAATAAACCAGTCCAAAAAAAACAGGAAATGAAAATGCCAAAAATTAAATAAATAAGGTAGAATAAAGTAGTAATCAAATAAAACTTTCTTTTACCTTTCCAAATAATACTACTACTTTCAGAATCTAACACATTAAATTTATTTTGCAACATTAGCTCTTTCCTTTTCGCATTTTGTCTATTTCATCAAAATTGTGGTATGTTTTCATTAAATTTATATTGACAGATATTTAAAGAAGCATAGATGTTTTTTTCACAACTCATTAACTATCCTTTTTGATATTGTTTTGATAGTATTGCTTCATCTCGTCCATATATGGACTAAAATCAATTGTAAAAATATTATGATTTTTTTCTTCGTTAGATATGATTTCTATATGTTCATAATATTTTAAAAATAGATCAACTCGAGATTTTGTATCCATATCGTTAATAGCTATTTTGGTTTGTTGTTTGCAAATTTTGCTAAAAGTAGCAATATCCCCCAAAATACTTCCGGATAATCCATTTGAGCGTGGCATAATAAAATATTTTTTGTTTTTTTTTAGATTCTACAGCTATGATTTCTTGCGGAATCCTAAAATGATTCTCTTCATACATTATGAATTGACCATATTCATATAAAATATCTCCGCTAAAACGAGTTTGTAATATTAAACCATTTTTAGTTAGAAATATCTTTTTAAAATCTAGCGTAGAGTATATAAATACTCCTAAAAAAATATATATAAAGCTTGTTGATAAAGTAATTATTCCTAGTATGTATTCGTAAATTATATTAGATTGAAAAAGTATAAAGCCAACACCAAATATCCAATAAAATATATATAAAATAGCAAACTTAACAAGAATAAAGAAAAATACACGAATCTTAGAGGTGGAATCAAGATTTATTTTGCTTTCCCATAAAATTTGAGAATAGTCTATTTGAATTTTGTTTTTCCGTTTAAATGTAAAAATATCCTTTAAATATGGATACATTAGATAGCATGTATAAATATTAACTACAACAATAGCAAAGTGACTCATAAGCATATCTCATTTTATATTTGTATCTTGTATGGTGTTTGTTTCTGCTCTTTCATTACTTTTTCCCTCCACTTTTTTATAAAGCAAATTTAACACCCCAAAGTTAGCCATCACTAATTTTTTAGGCAGTATTTTATTTGTAGATTTCATATCATCTAAATGTTTTTCTACTTTATGAACAGTATAGGTTTCGCCTATAGTTAGAGTATTGGATATAATTGCCCCAGTAATTCCAAAATCTTTTCTATCAATATACTTTTTAGGCTCAAGAGAATAGATGCATAAATTTTTATAAATATTATTGCATTGTTTAGGTTTTGTATCATTTGGCATCATTATTCCTTTGTTTATCTATCATATTAAAATCTAAATAATTTAACCTCATAAAGCGTCTGTCTAAGTTTTTAAAATGATTATAACTTGCTTCATCTAAAGTAAGTAAAGTATTTTCTATATATGGCTTTAAAATATCAGCTATCTCACGAATATTTGTATTATGAAAATCTAAATACCAATAATAAGGCAAAATCTTTTTGTTGATAATTGGACGAAAAGTAATAATGCTTTGAAATCCTCTGATTTCAGGTTCATCATCGCAATATATTTCAGTTAGCAAAAGATTTAAGTCACTTCCTATGTATTTTTTGATGATAAGTTTATTGTTTGTAATGATGATTGTCTTGCAATTAAAATATAAATATAAAGAGCTCAAAAAATAAGTTAAAACAAGTAATATTACTAATATTGCTAACATCTTTCCCATGGAGTCTATCTCGTGTATTTTATATATTATAAATACACAAAAGGTTATCATAACAATTCTTTGAGATATTAAAAATAAAAATGTCCCAGATTTTAAAGAGTGTCGTAACCGTTTCAACTCCCAAACAATCTCATCACCATTAGAATCTAACTTTATGCTATCTTTGTTTTTAGTGTCGTTTGGTCTTTTAGATTCTAAATAATTAGATTTTAGTGTGCTAGATTCTAGCTTTGTAGATTCTATGTTTATAGAAGTTTGTTTTATAGAATCTCGCTTTATAGATTCTGTGGTTTTTGTCTCATTGTTAGATTCTAGCATTGTAGGATTTATATGTTTTTGGTTGTTAGATTGTAACTTTGTAGATTTTCTATCATTGCTTATATTTTTCATTTAAGTTTCCTTATCATCTATTTCATAATTAGCTACACTCTGCTACTCCCAAACCCAGCCTTTAAATTAGAATCTTTTCAAACTCATTACAATGACATTCTAAACCCTTCTATGAAGTTTTTTATGTTCAAAATAAGCTCATTGCTTCAAAATTTAGTTTTTAGAAGTTGCATTCATTATATTTTTAGATTCTATCTAAATGCAAAAGTGTGGATTATTCTAAAATCTTGCATATTAATTTTTAACTTTATTTTTCTAGGATTAATGTTAGACTGAAAGTTCTTAATACCTAAAATTTGGCTTGACTTCATTTTTCTTTGTATTAAATTGTAAATCTTATTCATTTTCACCTCTTAATGATTAATCTATGAGAATTTATTGCATAATGTATTATAGCACCCACTTTTTAGTGTTACATTGATATAGGTTGGAGTATAGGCTAAGTGTTTTTCATGTGGGGGAGGGGGGGGGGTTGCTCCTAAAAGTTTAACTTTTGTTTTTTGTAAAAGCCATTTTTAATGCAGCATGATATTATGCTGCAAAGTGACTATTCATTGGAATCTTGAGATTTTGCTTGTTTTTTGGGTGCTACATCCCATAGCTTTAGTTTCATGTTTATACTATTAAATGCGCGTTGGATTCTACCTTCTGCTTCATAATCAATACTAAATCCCACCTTAACATCAACTTGCCCCTCTTTATCTACCTTTAGTATATGGATTCCACTAGTGCCAATTGTTAGCATATTGACATTTGTGATAGTTGTGCCCGCAGGGATTATAAGTGGCTTTTGATTGCCTCCTATAAACTCCCCGTTAAGATATGCAATCGTGTTGCGAATAATTAATGGTTCATTGGTTAGATTTCTAATATTAAATACAACATTGCTTTGAGTAATCTTAAATGCACTTGCACTGATTGCAAGATTAGAATCTTCAATAATAATTGGCGGGATTATAATCCCTGTCATTGCAATTTGTGTTGGGGTTGTGCCTTGAAAGTTTGAGATATTCATATCCCCTTGCATATTCGCAAGTATATTAAGCATTTGTCGATCATTATTTAATGCTGCATAATGCAAAGCCGTGTTGCCATTGTTTTCATCTTGTGTATTTACTTTTGCTCCAGCTGCTATTAATAGTTGCACCATATAGTTATTTTTATTGCGTACAGCTTCATGTAAAGCGGTTACGCCATTATTTAGTGCATTTACATCTGCTCCACTCATGATGAGCAAATACGCACTTTCTAAAAAATTATTTTTTACCGCAGTATATAATGGGGTATTTCCTCGCCACCTAGCATTCACATCAGCTTTTAGATTGAGACCACTTTGCACATCGCTTAAAACATTGCTAAAAAGTAAATAATCATATTGATTTGCCTTTAAGATTCCAAGTGCAATACATAAGCAAATATAAATTTTTCTCATATTCTATTCCTTATAAATCATATAAGTGTTTTTTTGCAAGGCATGAAATTTTATCATAAATAGAATCAAAATCAACACCATACACACGACTATTTGCAATCGTTGTAATAAAGTTTGTGTCACCTTCATAACGAGGTACAAAATGCAAGTGTAAATGCTCTGGAATACCTGCTCCCGCTGCTTTTTTGATATTGATTCCCATATTTATACCACTAGCTCCGTATTCTTCTAGCATTGCAATGGATTTTTGCGATAAAATATGCAAATGTTGCCACTCCTCCTGTGATAAGAGTGTCGGAGTGTCTATGTGTTTATGTGGGATAAGCATAAAATGTCCAGGTATATATGGATACAAATTCATAACCCCAAAACATATAGAATCCCTATAAAACACACGATTTTTGACATCATCGTGTGGATTATTTGCTATCTCACAAAATACACATACATCATTAGAATCTGTTGTAAAATATCCACTTCGCCACGGAGAGTAAATATGTGAAAGCACATGAGCCCCTTTAAACTAACGCTATAATGTTGTGCATATTTGAGCAAATGCTATTCCACAAAGATATACCCCAAGCATTGTAATTTTATTATATCATGGAATAATAATTGCTTTAAGCTTTGCTGATGCTCTAAGTGTGGAGATAAATACATATAGTAAGGTTGCAACAATGAGAGTAACTTTTGGGACAAAGTATAATCAAATGCTAAACAACAATGGTAATATTACCTCAAACCTTAATGATTTGAATACAAAGATTGCAAGTGGCAAAAAGATTCAATATGGTTGGCAAGATGCAAGCGTATCTAATCAGAATCTAAAGCTAGAATACGATGAAACGACTTTGCAACAAGGCATAGAGGTAGCACGTACAGCAGAGACACAAACATTGAACACAGATAAAGCCTTGCAAGAGATTTCACTTGCGATGGTGCAATTTAAAACAAAACTTCTACATGCTGCAAATGACTTGCATACTCCAACCTCAAGAGAAGCATTAGCAAGAGACTTAGAAGCAACAAAGGCACATATTATTAGCATTGCCAATACTTCAGTAGGTGGGAAATTTATCTTTGCAGGTAGCAAAGTGGATGTGCAACCATTTGATTCTGTGGGAAACTACTATGGTAATGATGAAGAGTTAAATGCACTTGTAAGTTCTAAAAATCTAGTCCCATTTAATATTACAGGTGAGGAGCTTTTTTATGGTTTTGATAATGATAAACATCGCCTTATTACAACGAATGGACGTATGCTGAATCAAACGCGACTTCACCCAGCGATCATGGATAATTCTGAAAAGCATAGTGAGCCAACAGAAGTATATATCAAAGAAGATGATACATTGCGTGATTTAATAGGTGATAATGATAATAATCCACGCAATAATGGAAAAGAATATTTTTATCTACAAGGTGTTAATAGTCGTGGTCAAAGCTTTAAAGAAAAATTTGCATTAGATGTAGGTTACACAAATCCAAAAAATGCTACGACGGTAAGAGATTTACTTGATAGAATTGGAAAAGCATTTGGCAATACACATGCGACAAAAGTTGTTGATGTGCACTTGAATAATTGGGGGCAAATTGAGATTAAAGACTTAAGACCTGGTAGTTCTAGCATTGATTTTCATATGATTTCAAGTGAGGCTGATGTAGAGAATCTTGCAGATCTTGAAAAGCTTGGTGCTAGAGTGCAAACCTATAGTAGTCAAAATCTTACTTCAGAATTTAGTGCAAGTAATCTTAAGGGTGTAAATGATTTATATGATAATCGTCTTACACATATCCCAACGACACTTATTCGCAAAGATAATGTGATGACAGAAGTGGATACAAAGCTAGAAGACATTCTCTCTGTCCCAACACGATATATTAAAATCACAGGCACACCGCCAAATGAAAAAGATGGCACTATTAGTAAAAGGGAACTTGGTGAACCTTTGTTGTTTGATGTAAAGGGTCAGGAAGTAAGGGATCTATTTGATGCGATTAAGGAGTATTTTGGCGGAAATATTGATGTAGAGCTAGATCATGGGCAGATTAATATTTATGATAGAAATGTTCGAAATAAAAGCACAGACACGTTAAAACCGCCATTTGATGGTGAAAGGGGCTTTTCCATCCGTCTTGAAACGCTTGATGAGAATGGGGGAGAAGTCAATGGTTTTACTTCAAGTCTTGGCGTGAGTTATACAAAGACTGGGTTTCAACAATTAGGCTCAAAACTTCGAGGTAATATATCACAATCTTTGTCAGGTACTTCCGTGCTTGCAAACGATCATACAAAGCTTATTGAAGTAACGGACGGATCACTAAATGGTAAAACTTATGGTTTTAAGCTCCATGATCATAATGGAATAGAGCTTGAGGCAAGCATCACTTTTACAAAGCAAGGAAGCTTTTTAGAATTACCAGCACAACACTCAGATAAGACCATAAAGATTCCATTATTTGATCCTTATGATGAGCCACCAGCAGTAACTATTAGCGGTGGAGATTCTGTGACTTATAGGCAACTTATGGACGCAATGTCGATAGCCCTAAATTATAGTAATGAAGATGATGAGTCACTAGGTGCCACACAAGTAAGGGATGGCAAACCAACACAAGTACAAAAGGATGCTTATGAAGAGTTATTGAGTAGAGCAAAGACAAATATTACCATTGATTTTGATAGTGAAGGAAAGATTGAGATCCAAGATAACCTGCGTGCAATTACGCGTATGACCATGATGTTTTATGATAAAGCACAAGATGATTTTAGTCCAGAAGCTATCCGTTATTCAAATGCAAATGTAAGATTAAATGCAAACGGATCTCTTGTGGTCGATGATCCAAAGATTCACTTTTTTAGAGGTTTAGATGATGCTATCCAATCTGTTAGAGATGGAATCTATCGTGCTGGAGCTTTGCATGGGCAAAGATATGATGATACAATGAAAAGTCTTGGTATCCAAAATTGTATTGAGTTAATCGATCATTTAAGTGATCATATAGAAAAAGTTATATCGAAAAATGGAGCACATACTCGTACATTCCAGAATGCTGTGGCAAGAAATGAGATTATTAAAACACAAGTAAGTGGTATCAAAGGTGATACGATTGGGGCAGATTTAGCAGAGACGTATAACAAATTTACAAATCTAAGCAATAATTATCAGGCTGTGCTGTCATCAACAAATCGAATCAACAATCTTTCACTTGTGAATTATCTTAATTAATAGAGTTTAATTGTGGTTGCCAGCCATTATAAATCATAAGGATTTTTATGTATAAAGCCATATTATTAAGTATAGGGAGTCCAACTATACTTGGTATCTATTATGAAGCAATGGACAAGAAAGCCCCCAAACTTATTTTTATTCTACGTGTAGATGGTAAAACAAGTGATGTTTTGCCATTACTTTTTGTGGCACATAATAGAGATGGGGTAAATATACATGAGCAATTAGAATCTCTGCTTACGCCAGAGGTGTTATCTCAATGTCGTTTATGTGAATGTTTGATTGATATAAATTTTTTAGAAGAGAGTAAAGAATTACAATATATTCTAAAAAAGCTTGATATCAACTATTCATCAGTCTCAAAACAAGATATTATGCAATCAGATGTAGATTCTAAGATTACAGAAGTCAATCAAAAGAATCTGGGATTAAACAGATCAATAGATTCTAAAGCAGATTTATTATTACAAGAACATATGAAAACTTGCCATATGCAACATGTAAAAGAAAGTTTGTCTATACAAAATAAAATTTATATGAATGATGCAATGGATTGTATAACACAAATAAATTTTATAGAACTAGAATGCAATCTAGCTAAAGCCTTGTATCTACTCTCGCAATTTATGCCATTAGATTCAATTTATTATTCTCGTGGAGTTGGGAGTTTGAGTGCTATAAAACTCACACATATATTTTTACATACTCTTTCATTAAGCAGTAATGTTTGTATATATGCTACAAATAGTTTCTATTTTAGCCAAACAAACGAGATAAAAGCATTTGCAAACATGTCGTTTTATCTTGATACAACAAGGACAGATTCTACACATCCAATTATCACAGATTCTAATGCAAAAGATTATATTTATATTGCCCCAAGTAGTATGCATATAACAAACACTACAGATACTTTAGGATTACTTTTACCATATCGACTCATACATAATGACTTTTTAGAGTCTTGCACACCTCTTTATGTAACACCAGCAGTCTAAAATGACATAAGAGATTTAGCCATATGAGTAATAATATAAACTCACAAAAACATGATAGAATCATAACAACTTTATAGAATTATGAGGCAGAATCATGCAAAGCGCAATTACACAACAATCGCAAAATATACAGAAAATAGATACTCTTAATCTTTCTGCTAAGACAATCTTAGTCACAGGAGCGGCAGGTTTTATAGGTAGTAACCTTGTAGAATATTTTGCTCTACATCATAGAGACTGCAGGATTCTAGCTCTTGATTATTTTAGAGATTCCCTTACATTTCCTAATGGAAATCCTACAACATTAGGGCATTTCAAAAATCTTGTGCTTTATCCAAATGTCGAGGTGTTATCTCTTGATATTGCAAATGATAAAGAGATGAGGGCATTGCAAAAAAATTATGGCAAAATAGATTATATCTTACATGAAGCTGCAGTCTCAGATACCACCTGTATGGATATGCGTCATGTTATGCAGGTAAATTTTAATGCGTTTAAGGCACTTATAAAACTTGCACTCAAACATGAAGCACATATTATATATGCAAGTTCAGCAGCAGTTTATGGTAATACTGAAATTCCAAATAGTGTTGGTATAAATGAGATTCCAGAAAATATTTATGGTTTTTCAAAGCTCTGCATGGATCAGGAAAACAAGAGGCTGCAAAAAACATTACAAGAAAAAGGCATAGGACTTATAGGTTTGCGTTACTTCAATGTATATGGTAGATATGAGTTTTATAAACATAAGACTTCTTCTATGATTCTACAGCTTTCTTTACAAGCTTTACGTGATAGAGTGGTGAGGCTATTTGAGTTTGGTGAGCAACAAAGAGATTTTGTGTATGTTCATGATGTTGTGCAGGCTAATATAAGGGCTATGGAGCTCCTCATGCTAACTTATGGTTTAAGAGATAGAAGTAAGCAGACACAAGAATGGTATAGAATCCATAAGACTTTCAATGATGTAAATATGCAACAAGAGCCACAAGCAGAAGAGATCGCATTGCAAAAAATGTTTGGACATGACTTTGCAACCAAATCACAAAGCATTATGCAAACATGGCTAGAGCGTGGTGCAGTTTATAATGTTGGAAGCGGAGTGTCACGTAGCTATAATGATATTATTGCTATTTTGAAGGAGAATTTGAAAGTAAATTTTGAAGTGCAATACATTAAAAATCCATATCCATTTTTTCAAAATCACACTCTTGCAAATAAGGCTGATTTTTTACCAAATTATATACCGCAATATACACTTGAAGCAGGAGTAAAAGATTATGTTCCGCATATAGAATCTGTTTTCAAGGAGATAAAAGAAGGAAAAAAGACATGGCAGTAGAACAAATAAAAGTCCTTGTTGTTGGGGATTTAATGCTTGATAAATATATATGGGGGAGTGCAAATCGTCTCTCACCTGAGGCACCCGTGCCAGTTGTAAAAATCGAAGAGGAGAGTTTTAGCCTTGGTGGGGCATGTAATGTAGCTAATAATTTGATAGCCATGGAAGCCTTTGTATCTATTTATGGTGTTGTGGGTGATGATGCAGAGGGAGAGGTGTTGCATGATTTTCTTGTTAGTAAGGGAATAGATTCTCATTGTTATAAGTCAAATCGTCCTACCACAACAAAGATGCGTATAATGGCCGCAAAACATCAGATGTTAAGGCTTGATAAAGAAAGTAGTTTGCCTTTAGAACCTCAAATTTATGAAACAATGTTAAATGATATACAGATAAACATTGCAACATATCATTGTATGATCTTAAGTGATTATTTAAAGGGTGTGCTAAGTCCTGATTTCACACAAAAGTTAATTAAACTTGCAAATAACTTTGATATTCCTGTATTATGTGATCCTAAGGGCAGCGACTATACAAAATATAAATATGCTACACTGCTAACTCCAAATAAAAAGGAAGCAATGGAGGCAACACATATACATATTCATGATGATAAAACGTTGCTTGAAGCATTGCTAAAGATGCGTCAAACCTGCAACCTCACATATCCGTTAATTACTCTCAGCGAAGAGGGCATAGCCTATCTTGATGGTAATTCAAATTTATATAAAAAACCCACAATCGCAAAAGAGGTTTATGATGTAAGTGGTGCTGGTGATACCGTCATTGCTGCTCTTGCATTGCAACTTGCAAAAGGTGAAAGCATAGAAGAAGCTACAAAATTTGCAAATGCTGCTGCTGCTGTTGTTATTGGAAAGATAGGTTCTGCAACTGCTACTCTTCAAGAAATACGAGATTATTTGGCGCCAAAAAGAATTGTGCGAGATGCTAGAGCAAAAATTATTACAAATTTTTCAGAAATAAAAGAGAATATTGGCGATAAAAAGGTAGTCTTTACAAATGGTTGCTTTGATATTTTGCATTATGGACATGTGAGTTATTTGGAAAAGGCTAGAAAGCTTGGTGATGTGTTGATTGTTGGCTTAAATAGTGATGATTCTATAAGGCGTTTGAAGGGCAAAGATAGACCTATTAACACACAAGAGGATAGGGCATTTATCTTGGCAAGTCTTGCATGTGTGAGCTATGTGATTATTTTTGATGAAGATACGCCAAAGAATCTTATTATGCAAATTAGACCACATGTATTAGTAAAGGGTGCAGATTATAAGGATAAGGTTGTAGTTGGTGCAGAATATGCAAACTCATTGCAACTCATTGATTTTATTGATAATAAAAGCACAACAAAAATTATAGATAAGATACAACAGCAGATAAAAGATAAATAACGACTCATATAATATTTAACAATACAGCGTTTTTGTAGTAAATCTTGCTTCAAGCATACCAGCAACGTTTTGAAGTCGCTCTATCATCGGTATATTATGAGGAGATAGGGTGGGTGCATGGTTGTGTAATGTCAAAATGAATATTAATCAATGGGTTTCAAAAGGCAAGAATCTTAAGGTGAGATGTTTGTCAGAGAGTCTCATGAATGTGAAGAATTAAAAATGTAGAAGATGTCTTAAGAGTCAAATCCCAATATGGCACAAATTCTACATATATAAGGATTTTATGCCTGACTTGGACTTAAAATAAGATCACCATTCTCTCTTAAACATTTATATAATTATCTATTTTACGTAACTATCAAATTTATTTATAGTGTTTTCTAAATATTGTATAAAATCTTGCTCTTTTGGCATGTCGTTATGGGCTTTTATTGTAGATAGTTTAATACACAGTGAAGCACTTGTATCTTTTGCTTGTCTTATTTTTGTCATAAATCCATTACTTTTTTCTAAAATTTCCTTTTGAGCCTGTGGTTGTAACCCTACAAAGAGCTCCAAAAATGGCTGCACAAAGTTATTCAATGCTTGCATGCTTGTTTGCATATGTGTATTAAGCGTTTCAATAATATTAATCATCATGCTATATGAACGTTCGCCTCTAGTAAAACACTCGTGAGTGAGTCTTGTGCAATCATCTATAAGCTTTTTTATTTCAACACAAATTGCTTCTGCATCAATTAACATTTTTTCCAAGACATTTGGATGTGCTCTACTAGTTTGTAAAAAGCTTTTCTGATAAGCACTACTTGTATTAATATTTATCGTTGTACTTTCTCGCCTTTTATAGAGTTTTTTGCGTTCTTCTCTATTCATATTGCTAATACGCATGTTGCCATTATAAAATGTAATGCCATGTTGTTTCAATAGTGGCAAAGCATGGTTTGGTAATGGAATGTTGTTTAAGTGGTTATAATAAGCACTACGGATCACTTCTTTTTGATAAGCACTGATTGTAAGTGCATTAATTTTTGCGATATTTTCCTCAATTTGTTTTGTATGCTTCATAATCTCTCTTTATATTCAATCCAACATCACTCAAGTGGTTTCAGATATAATTCCAAAAGTTCATTTAGGTACTCATATAGTTTATTATACCCTGTTGTTTGCAATTGTTCTAAATCTTTTTGCAATAATTCTGCATATTCTTTTAGAGCACCTTTTGCTCCATCAAGACCCATGAGATTTACATAACTATTTTTATTTGCATCATTATTTGCAGTTTTTCCAGATATGCTTTCATCCTGTATGGAATCGATAATATCATCTCGGATTTGAAAATAAAGCCCTAAAGTCAGTCCAAAATTATAGAGAAATTTCTGCATATCAAGTGATAAATTTGCAATAATTGCTCCCATTTTTAGGCTCGTTGCAATGAGTTTTGCAGTTTTATGCGTGTGTATAAATTGTAATTTATCAAGCGCTAATGTTGTGTTTTCAAAATGACAATCAAGGGCTTGACCCAGCACCATGCCACCAATGCCACCATTTTCACTCAAACACGAAATAAGCTCTACAATAGTGCTTGGAGCAAAATGTGAATTTGCAAGTAAATAAAAGCTATAAGTATTTAATGCATCACCCACAAGGATAGCACTCGCTTCATCATATTTGCAATGCAATGTTTGGTGGTTTCGTCGCAAAGCTGCATTATCCATAGCAGGTAAATCATCATGTATGAGGGAGTAGGTATGCAAGCATTCAATACTAAGGCACACATCAAAAGCATTTCTTACTTGCTCCTTTGCTTTCGCACATACAACACTAAGCAATAAGTTAGGACGAAATCTTTTACCTCCATTTAATACCATTTCCCAAAATGCCTTTTCAAAGTATGGATGAAAGCTTGATATGATTGGTTTATTGTTATGTAAATAAGTTTCAAACTCTATGCAGGCTTGTTTAAAAAATGACATATCAACACCTTTATTTTTTTTATAATTCTAACACGAAAAATATGTTTTCAATATCTGTTCTTATGATATCTTATATCAAATAATATTTAAAAACTCTTGATTTAACTATACTTAATAGATTTTAACATAGCTCAATTCCATATAGGTAAAGATTTTGCTATGTTTTATACAACACACTGTTGTTTTTATAGTTAAAATAATTAGATTGTATTTTTTAAGGTCATCTTTAATATCTTGATTTAACCTTGTAGAGAACAAAGTGTAACACACTAGACACACTTCATCATGCAAAGATAAGTGCAGATTTTGCAGAATAAGAGTATATATGAAATTGATTAAACAAAGCGTGATTTAGAGAAATGAGAATTAAAGTGGAATTTAAGCATGGTGGCGAATATAAATAATCTTATATTATTTATTCTTTCTATCTGCATTAAGATGTCATGGATTGAATAGAGGTGTGAAGCAAAACTTAAAAAAGCCACAGCATGCTGACAATATGTTATCAATGTGATACAACATTGCTTGTTAAAAAATTTGTAACTTCATGTAAAAAATTAAATAGCATTGCCTTATCTTGCTCTTTTGTAGTGCCTAATGTTGGGTTAAATTCACTAAGCTCAAACGCAACAATTTTATGCTGAAATGTTTCTGTGATATCTTTAATGAGCGATGTGAGCTCTCTCATATAAAGCCCATTTGGTTCATTGCAACCAGTACTTTGAAATTCATTGCAATCAAGCACATCTATATCTACACTCACATAAATTTTCGTGCTTTGAGATAAACATGTCTTCATTTGCTCTAAGCAATATGCTCTGTTGTTTTGTAAAGATTCTATATCTAATACACACATATTATGGGAATCTATAACATCTTGTTCAGCCTTTTCAAGGCTACGAATACCACAATAAACAACATTTTGTGGTTTTATAGAAACCTTTGAAATGTTCATTAGTTTTTCCCAAGATTCTAATTGTGATTGTGCAATCTTGTTTTTATTTGCTGCTTTATGTCCTATAAGTGCGGCTAAAGGCATACCATGTAAATTACCACTAAAGGTGCTTAGAGGTGTATGAATATCTGCATGTGCATCAATCCATATTACCCCTATCGTATCATTTGGTAATGCATTTTGAATACCCTGTACTACTGCCAACGCACTTGAATGATCCCCGCTAATGATAAATGGAAACTTATTCTCATAAATGATTGCTTGAGCTCTCTGTGCTACATTGTCTTTAAAAAAATCATAAAGCAAAGCAATATGCTTTGCACAATCATTTTTGTCTGCCAATGGGATTTTATCACTATCTAAAAAAAGATAATTTCTATCTTGCAACACAGCAAGATTTTTTACTCTCATATACTCACACAGCAAGGCAACACCCTTTGCTGAACCAAGCTTTCCTCCTGCGATATCAGAAGCTATCCCCAGAATTTCTAAAGCCATATTTATATCCTCTCTAATACGTGTCTTTTGTATGGAGCAGCTTACGCTTCATGAAAGCCAAAGCAACCAGGGCAAAGACTAATAGTAATGAAACATAAATAGATACATTTACACTATTGCCCTCACCTCGAGCATATGCATGCATACCCGTGCCAAGATAGAAATTCACACCAAAATATGTCATTAAGATACTAGAAAAGGCAAGTACTGCAAGCACATTGTAAATATAAGGCAGATACAATGGTTTGAGTAATCTTACATGTAGAACACACGCATATACGCCAACAGACACAAGAGACCAAGTTTCTTTAGAATCCCATCCCCAGTATCTGCCCCAAGATTCATTTGCCCACACACCACCTAGGAATGTACCAACAATAAGCATTAAAATCCCAATGATCATACTCATCTCGCTAATGGCACTAAGCACAAGAATTGTGGAATCAACTTGAGGTCTTTTTTGTTGATTACGAAAAATAAAAAGTATGAGATTTGTAATACCAAGCATAAAAGAAAGTCCCAAAAATCCATAGCTCGCAACAATTACTGCAACATGGATATTAAGCCAATATGATTGAAGAACTGGATGTAAATTACCAATTTGTGGATCCATAAAGCCCCAATGTGCTACCGTTAAAGCCATACCTGCTAAAAAACTAGCTCCACACATAGCAAAATAAGATTTACGCAAAATAATAACACCTGATAATGCACTAGCCCATGCAATATAAAGCATAGATTCATAGGCATTACTCCATGGTGCGTGTCCACCGACATACCAACGCAAAATAAGTCCTAGAGTATGTGCCACAAACACACAAAAAAGTATAATATAACAGCTCTTTCCAAGCCATTTTGGAATCTGCTTATTGCTCAAAATCGCAATAAAAGCTATAAAAAATAACAACATACCAAGCACTAGATAAAAATACTGCGACACTGGAAAAATATCTGTTTTATTTAGGAATAATTCAGATTCTACAAGTGTAGGATTAAGATATAAGCTACCACCAACAAGGGCTTGATAAGAATTGTAAAAAAGCAATGCCTCATCTAATTTATCCCACTCATTTAAGGCAATACCTACACGTGCTTGCAAACAAAAATCCTCTAAAAAATAAATCAGCAAAGTGAGTTCTAACCTATCCTTAAACTCATTTTGCTCTATTTGTGCTATATTGAGTAAATTTGGATTACCAAATGGTATCCAGGAGTGATCGTGTGATGGAATCATGCGTAGATAATGCCATATTGAAAATGGTAGAAGTATATCCATCTTTTCATGCAGTCTTAAGATTTGTTTATCAAACTCATTACGTTCTGAATCTCTTTTTTTCAATGCGGTATTTACGAAATGATAAAGCTTGTATGCCTTTTGAAATTTCTCCAATCTATCTGCATCAGGAAACATGCTAGCGGCATATACATCTTCTAGTCCATTTTTATGAAACAGATCTTCAAAAGACACATAGTTTTCTCTAACACCTAAAATATCAAGTATCTCTTTATTCGTTACTTTGATTAATCTTAACTTTGTCATAGTCTCTGGCATAACCATAAGACCCAATAGAAATTGATTATGTTCTAAACCTTTAAACTCTTTTTTACCTGTAATTTTACGCATAATCTCATCACTATAGGTATCAAGCAATTTAATGCGACCATCAACACCCTGGATTTGTATTTTGGCAAAACGCTTTAATGTCTTATAGGGCATCTTTTTTAGCCCTTCCAACCTATTTCTTATAGCTTCGTCACTCATATCGGTAAAAAGCGGAGCTATCTTGTCAGCACTTTCTTTATTTGTCTCCATATGTGCCATCAACGTCTTGTTGGCTTGTATGTATTTTTCTCTTAACTGCATATCCATGTGTGTGTTTTTTTCGTTATTATCATCGAGCGATGTTTCTTGAGGTAATTCGTGAGCAAACTCTTTAGCATCAGATTCCATACCAGTATCAGCATACAGCGGTGTATTTGCATGAAACACAGCTAATCCAAAGAAAAATAGAGCAATGCTTAATATCTTTTGTGATTTGATATAATTGCTTAATTTTCTAAAGCGAGAATCACTATCAAATAAAAGCCATAATGCACCAAGCACCAAAAGTGTATACCCTATGTATGTTGGAATTTTTCCAGGATCGTTATTAACTGACAAAATAGTAGCTGCATAAAGTGGGTTTCCTCTCTCATCATGCAATTCATTACCCTCCTCATCACGCTTCACGCGATATTCACTTTGGAAGAATCTATATCCTTTATAGTCAAGCACATTGTTCATAAATATCTTAAATGGATATTCATCGCGTTCTCCATCAATCACACGCACATAAGAAGCAAAGCTTGATGGCATCTGTGAGCCTGGATAATTTAGCACTTCAAATTTATCAAGCTTTAATTCAAATGGAAGTTGTATAAACTTTGGTCCCCAAGACAATGTAATAAAGCGATTACCAAAACGTGCTATTGCCCTCTCACCGCGATTGGATACAAGCATGGTGTGTGTTATACTATCATAAGTCACTTCAAATTGTGCTACATAATGATTCTCTCGTTTCTTCACTTCAAATTCTTGAGGTTTTATTGCTCTGTTCTCATTTTGCGCTTGCTCAAAAAGGGAGTTTAAGGAGTAGTTAATAATAGAAAGTGATTTAATACTTAGAGGTTTATCAAAAGCTTCTTTTGTGTCCAAGTTAAATTTTGAGAATCTTACATATGGACTTAAGGAAATCTTATACCCCTTTTTAAAACTATCAAGTGGTAAAATATCGTTTTGTGTCCCATTTTCTCCGATATCATTACTAACAAGCACATTTAAGAAATGATCTCTAGATTCAATAAAACTGCTACTTTCACCATCTTCTAATACCATGTTCCCCTCAAAACCATAGTAACGTGTAATACCTGCCCCAATAATAATTACAATCAATGCAAAATGAAAAGTATGTACACTGACTTTAAAGCCATAATATTTTATACTTTTTAACATACAACCAAATAAACTTAAAGCAAGCCATAAATTTAATATTTCAAACCACCATGATGCATAAATTACATCATATGCAACGATAGAGCCATACTCCTTTTCTACAAAAGTAGCCCACCCAATTGAAGCAGCATAAAGAGCCATAAGAAAAATACTAAGAGGCATAGATGCAAAAAGATTATTCAAAAGTGCCTTAAACATTATAGAAAGTTTTGTCATAATATCTCCCACCCACATTTCATTGTAGAAATAACGATTAAAAGTTTAACTTACCTTGTGTATATTGCTCTATAAACATAGCCGTACGCTTTTCGCTATTTTTTTCATCGCCATAACCTTTATTTTTTACAAATAGTAACATAGCACTAAAATAGTTGCCATTATATCCATCTAATTGCATAATCTTTGTCCCATCACTCTCTAACCATACAATAAGCGGCGTTTTAACCACACCATAATATCTTGCCAAATCATCAGTTTGCAAACTCTTTTGCATATAGGCTATTTCGTGTGTTTTACTGTAACTTGTATTGATGTAATACGTTGCGAAATTATCTTTTATAAAATCATGCAATTTCTTATTTTCACGCATATCTTGCTTGAGAATCTCACAATATTTACAATTATTCACACCAAAAATAAGCATAATAGGCTTTGAATCTGATTGTATATGCACATTATTGCTAATAACATCTTCCAATCCTTTGTATTCCGCCACATCAATATTTTCTAGTTTTGCGTTTAACTCGCTTGTATTTTGTTCTCCATCACTAATTGATATATCACCATCCTTACAACCAAGTACTGCACAGCATATACACGCACTACACAATACATTTAATAGCCCTTGACATATTCTATTCATAATATTCCTTTTATTGATTCTTTTAATAATGAAGCATTTATCCTGCTTCATCGCTATTTATCTTGTTTGGTTAAATCTTCTTCGTATTCTAAGAATCCAGCTACACGGTCTTTTGGTGTCTTATAATTTTTCCAAACATCATTGTAGATAAATTCTAATAAATGGATTATCCTTTTCTCTCCTGGGAATCCAGCCACACGCATAATCTCTTTGCCATCTGTATCGACAAATACAATTAAAGGTAAGGATTCTAGCTTATATAGCCTTGCTGTATCAAGGGAACTTAAACCAGAGAGATTCAGATAAGGTATGGCATGTCTTTTTTTATCACTTAAGTTAATATAGTAAGGTAAGAAATTTAGAGCAACATAGCCTTGTATCACATCATTGCCAATCAAGCTCGCACTTAAAATACTGCAGTGATAACAATCGTCTTTGCCAAAGACAATCATTGCTGGTTTATCTCCAAGTTGAATGCTTTTGCTATCAAGAAAGATGGAATCTAAGTTGTCATCTATATTTACATTTGCGACCTTTTGCTTTACCATGGCGGTCTCGCCATTATTTGCATATAAGCTTCCAAGCACACCAAAACATAGTAAACATATATAAAAGATTGCGTACGCTCTATAGCCCATTACTTTTTCTTGCTGCATGATATCCCCTTACTCACAAGACATGGAGGGATTTTACAACTTTAAAGGAAATAAAACTTTAATAAAGTTACTTAGAATCTAAAAGTTAGACACCTTATCACTCATCTTTTTGTATGATGTTGATTTGACACTACGTTACATGCTGTTTTAGAGATTCTTGGTTGTCGCAAGTTAGCATATTCTTTGTATATTCTGCCACATGATACTTTACAATAAAAATCTATAATTTTGCTTATCTAGAATCATATATATCATAGAGTTTAGCTGAACATTATAAGACACCCTTCAAGATAATTATATGTGAATGTATAGTTGATTTGTGCTGTTCTCTACTCACTTTTTTAGCTACAAGCCTATTAGAATCTAGACTACTTCCATACTAGATGCGTTTTATAACAGAATCTCATTGAGCTATGATTTAGGTATCATCTACTTCTACTTGATGAAGGATTTGCTTTTATGTTTGATTATATATATCACTCCTTAAATAGCTTAAAGCTAAAGAACCTCTATATCAAAATACATATACAAGCTGCAACAACCAATAAACTTAACCTATAGATAATTATCATTGCAATGATATATTTCATCTGATATGAAAAAGATTGTGCAATATATTCTCAAAATATTGCGTAACCTTGCGATATCTGCATTTTTTTGCTAACATAGAGAGGTTTTAAACTTTTTGGGTTAATTAAAGTAATAAAAGAGCAAGTAAGGGTTATTTTATTGCTATTGTTTTTTAATTTATGTGTGTTTTGAACTGATAACAAGTTTGCATGATATTTTCTAGATACATGTAGTTATCAATCAAGGATTTAAATGCTTTTTTCATCATATATTTTTATTTTTGCCTTTTTGCCTGTAGTATTTTTGGTATATTTTGCATTAAATCACAAAGGGTTTTATCGAGCCTCCATTGTGTGGCTCACATTTGCTAGTTTGTTCTTTTATTCATATTGGAATGTCATTTATCTTCCATTATTACTCTTTTCGATTAGCTTTAATTATATTGTATCTGGTTTTATGCTTAAGGCTCAAAAGTTAAAAACGGGGGGGGGGGGGTAAAACCCTTTTTTAGCAGTAAAAAACTGCTGTATATCGCTCTTGTTTTTAATATCTCATTGCTTTGCTTTTTTAAATATATGGATTTTTTCATAGAAAGCATTAATCTTGTTTTTCATAGTCATATCGATTTATTACGCATTGCTTTACCTTTAGGTATTAGCTTTTTCACTATTACACAAATTGCTTTTTTGGTGGATTGCTATCATGGTATAGTAAAAGAGAGAAATCCTATCAATTACGCACTTTTTGTTACATTTTTTCCACATCTTATTGCAGGTCCTATTTTGCATCATAAGGAAATGATGCCACAATTTGCAGATACACATAATAAAATCTTAAATTATAAGAATCTTGCAACAGGGTTATTTCTCTTTGCTATTGGCTTATTCAAAAAAGTCGTTATTGCTGATAGTTTTGCTAAATGGGCAAATGCTGGATTTAGCGTCGTGGAAAACAATCAGTTTTTAAACATTTTTGAGTCATGGGTTACAAGTCTTAGCTATACCTTTCAACTTTACTTTGATTTTAGTGGATATTGTGATATGGCGGTAGGACTTGGGCTTATGTTTAATATTAAGTTACCAATTAATTTTAATTCACCATATAAATCATTAAACATTACTGATTTCTGGAGAAGATGGCATATAACGCTTGGAAGATTCTTAAAAGCATACCTATATATCCCACTTGGTGGCAATCAAAATAACGCTTATAAACAAAGTAAGATCTATGATATGTTAAATAAGATTCTCACATTAAGAAATCTTTTTATTGTAGCATTTATTAGTGGAGTGTGGCATGGTGCTGGATTTGGATTTATTATCTGGGGGACGTTGCATGGTTTGGCTATGCTTATACATAGAATTTATATGTATATTTTAGAATCTTTTGATCTCAAAGATATACAGAAAGAAAAATCTTCTCCTGAAACTTTATCCAATGCAAGATTTAAGATGTATTTTCTAGAATCTAAGTTTTATAAAATTGCATGTTGGTTTATTACCTTTAATTTTATCAACATTACTTGGGTATTCTTCCGTGCTGAGAATGTGCAAGGTGCCTTAAATTTACTAAAAGGTATGTTTGGTATTGTGTGGGTAGAGTTACCATCTAAGTGGTATATGGCCTCGTTTGTTTTGCAAAATATTCAAGGGCATGATAAAACATTACTTTTTTTGTCGTTAAGTTTTTTCATATGCTTATATTGTCGGAATAGCATGCAAGTGTTAGAGAGCTTTAAAAGGAGATTGTCTTTATTTGCTTTTTTTGCAAGCCTCATGTTTGCTTACTCAATGTTTTATCTGCTCGTCGCGGAAAGTTTGCCAGAATTCATCTATTTTAATTTTTAGGAAGCCCTATGCAATATAAAAGAGCAGTGATTATCATGATTGTTTTGCAACCAATTTATCTTGTGTGTATATATTGCCTTGTATTTTTTGGACAAATTTTTTATATGTATATCGAATACCCACAATACATTCACCAAAAACAAAAGACCAAACAAACACAAAACGCTGATATCGTTATAATTGGTAATTCCCGTGCAAAATCTGGTTTTATTCCAAATGAAATTAAAAAAATGAGTTCGATTAATCTTGGGGTCGGTGGTTCTAGCCCTATTATCGGATTTTATACTTTAAAAAGGTATCTTAAAAATAGTAGACCTCCAAAGGTCGTGGTCTTGTCGTATTCAGCAGATTACCTTATAAGTCCTGCAGATTTTTTCTGGCAGGGTGGTGTAAAGACTGGATTCCTAGAGTTTAATGAAATCTTTAGCGTCTTAGAAAAAGCTAGGGAATTAAAAGATTGTGTGCCATTTGAAAATGCAGGTGGTGGTTGTAATAAGATGGATGTTTATAAGTATTTTTTAGATTTACGAAACTTTGGCAAAGAATTAGTGACTATCAATATAACACTAAAACGTTACAGGATGAATAAACACATCTTTAAAGAGTTGGATGAATCGAACGGGCATTTCTATTATGGTCGATCAAAAGCTGCTAACGGGAATTTTAGCGAAGTGGATATTAAAGACTTTTCTGTTAGTCCTTTGGTAAACTATTATCTTCATGAAATTGCTGCTCTTGCAAGACAACATGGCGTTATTGTAGCCATGTATGTAATGCCTATCAACATACATTCATTTCAACAATTAAATCCAACATTTTTGCAAAACTACAACAAATTTTATGATACGTTAGAGGAACGATATGGAATCATATCATTAAATAAGCTTTATGCAATGCCTAGTGAAGCATTTGGGGATCATTCTCATCTTTATGCCGGAGCAAAGGAAGTAACATGGGATATTTATAATAAACTTCTTGCAAAAAATCTCCTCGAATAACCGAGTGAATATAGAAGTGTCGTCATTTTATTTCCAATACCGAACTCCTATATAAAACTCAATATAAAATTGCAATGAAAATCTTGCATAAAAACAAAAAATATGTAAAAATACTTTAATCTAAAAACAGAAAGGATAAAAAATGTGGGAAAATCCACTTGATAACATGGAAGTCTTTGAGGGCAATCCAATAGATAAATGGAAAGAGGTAATATTTAATGCAAGTCGCACTCTTGCTCATAAGGAAATAGAGCGATTGCTAGAGGAGTTGGCTCTTTATGAAATGGCATTTGAGGCTGAAGAAAAACCAGTGAATCTGCGTGAATTCTTTTATAATATTCATCATGATGCGGAATTTAAGCAGCAATTTTTAGAGAAAAAAAATAGCTTAGCTATTGAATCTATGGCAAAGATTCTAAGTGAAAATGAATAAAAATTGCAGGAGCTATGAGATATTATTGCATATGATGCTTAGTTGCAGTAAGTATAAAAAAAGTCTTATAGCTTCATTTGTGATTATATTGTGTGTATATGTGGATTGCTATGCAAAGGGTATTGCACCCACAATAGAGCTTAATTTTGATTTAAAAAAAGATGAAGTTGTATATGCAACAATCAGTGCATCAAAAGATTCTCAAAGTGTTATGGGTGTGCCAAAAAACTTCACCTTGCGTTGGACTTTATATCGTAATGAAGGGCTTGTAATCCTTATGCGCTACGATCACTACCCTTATCAATTTATACTTTACAAGGATTACAGATTAAATAGCTTTACGCTTAATCTACTTGATCCACAAGGTGTAAATAGAAGCCCAAATCAACCGCAGTTGCGTATAACATTTGTTGGTATTGATGATCCATTTAATGATGAGAAAACTATTGCTCATTTGCGAATTACTGGCTTTGGAGACATGGATTTTACGCAGCAATAATTTCTATCTTATATCACCATTTGATGATTAATTGGAAAAATTCAGTTATAGATAGAAAATCTTTTGAACATAAGCATTGTGTGTAATTTTTAAGCATGAAAATTTGATTTTTTGTTATTTTTTTTACAATAGACATTCAAACATTTTTATCTACACACACATTTGTTATAATTATTTTATTTTTGCAAGGATAATTATGAAAATCATTCAAATTGAAAATGGACAAACAGAAACATATATACTCGATAAATATGCAACACTCGCGGATAGATCTGTTATGCAAAAGGTTGGTGGCAGCGTATTATTATGTAGTATCTGCATAGATTATGAGAATCCAAGCAGTGAGGATTTTTTACCACTTAGTGTTCAGTATGTTGAAAAAATGTATGCGATTGGCAAAATACCACAAGGTTTTCTCAAAAAAGAAGGCAAACCAAGTGACAATGAGATTCTCATTTCACGTTTAATTGATAGGAGCTTGCGACCACTATTTCCAAAAGACTATCCTTACCCTGTGCAGATTACAATACTTGTAATGAGTTATGATGGTAAGATAGATATATGTAAAAATGTTGTGAATTTAGCAAGTATTTGTCTTTATTTATCAAGTATTCCTTTGACGCAAAAGCAGATTCTAAATGGCATAAGAGTTGTGCGACATGATGAAAGTTTTAGTCTTTGTAATGATTTAGATGAGTTATCAGATTCTAAGCTTGATTTATTTGTGAGTGGGCTTGGAGATCGTGTAAGCATGATAGAAATGCAAGCATTAAAAACCACTATACAAACTAGGGATTCTGCAGTGGAGAATGCTAACCTTATACCCAAAAGCGATTTATTAGATGCAATTGGCATGGCAAGGAAGCATATAGAAAATATGTCTGTAGTTTATACACAGCAATTTGAACCTTTTGTCTTGCCAAAGAGGGCATATGAAAGCAGGAATAAGTTGGATTTATCATTGAAAGATCAGTTGCAATTGCAATATGGGGATTCCATAAAACAATGTTTGTTTAGTATGTCAAAGACGGAGCGACACACACAGCTTACATCTCTTATTAAAGAAATTTCGGAAGTGCAGAATCTTGGATATGATGATGTGGCAAAACACATATTTGCTATTAAAAAAGAGATTATGCGTAATTTGATCTTAAATGAGGGAAAAAGAGCTGATGGCAGAGCATTAAATGAGATTCGAGATATTGATATAGAATCTAATCTATTGCCAAAAGTTCATGGCAGTGCATGTTTTACACGAGGGCAAACACAGGCTCTTGTTACGTGCACATTAGGGAGTCAAAATGATGCACAGATACAAGAGGGAATCTTATCACAAGGTAAAAGTAAGATTATATTCCATTACAATTTTCCACCTTTTAGTGTCGGTGAAGCCTATCCTATTGGTGCAAGTTCAAGGCGTGAGCTAGGGCATGGTAATCTTGCATTAAAAGCAATAGAATCTAGTGTGCCTAACATACCCTATACAATTCGCCTTGTATCAGAGATTTTGCAATCCAATGGTTCAAGCTCCATGGCAAGCGTATGTGGAGCAACTCTTGCTATGCTTGGTGCAGATATAAAACTACATGATATGATAGCAGGTATAGCAATGGGGCTAATTTATGAAAACGAAGAGCAGTTTGCAATATTAAGCGATATTATGGGATTAGAAGACTTTGATGGTGATATGGATTTTAAGATTGCAGGTAATGAAAAAGGTTTTAGTGCATTGCAGCTTGATATTAAGATTGATGGGCTTAGTGAATCTATTTTAAATCAAAGCCTAGATCAAGCAACAGAAGGGATTTTACATATTTTGTCTCTTATGCGTAATGTTGATATTGTTCCAAATTATGATCTATTACCACAAAAAGAGAGCTTTCATGTGCCACCTACAAACATAGGAGATATAATAGGGCAGGGTGGTCGCACGATACGCGACATTATTTCCCGTTTTCAAGTTAATATTAATATCGATAAAGATGAGAGCGTAGTGCACATTACTGCTAATAATAGAGGTTCTATACAGAATGCAAAAAACCATATAATTGAACTTTTGCGGAAAAAAGAGAAAAAGGATTTGCCTTATAAATTAGGGGAATATTTGGAAGGTATAGTGAGTAAACAAATAGATGCAGGCTTTTTGATAGATTTGCCACAAGGTGGAAATGGTATTTTACGTTCCCCTATAAATGAAGAATTGCAAATAGGGCAATGTCTATTGGTTAAGATTCTAAGTTGCAGTCATGGCAAGGTGGAGTTAGAGATTGCAGAAAATAGGGAAGAGAGTGATGCAGGATAAGGCATTATTTGTATTGAAGGTTTAATATGGGATCAGTAAATTTAGAGCAATTTGAGAATCTACTCTATGAAACTCTTTGTATAGCTATTGGAGCGGGAAAGATAATTATGAGATTCCATGGTGATACAACGCATGTAGAAAAGAAAGATAAAAGCCCACTTACACAAGCTGATTTAGAATCTAATGCCTACATTATTAGGCAATTACAAAAAATAAGTCCCTATAAGGTGTGCTCTGAAGAAGCTGTTTTGGCTTATCATGAGCGTAAAGATCTCGAATATTTATGGCTTGTTGATCCGCTTGATGGTACAAAGGATTTCTTAAGTGGTAATGGTAACTTTACAATCAATATTGCCTTATTGCATAAAAACGAGGTTATACTTGGCGTTGTGTATGCACCATGTCTTTATGAAGCCTACATTGGTTTGCAAAGCTTTGGTAGTTTTTCTTATAATGTATGTGATTTTAGGGAGTTTACCTGTGTAGAGAATTCAAAAATGGCACAGATAAAATGGCTTAAAACACATAAGATCTTATTGGCAAAAGAGTATGCAAAAAAGATTTATGGAGATAGGCTAGAGTTCCTGTTTGGTGTCGATTCTTATGTGAGGGAGGAGATTTTAAGAAATCTTGAAAGGCATATAGAGTTTAAATCTATTTCTACTCAAAAGCAACTCATTGCTTGCGATTCTATCCATCATAGCACAAAGGAAACAGAGGAATTTTTGCAAAAGTATAATGCTCTTGTATTAAAGAGAGGATCATCGTTAAAAATTTGTGCGTTAGCAAGTGGTATTGCGGATATTTATCCGCGTATGAATGGAACAAGTGAGTGGGATACCGCAGCAGGTGAAATTATTTTATTAGAATCAGGTGGCATTACGCTTGATTTGCAGACAAAAAAACCCTTGCGTTACAATAAAGAAAGTATTCGCAATAATCACTTTGTAGGCTTTGCAAAATCATGTAAAAATAGCAGTATTTATAAAGATCTCATGCAATCTTAACGCTTGCTTAATAATTAAGCATATTTTCAACCTCTAAAAAATCTTAAAGTTTGCTACAAAGAGATGATAAAGTTTCTTGTTGAAGTATGGGTAGATACAATAATAATGTAATGATAAAAAGTGTTGCAACACCAAGAAATAGTTGTGTCTTTTAGCTTATATATTGTAGTTAGTATTAAAAAATTTAAGACATATCTATAAGTTAAAACCTGATAGATATCGCTTAAGTGTTGCATATATTAAAATAAGACTTTTGCTTTAATAAAGCTAAAGAGATCTGTGTTGTAAGTATTGAATATGATTATGCTTAAAAAACAATTAATATTTTCATTGTGTTGAATTATATTCATTGTTTGATATATGGATATATTTTAGTTCTTGAGAGATGAAGCAGATATATAATAGATTATTTTAATCTTTGCATTTACATAGCTTATTGAATCTGAAAGGAGTATAAAAGGCGGTGTGCAATTAACTCTCTGCTTTTTATTTAAAGATTTAAGTGTTATTTTGCAAATAGGGTAATAAAGAAAAGGGAAAGCTATTTTATAGGTTTGCTAGGTTAATGCAATACAAATGAATTAATATGAGAACCTAGATTCTAAAGCTTACTCTATTAAGCAATATGGGGGGGGGGGGGCTTTTAACTTTTAATATATTATCACATGGATATTTAGCGATGTTGTTTATAAAAAAGTTGCTCATATTTACATAGTAATAATTAGCGAATTTTTTTTATTTTGTTGTGCCCTATTTTCAGTATCATACTGCTTTTTGCTGCAAAAATTCCTCGTTTATCAAGCACGATAATATCACTCACACTCCGTGCAAACTCCATTGAAAAATCACCTTTTGTCGGATTTGCTGATGATGAATATAGCCATGAAAAACCTTTTAAAAAGTCATTGTGGAGGACATCTTTTATCACCCTAAAACTTTTTCCATTTGGTAGTATAAATGAAGTTTTCTTTGCCCTTCGTATTATGTTTCGCATAGAAGTGGGCGTGCGGTGTGGGATAACACTTAAATTTGCTACTTCTTTTAAAAGTGGCTTTTTTAAGCTCGCACCTTTCTTTTGGTTTATGGCCGTAGAATATTTTGATAAAAGCCCTATTGTTGTGTCTGTTTGGGCTAGTATAACTTCACCATATAAAGAATCTAGTGTTATAGGCATAAGAATTATGGGGCATGTGGTTTTAGACATGAGTATGAGTTTTGTGTATCGTAGTAAAGCGTGAGAGGAGTTCTATAAAGTTTGGAAAAGAAGTGTGGATACATTCGCTATCAAGTATTGTTCCACCACACACACATGCGGCAATGGCAAAACTCATAGCAATGCGATGATCACCTTTAGAATTTACCACACCTTTTTGCAGTGAACCACCAATAATATCAAAACCATCGCTATATTCAATTGTTTGTATCCCAAAGTTTTTTAGGCCATGGAGGACAACAGAGATTCGATCGCTCTCTTTCACTCGCAATTCAGCTGCATTTCGTATTTTTGATGTTCCTTTCGCGACACTACAAGCAATGCTTAGTGCTGGTATCTCATCAATTAACCATGCTATATTTTCTTCGATAGTGATTGCTTGTAGCTCTGCACTTGAGATTGTGATATCTGCTGTCTTTTCATAATCATTTGATATATTTTCATACCATATTTTTGCTCCCATTTTTTCTAGGATTCTAAACGCTTCAATACGTGTTTTGTTTATCATTACACGCCTTAAGGTGATTGATGTGTTTGGCAGGATACTTGCAAGGACGGCAAAGAAAAATGCAGAAGAAGGATCATTTGGGATTGAGACATCAAAGGCTTTAAGTGGTGCATTTTGCATACCAAATGTAGAAAAAGGCGTGATATATAACTTATCATCTTTATTTTGCAGATATGGTTTTTTCTGTAAGGCATACAACATATTCTCTGTATGATCTCTGCTTAGTTCACACTCGCTAAAAACTGATTCTTCATTACCTTGCAATGCTGCTAGAATGAGTGCACTCTTAACTTGAGCTGATGCGATTTGTGAATGATATGTAAAGCCCTTAAGGCTCTGTGTGCTTGGGATCACACAGAGTGGAGCTACTTCTTTTGTGCTATCTTGGGATTGAATTGTTCGCGAAGCAATATTGGCTCCTATCGTACGTAGTGGTTTAAGGATCCTCCCCATTGGACGAACATGTAAATATACATCACCACATAGCACAGCATAGAGGTTTGCTCCTGCTAATAATCCTGTGAAGAGTCGCATGGATGTGCCAGAATTACCACAATACAAAATGTCACTTGGTGTTTGTAGACCCTTTTTTGGTGGTGTAAGTAATAAGTCCCCATTCTCTTCACTTACATGAAGCCCCAAGCTTTGTGCAATGGTAAGGCTCCTTTGTGTATCTTCCGCACGTAAAAAATGCTTTATTCTACACGTAGAATCTGCAAAAAGACTAAACATGCAAACACGATGCGACAAGGATTTATCACTTGCTAAAATATCTAAATCTGCATGTATGTTCTGCTGTACTGGCAAAATTTCTAGATTCATAATATTCCTTAGTTCATGTCTCTTTGGATTTATTATTTTTTAATTTGCATAATCGCTTCGATAATCGACATGAGATTCTGATTATATTTCCTTAATGTGCTGCCTTATGGACAAGATCACAATATATGTTATTAATCACATGCCTTTAATATTTAATAATATTTAAGTGCAGCTATACAAGGTGAATGAGTGTGATTACACACTCGTTTGTAACCCTAAAAATCCATATGTTATATAATAAAGATAGTTATAGAATTACCAGTTTGCATTTGTGCAAGCTTCTTTATCACCCAAGTCACATGCTTTTTTGTAATATTCCTGCGATAAAGTTGCATTCTCACTGACACCCTTTGCATTGCGATACATGTAACCCAAGCTTGAGCATGCTTTTGCCTCTTTTTCATCACATAGTTTTTTATATGATTCTAATGCTTTTGTATAGTCACCATCATTATAAGCTTTATTTGCTTCATCAATAGTTGCAGCAAACATAAAAGATCCACACAAACCTAGCATTGTCATAACACAGATAATCTTACGCATACCAATCCTTTAAAATAAAATAACTATGAATTGTAGTGTAAAATTCTGCATTTTTTGACTTTTTTGTATGTTTTGTATTGTATTTTAGCAATATTTTTACTTTGGTTTTATAAGAGAAAGTATTGACATGATATATAATAGCACTGCGACATATAAAAATAAATCTACAACGCCATGATTTTGAACTATAGGTTGAGAAAAAAATGGTGATACAAATTGCCCAAAACATGCGGTTGCACTCAAGATTCCAAGAGCTTTGCCAATATGTTCTTTTGGGACTATGGATAAGAGAAATGAAGAATTATTAACAATGATTGCACCACCGCCAATACCAACTAAAAGTAACCCTAGCACAACTGCATAAATATTATGCAAAAGATAAATAAGTAAAAATCCACTCCCCATACATGAGAACCCAACGATATAGATACCTTTAACAGATAAAAAATTACGTATGCGTGGATAAAAGAGCGATGAAGTACCATAGGCAAATGCAGATGCTGAAATGCAGAATCCAGCAAGCATTTCGCTATGTTCTAACTTCTGTGTAATGAGGTAGGGAATTTGTGTTGGAGAAGTATAGTAGGCAATCATAATAACAAAGGCAAAGAAATAGCAAGGTAGTATTGATGTAATCTTAAATTGTTTAATGGGTATTTCCATGTGTGCTATTTTTTTGAGAGGACGAGGTTCAAAAAGTGTTGTGGCAACAAAAAGTGTTAAAAAGATTCCAAGTCCATACACATAGAATGGATAATGCCAATCAAAATGTGCTAAAATCCCTCCAAGAGACATAAAAAGTGCACTACCACATGCAGTAGCAAAGCCTTGCAATCCAAGTGCCTTCTGTCGTTCCTCACCTACATAGTAGTCTGCTACTAAAGCACTTGCAGCTGTCATAACAAATGCAGTTGAGATTCCAAAAAGTGCCCTTGTAAATAAAATCCAATAGATATTATCCCAAAATGCACCAATAGTGCCGCTTATACTCCACGAAAGCATAGAACCAATAAGAAATTTCAAGCGACCAAATTTATCAATTAAGATTCCACTTAGAGGAGAAAAAAGCATAATAAACAAAGCGGGTAGGGTAAGCACAAGTTTTGCTAGTGTTGCAATATGCGGAATATGTGCAAAATGGTTTTCAATTGCTGGTATCGAGGTGGCAATAATTGTCCCACCAAGCACAGTCATAGAAGTGCTTGAAAAGAGTGCAAACATAAACATTGGACGATGTGTAATGGTGTATAGTTTTTGTTCAAGTCTATTTTGTAGAATATCTGACATATAAACTCCAAAATCTCCAATCTTTAAAATTTATTGAGATAATTGCTATAGCTATTTAATAGCAATATGAGTTATGTATTATGTGGTTTTACACTATCTGTAAATTGCTGTTCTTGCTTCAACACTAAACGCTTAATATTTTCCCAATGTGTGTTTATTATGATAACACCAATTAATACAACTGGGACATGTGTGCCAATTTGCGCGTTGATATTAATAGATTCTGGCAGGTTAAAAATACTTGGTATAACAAAAGTTAAAATAATACCACTTAAAACTCCAAGCAATGATGAAAGCGATGAGATTTTAAATACTTTACCAACAACCCCCCACACAATAAGTCCACAAATACCTTCAACAGGAATTAGCAGTAAAACACTACCAATTGCTGTGGCAACACCTTTTCCGCCATTAAACCCCAAGAATGGACTATAACAATGACCAAGTATTGCTAAGATAGCAATGGCATATTGTGTTTCAAAGCTCAACCCTATAAGTTTTGCAATAAGCACGATAAATAATCCCTTAAACGCATCAAGCAATAATGTAAGGAGGGAGAAAAACTTTGCCTTCTGTGGAGAAATGGCAGCAAAAGCACGATATACATTGGTAGCACCCGTACTTTTTGAACCAATTTCTAAAATATTTTGCTTGGCAAAAATCTTTACTAGTAATGCGCCAAAGGGAATGCTGCCAATCAAATATGCACATATATACAATAAAATATTGGGATTTATATCCATAGAATACCTTTATATAGAATCTCATCAAGGATTATAACCTATTTTTGTAGATTTCATTGCTTTGTTTGCTATGAATCAAGTTTTACAGGGATAATACCTCTAATCGAGTTTACACAATAAATAGCATCAGCTCTATATAGATCTTGCGTATATAGAGTTTTTTCGATACATATACCCTGCTTTATAAGAGTATTGCGTAGCGTACCTGCAAGCAATCCTAGGCTTCTTTTGGGTGTGTAATGCTTACCATTTTGAGTTATTACAACATTGCTTCTTGAGCCTTCAAGGATTTCATTATCTTTATTTGTGTAGATATAATCAAAACATTCATTTCTCGCAATGCTTGTTGTGGCTTTATCAAAATGTAGCCTCATTGTCGTTTTATGATAACTTAGCTGTGTTGTGGTTTTTAGCATGGCTAATTTTATTGCAGTATTAGTGATAGGTTGTAATGGCTGAATGCTATATGTAAGTGTGCCATCTTTTGCTAAAAGCAGACGACAGAGTGAGAAATCATTAGTGGAAGCTAAATTGATAGAATTGGGGTTTATTGTATTATCTGATTGGTTACTCTCTTTTGTATTGTTATGCGATGTGTTATTATATCTTGTGTTGTTTGAGGCATACTGATTATGGTTTTGAATGCTATCAATATTGCTTGTAGCAGAGTGATTGCTTGTTGTATTGATTGTGTTGTTTGTTTGTAGTAGTATTTTCAATACGTCTATACAATCCCATAAATATAAGTGGGGTTTGTCTTGTTGTGCTGACAATGATTTGAAAATTTTATTATTTTTAAACAAAGTCGCATGTAAGGAAATTTTTATATTAGAATTTGGTTTCCATTGCATATTTGTGTAGAGCTTGGAGGCTTGAGTGTGATTATTAGTATATGAAGTATTAAAGATGTTTGTATGATTAGAGTTGTGATAGCTATTTATGGAATCTTGTGGAGTTTGTATATAGTGAGAAGTTAAATTGATAATATGATTTTTTATATCTGTATGTGGCAGACTAGATTGGGCTAAAAGCTTTAAAGATTCTGATATGTCTAGGTTTTTGTGGGCATGTGACATACTCATGTTTAGGTAATTTAGGGCTGGTTCCAAAGTTTTATAGTTAAAATCAAATGTTTTTGCACTATTATAAAGTCTGTATAGATGAGAGTGCAGAAGAAATGCAGAATCCTTGTGTAATAATATTGTTTCGATTAGAAAGAAGTCCATAATGTTTTATCCTTGAGAGTGGGATTATGTAGCTTTTGGTTAGAAAAAAACTAGAGGAAAACATTCTGAAAGGAACAAAAAAGCAAGATTTCTTGGTGTTGGGACACGATTAGATGCGTGCAACCCAATGCTTTTTGCAATTTTGTGTCTCTTTAAATAACACAAGGCTAAGATTTTATAAACCTATATTTTGGCTACTAAATCTTTAAAGTCAGCAAAAAGTTTGCTTGCTTCACGTGGTCCTGGACTTGATTCTGGGTGGTGTTGAACTGAAAAGATTGGAGAGTTTTTGTAATACACTCCTTCAATCGTATTATCAAACAGATTTCTGTGTGTGATTGTTGCTACTTCTACGATAGATTCAGGTACATTATAGTTGTGATTTTGTGCAGTAATCTCAAGTGTATTTGTTTGCATATTTTTTACTGGGTGGTTGCCACCATGCTGTCCAAATTTAAGTTTATAGGTGATGTATCCATGTGCATTGCTTAAGAGTTGGTGTCCTAAGCAAATGCCAAACATTGGGATTTGTTCTGCAATAAGTTGCTTTATTTTTTCAATTTGATCTTGTAATAATACGGGATCACCTGGGCCATTGCTCAAAAAAATACCACTAATTTCTTTCTGCTTATATCTCTGTATTAAAGTATTGACATCAAAGGTGTGCGGTAAGACTTCTACAATGAGTCCAACCTTACTAAGCTCATTTAGAATATTTCGTTTAATACCAAAATCAATGGCTACAATCTTTTTCTTTCCTTTATCGTTTGTGTCAATTTTAGGGTATGAAAAGTTTGTAAAATCAAATGTGCTTTCATCATGTATATAGGGTTCTCTTGTGCTGACTTCTGCAACATAATTAATCTCTTCTATTTTTTTGGCTGCTTGTAATGCTTTTTGTAATGATTCCCTATCTTTTAGTTCACTTGATGCAATCATCATCATTGCACCATTATCGCGTAACATCTTTACAATGCTTCTTGTATCAACATTACAAATCCCCATGAGATTATTATCAATAAAAAATGATTGCAAATCCTGTGTAGCACGAAAGTTTGAGCTAATGCTACTTAGATTTCTAATAAGCACACCTTTTGCAAATGGTTTTTTACTTTCCATATCTTGTGGATTACATCCAACAATACCAATCTCTGGCATACAAAATACAATAAATTGCCCTGCATAACTAGGATCGCTAATAATCTCTTGATAACCTGTCATAGATGTGTTAAAGACTGCTTCACCAATAGCTGTGCCCTCTTTCCCAAACCCTTTTGCTTGCAATAAAAGTCCATTAGCAAAATAAAGCCATATATCATGTAATTTCATATTAACCTCGTTTATTTAGTTCTTCTTCATAGAGTTTTGCAAAAATTAATTCATATTCTTCACTACCAGGTATCAACTTTCGTTTATAATTCTTAATTTTTTCAATTGCGTTGTCATAGGCATGTTCATGAAAATCAAAATATGAATCAATCGATTCTATGATAAAGTTTTTTACTACATTTTCTGGCACATTAAAATCAATATAGCTTTCTTCAAAAAGTGCGTCTAGTATCTCATGTGCTAACTGACTATAGCGTTCTTTATATGAAAGTAAAAAGCCTCTTTCTTTAGCAATCTGCTTTTTAATCATTGCAAAAACTTGTTTTTCATTGACCTCATCTTCTTCAATTGTATCTTGATGTGCGTCTAATAGCTCACGTGCTTTAGATTCTATGGCATATTCTTGTTGCATATCTTCTTTTATAAGTGTTGTAGCAAGGCGATTTAGATTTGGTAGAGTGGCATTGATTTGGACAAGATTTGAGCGGCTTAGCTCAAGGATAATGCGTTCTGCTAAAAATTGTGCGTGTTGTGGTTTCAGTTTCATGATTTCCCCTATTAGAACCATTTGCATTATATTCGTCTATGCGATAAATAAGATAGTATTATATCATAATTTTATCAAAGAGTAATAACTAGCAATTGGCATGAGATAAGACTATGCTTTGCATATTGATTATGTGTTTTATTGGGCTATCAGAGTAGAGTATATGCTTTTATTAGTCGTTGATGACAAAGTTTAGTTTTGGATAGTTTTCTAACCGCGGCAATACAATTTCTTTTAATGCTTGTTGCAAGGGTAGGGCATGTATATTGATGGAAAGTGTATGGTTGTTAAAACTTATGGTTACTTTTCTCTCTTTAGCAAGGGCGACACTTAATGCAAAAATAAAGCTTAAAATCTGCAAGGTATCATGTTCTGGTAATAGATTTGCAAGCATTGGGCTAATAAATTTTGGTCGTTTTTTATGTGATGATTCTAAAAGAGTAGCTATCGTATAACGCTCTTTATGTCCAAAACCATAATGCAATGAATGGAGTGCAATATAGGCACTGTGTTTATGTGCTTGATAGAAGTTAAAGTTTGCTCCAATATTATAGAGTTTGCTAGCAACTTGCAGGGCTTGCAGGTGAGAATCTTCTAAGTCATAGGATTCTTGTAAAAGATGAAATAATGTTCTTGCATGTTGGCTAATTGTTTTAGAATCATCAAGACTTGTGAGAAAAATATCTTGGAGCGATCGTACGCTCGGATTGATATTATTTGGAATCTTTCCATGATGATATCGCAACATATCATTCAAAAACACACCCTCACGCACACCAACACCGCTGATAATAAGTTTTTTTGCATTGAGTTCTTCCAAGATTGCTTGTAAAATAAGTAGACCTGGTCGTATAGAATCTACACGCCCTTCTTCAAACCCATTCTCTAAAAGCCACCTATTACTTGCATGTGTAATAGTCTCCAAATGCCCCAAGATCTTTTCTACATAAAGTTCATAGCCATGCAAAAAATTAAAGGCATAAGATTCTAATCCCATTTCATATTTTGCATATGCTCGAATACTGCCACCAATCCCAAATACATTTAGATTTTGCATAGAAGATGAGGTTGCACAAAAGGCTTTAATATCTTTAAGATGCTCTCTTACATGCTTTCTTACATAGTCGTATGCCTCTTGCATTTTATTGTGGTCAAAAAAGAGTTCTTTCAGTCGAATACTGCCTAGATTTAATGACACCATCGTTTGTATTATACCATTTTCAATACAAGCAAGCTCTGTGCTACCACCACCAATATCAATAGTAACACCACTTTTTTCATGCAATAAATTAGCACATGCAAGCGCACCATAATAGGCTTCTTTTGTGCCATCTATCACTTTTATAGCTATGCCACATTCTTTTTTTACTTGCGTGATAAATTCTGCTTTGTTTGGTGCATCACGTATAGCTGAAGTTGCGACACAGATGAGTTTTCGACTTTTTAATGAGTCACTTACCTTTTTGAATTCTTTAAGTGCATTTAGGGCTCTTGACATAGCTTGTGGTTGTAAATAGGATTCATGCTCATAGCTTCCTTCAGAAATACGCACCTTTGACTTTAACTCATGTATGAGATGAAATCCGTAGCGACTTGTTTTTTGGAAAATCGCCATACGTGCTGAGTTTGAGCCAATGTCTATGATTGTTGTGATCTTTGCCATAGTTATCCTTTTTTCACGATAAAGTCATGTTTGTTCCATATCTTTTGTGGTGTAAATAATTGCATCAACTGGGCAAACTTCTATACAGCTTGGGTTTTCTGCATAACCAGCACATAAAATACATTTTTGTTGTATGATTGTATAAATAGGTTCTCCGATATGAATAGCTTGTGTTGGGCATACATCACGACATGCATCACAAGCGATACATTGATTAAGAATAGCAAGTGAAGACATATTGTTTCCTATTAAAAATTTGTATAATTATACAATAAAACTTCAATTAGCTTATATTTTGTTTATAACACTTTTCAAGGAGTGTTTGGAATGTATTTAGAGTAGGGCATCAAGAGACACTTCATAATATTTTGCTATAATCTTTTATTCACGTTATGCTCTGATACCTAAAAATCCAAATGCTGGTATAAATAAATAGCTAATGATAAAGGGGATTTATGATGCAACAAGATGATATGCAATTTGCCTATACTTATATGAATGCCAATATGCACACGCCACTTGCAGTGTATAAGGGTATTAATGCACATTTTTTATTGGAATCTGCTTCGCTTGAAAGTGGTAAGGGGCGATATTCAATAATTGTGCGTAACATTAATTTTGGTTTGCAAAAATATAGTCAAGATTCTAAAATGTTATATACATTTGAAACCTACATAAAAGATTCTCCTAAAAATCGAGCAAATAGCTTTCTCTTGTCAAATCTTGCAGAATATACTGAATTGCCACCATTTTTAATGCAGTTAAAAGATTCTATTTCATCCATACAAAATAATCACGCAAGGAAAGGCAGTGATGTTGATTTTGACTTTTTAGAGCTTGCAAAAATATTTAGAAATGCATTGCCCAAGATTCCAAAGATATTAAAATCTCTCCCCTTGCCACTTGGTGGATTAGGCTTTGTTGGGTATGAATTTTTTAGTGAATGTGAAAATATTATGTTTCAGCAAGAAAGCCTTTATGATGCACCTGAAGCTTTGCTTGTATTTCCACAAGAATGTATCGTATTTGATCATTTTTATGATTCTATGTATATTGTTGTGAATACGCTAAATAATGATGCTCAAGCTAAATTAGAAACGCTGCGAAAAGAGATTATGTCATTGCGCAATACACAGACAAATGAACTCTTGGAGGGACATGAGGTTTTAGAATCAAAGATTGTTTATGAAGATTCCAAGGAATGGTATGAAGCAAATGTAGCAAGAATTAAAGATGAAATTTATAAAGGCACTTTTTTGCAATGTGTGCTTAGTCGTGCAGTAGCAATTAAGAGCAATATGAATCCACTGCATTTTTATGAAACATTGCGACATAATAATCCAAGCCCATATATGTATTATCTAGATTTTGGTGCTTTTAGTGTTATTGGGGCTAGTCCTGAGGTGATGTTACAATGTAAAGATAATATACAAACATTGCGTCCTATTGCTGGGACAAGAAAAAGAGGGGCAAATGCACAAGAAGATAGAATCTTGGAGCAAGAACTACTCAATGATGAAAAGGAAAATGCAGAACATTTAATGCTTGTTGATTTGGGACGAAATGACATTGGGCGAAATGCTAAGATTGGAAGTGTCAAAATCAATGCATTTAAAGTCATTGAAAGATATTCAAGTGTTATACATATCGTATCTGAGGTGTGTGGCGAGATTATGGAAGGTAGGGATAATAACGATTGCTTTAAAGCGTGTTTTCCTGCTGGCACAGTAAGCGGTGCACCAAAGATTGAGGCAATTAAAAAGCTCGCACAATACGAAACACATAAAAGGTCAATTTATTCTGGTGCGATTTTATATTTTACTAGAAATGGAGATTTAGATTCTGCAATTACTCTACGCTCTGCAGTCGTGCAAAATGGAATCTATTATTTGCAAGCTGGAGCAGGTATTGTAATAGATTCTGATCCCACGAATGAATATATTGAAACATGCAATAAAATGAAAGCCCTCCATGATATTTTAATTAAGCCAAATTAAAAACTATTTTTATGCAGGGATATGGTGCGAGGCTTTCTATGAGATAAGTTTTGGGTATTTAGTTCTTGTGTGGTTAAGCAATCATTGAGTAGCTTTATCTAAGAGTTAAACAATACTATATAGCATAATAGATGTGATGCATTTTTGCAGCTCCTCTATTTTTACTTGCGGTATGGTTAATGTTTGTCTTTGAGTGAGAGTGAATAATGTATTAGGACACGATAAAATAGTTATCTTTTATACAGATAAAGCAGTTTATCTAGAAGTTTTGTATAACCAAACGAATCCTAGTCTAATATATAGCCCAACACATTCTTATAAAACTTCCATTATTAATATTAAGCAGAATAATAAATTTAATAAGAAAAACAGGCGTATTTAATAATATAAGAAGTCTATTGTATTCAACACAAAAATAGATATAACAAACTCTTTACATTCATCAAATTTAGCACCATTAAAACTCATCACGCATGGCACAGAACAAAGTATTCAAGTATAACAGACACAATGAAACCAAATAACATTGAAGTCAATAGAATTACAAGGCCATAATAAATTCACGCTCTCATCTAAGAGATAAAGAATAAATTTATTTACATACACAAAAAGACTATGGTGAGACAATAGAGTATAACTTCTCTAAAAAATATACATAACAATCATGATTTTAAACTTTAAATCCAGATTAAAATATTGTTAGGTGTTTTGGTCTTTAAGATTATGAATAATAATATATTGATATCCTCTTAAAAAACTCTACCACATAAGGCAAGAAATTTAGCACCAATACTACACTACCAAACATAAAAACCAAGTAATACACCTTGTTTTGTGCTACTCCTTTTGTTTTGCCCCACAGCCCATAAACATTTCTTGCCACAAAATAAAGCAAAAATACTCCTAAGACTAGAGATTCTTTCACTAAAAATCGCAAAAATGCCCTATGAGAGCCAAAAAGCAAAGATAGCCCATATAGCAGTGCTATACTTGCCAACACGCTAAGGATCAAAATAAAAAATCCTAAGCTAAAGCCAATGATGAAATTCTGCCCACTCTTATGCCTCTTAAATCTCTCTATACTCACAAACACGCACAATGCAAAGATTAAGCCCATTCCAGCATAATACAACACGCCAAAAATTTTTATATAAGATTGCAAGGGGTTATTTAAAAAATATAGTACCACTATACTAGCACAATACCCAAAGAACAACGGAAGTCCTACTAAGAATCTATCTTTGCGATAAAACAATACAATAAAAAAGAGAGCAAAAATATTTATATGATAGATAAAAAACATACCGATTGCTTCATTAGTGTAAGAGCCAAGCATAGTATACTATTCCTTTGATGTAATATCCAAAAATGTAGAGCTATATAAAAAGAAATCTAAGCCAAGATTGAAATGCTGTTTTGCTCGTAGAAAGTCTGAATTATATAGGAAAAACAGAAATGGTGTCGGGGAAGTGGATTTTGTGCCAAATATAGTTGTCAGCATATCTGGAAATTTATCTCGTATGCGTGATTGTCGGTATTGTATTACTGAATAAAATAAATCAAACCCCACATTCTCATAATCCCAAGCACCCACAAACTGCATAGATTGATCTCTAAAATCAAAGCTATCATCTATATAAGCTTTAATTTGTGTGGGGTATATAACTATTGTGCTTTCATTCATTCTTTCTGTTTCAAAGCTATCCAATACATAATAGATTTGGAATTTACCAGAGAGGACATACAAGGCTATGGCTTGATTAGACTTTTCCTCAAAGCTTAGTTTATACTCTAGTCCAAAGTCTATATCAGAGATACTATGACAATATATGTAATCCACCAATCCATCTCACTAAAAAACTTACAAGTCGCTGTATTATATAAAAAAATGCTAGAGATGGTATAGGTGAAAGCAAAAAGTGCAAAAAAACTTGCTATGGCTATCCATACTTTTTCATTTTTTGATAAGGATTCTTTGAGGATTTCTTGACTACTAAGGAATCTAAAAATTATAAAATATATGACAGATATAATACACGGTATGATAGAGAGCAAGTAGAATTCAAGCCATTCATAAATGCTATAAACTCCCAAGCCTTTAAAAATATCCAAAAAAGCACAACTGCTATCTAATATATCACACTATAAATGCTCCAATATTTTGTAAAATCTTTCTTATGCATTATTGTATTTACTCGTGAAATCACACTCCAAACAAGCAGTGCAATACCATATAAAACAACAACACAAAAGATAAACTCAAGAAAAGAAACACTCATTAATTTACCTTTATTTGAATAGGCATTGATAAGGGGAACACTTCTATATCCTTAAATGTAGAAGTAAGGATTCTAAAGTCTAAGCCTAGATTGAAATGAGTTTGTGTGTTTTGGTAATCAAGATTTCGCATTATAACTTCTTTTAAATCCCCTGAGATATTTTTATCTATATTTACAAGTAGTAGTTTATTTGTCATATCAACAATATTATCTTTAAAAAACCCTGCCAAATGCTATCATTTGCAATAAACTCTATTTTATCATAATTCCAAGCACCCACAAATTGCTCTGGTGTGCTTATAAAGTCAAAGCCTTCAAAGATAGGCTTTAATCTCTGTAATTTGAATATCTATTGCATTATCTACCCCCAAGACCAATTAATGAAGTGCCATAAAATAAAATAAAAAATGGACTAGCAATTACATTATCTACAAATATAATACAGAATATAAGAAATACAAAAAGAGATTCTAGAATATTCATTTTATGCTTAGAATCTGTGTTTAAAACAGGAAGTAAAGTTAGAGTAATTGTTGTTATCCCTGTGGCTGCAATATTTAGCAACAAAAGCCAATCCCACCCAAAATATAAAATCGCACAAGTTGTGCCTAATAAAATCGTAATAATCCATAGCATAAAAAATCGTTTTGCATAAAATATAGCATTGAAAAACTCTGTTTTATTCAACATACTGATAATAAAAGGCATAATGATAAAATAAAAAATCCAAGTAATGGCTAAAACTAAATTATCAAAATCAGATATTCCCTGCTTGAGCCACATATAAAGCAGCACCATTACAAAACCCCTAATTTCAAATTAACACAATTATTATGTTTTATCTCTATTACCCGAGCACTTTTGCTAAAGATTCTATAATCAAGTCCAAAGTGAAAGTTATTTTGGTAGTCTTGGTAATTTTGATTGATGATGTAGTATAGATTATGCTTTTTACTATATTCAATAGTCCTATTTATATCTTGTTCTATTCTTTGTGCGTCCATACTAGCAAATTTGGCAGTTATAAAATGTGGCAAGTCTTTGTATGTTTTATACATAAGATTATCTCGCCAATATTCCATTATTCATAATACTTTCTTTAAGCATTGCTCCAAGTATTACAAATGGAGAGCAAGCCATTATATCCACTAGCAATAATCCAATCAACAATGAAGTCATAACAAATATAATAATATTTTGTGTCAATCCAAAATGAATACCTGATGTGTTATTGCATAAATGAAATTTTAATAGCATTCCATAGATTTGCATTCCCCCACCACTTATAAATGTCAGCAAAATCAAAAAAATTGCCCTTATGCCTTCTTTGGTATATATAATGATTGCGTAATACAAACACACAGCTACTATTCCAAATATACAGCCAAATAAAAAACTCTTGAGAGCAAATATTTCGTAGAAAAAAACTTTTTGATTTATGTATTTCAACACAGGAAACATAATAAAGAAATAAAATACCCACCCTATTAACAAGATAAGGTAATGTGGATAGATATGAAAATAAACAAAACTCACAGCTCACCACCCTGAAAGATAATTGTCAAATCCTCATTTTTAGAATCTCTATCACCTTAGCACTCTTGCTAAAGATTCTATAATCTAGCCCAAATTTAAAATGGGTTTGGTAATCTTGGTAGTTTTGGTTGATGATGCTTTGCATTTATCTAGCTCCAATACCAAAAAATGGATTTAGTTCATAAAAAAGTAAGAATGGATTTAGCATAAATATATCTGCAAGTATAACACCACAAATACTCACACTTCCCACAAAAATACCTATCGTTTTACCAAGAGAATATCTTTTTTTATTTTTTTCTTTACAATATATGAGAATTAATACAAGTGGATTGTAAAATGCTCCTGCCAATAAGCTCCCTATGATACATAGTATCAATACATATACATATTTGATTGATGGCTCCAGAAGCATCACAAAGGCTAATACACAGATAATGTAAGCTACTAATAAGCCAAATATAAACGCTGTGGAAGAAAGGATATAATGTATAGACTCTATTTTATTACACCTTACAATTAATAAGGGAAGAATAAAAGCATAAAAAAGCAATAATATCCATAGAATACATAGAATAATATTTTTATTTGCTTCAGAATACAGAGAAAACATATACATTGCCATTATTAAATTCCTAGCGTTATGGTAATTAAATGGTTGTTGTTTAGAATCTCTATTGCCTTAGCACTCTTACTAAAGATTCTATAATCTAGCCCAAATTTAAAATGGGTTTGGTAATCTTGATAGTTTTGGTTGATGATGTAGTATTTATCTTGTTGTGCTGATTGTTTTATGGTGGTTTCTGTAACATAGTGCATTGATTGCTTATATCTAGGAATATCATTTAAAGTTTGTGGAGCATTTAAAAATACAGAAGTAATTGGCACCACTGGCTTATTGTAACTTAACAAATGTTCCATTGAGCGATACTGATTAAACCTTACCTCATTATAATCCCACATACCCACAGGCTGATAGGACTGGTCGCTAAAATCAAAGCTATCATCAATATAAGCCTTTATCTGTGTGGGATATATGGATATTTCTTTTTCTAAGGTTTTCATATAGATAATACCATTTCCAAAAAAATAAGGACTATCGTGGGAAACAATAGAGCAAAAAGAAAATTTAAACCTAATAAAAAATACTTTTCTTTTTTGCCTAAAAAAGCATTTTGTTTATTGTTGGAAAAAAACTTAAATAACACAAGATATATAGTAGAATAAATATTAAAAATTACTGCTCCAAGAAGCACTAAATACATAGAATCTATATCAATTTTAAAAAAAAATGCCACAAAATGAACTACAATATAAATGATATAAGAAATAAAACCACCAATAATCCAATAAACAATACTTCCATTTTTGAGCAACATTCTATGTATTTTGGGAATAAATGTTGTAAAAATAAAAGGCAACATTGCAGGAATCACGAGCCAAAACATAGCAACACTATAAAGAAATGCTGTCAAAATCCCCTTTGATAGAATTATAAATGAATCTACAACATTCATCAATTTAGCTTTATTTGGATTGGCATTGATAAGGGATAGACTTTTATGCTTTTGAATGTAGGAGTTACAATCCTAAAGTCTAAACCTAAGTTGAAATATTTTTGGGTATTTTGGTAGTCAAGATTTCGCATTATGACCTCTTTTATCGCTACATTTTTGTAAAAAACCTAGCTACTTCGCTAAATAAATTATATTCCAATGTTACCCTGCATATTGCATAAAATAACAAAGAAAATAAAAGATTCAAACCAAACATATAATATTTCTCTTTTTTACTTAAAAAAATATTTTGCTTGTTGTTTGACAAAAATTTCAATAACAAAAGATACACAGATGAATACATATTAAAAAACACCACACCCGATAACATAAAGAATACAACAGACTCTCTTATTGGCAAATAAAGCATTATATATGCTACTAAAGTAAGCATAGTATAACTTAGCAAACCACAAAGTAACCAATATCTTATACTCTTTTTCTTAAGAAAAATATTTTTAGTTTTAGGCACAAAACTTATAAGGATAAATGGCAAAAGCCCTACTACAACAAGCTGATACAATATAAGACTATAAGGAAAGAGTATAATCCCACTAGCCAAACCCTCTATAAATAACATTAATCTATTCCTATTTGAATAGGCATTGATAATGGATAGACTTGTATATTTTTAAATGTAGGAGTTACAATCCTAAAATCTAAGCCCAAATTGAAATACATTTGAGTATTTTGATAATCTTGGTTCCTCATTATAACCTCTTTTAAGTCCTTTGCGCCATTTCTTTCTAAGTTCACAAACGGCAGTTTATTTGCCATATCAACAGCATTATCCTTGAAATACCCCTGCCAAATACTGCTGTCTGCAATAAACTCCATTTTCTCATAATCCCAAGCACCCACAAATTGCCCTGATGTGCCTATGAAATCAAAGCCATCAAAGATATAGGCTTTAATCTCTGTAATTTGAATATCTATTGCATTATCTTTGCCTTGAGTGATTTTAAAGAGACTAGGGATATAGTAGATATTAAATTTACCTGTTAGAGCATAAAGGGCTACTGCCTCTTTGAAATCAAAAATACTTACAAAAGCTGTATCTCCTAAACCATAAGCACGCATACATTGTCCCCATAACTTATAGGGCTTTTTTATATCAACAAGAGATTGTTTTTTGCAGACATCATCGCTTTTCCAATCATTGCCTTTTAATGAAAATATTTTCTCATTTTTTGTAAAACCTTGATAGATATTGTCAAGCATAACAATTAATTTTGCATTTGTGTTTTTACTGCTTACAATATCTTGTAGGGCTTTTTGTATTGAATCGCTTTTAAGCCATTCTATAATCTTTTCATAAAATGCACTATCAAAAAAATTATTATGTAAAATCTTTGGTGTCCCTGTTGTTTTGCGAATATATTCAAAAGTTTCATAAGTCATTTCTTTTATAGAATCCTTAACAAATTGATTAATATCGTTTTCAAAGGCAGGAACTCTTAATATTTTATCCTCTAGCCCTTTCATCAAAGGAAACTGCATATAGAATCTATCCCAATCCAGCTCCACATAGAATCTTAGATTCTTATCTTTTATCTCTTGCATTTGTGATGTTATAGCAGGACATTTGTTATTACTATCCTTACTAAACTCTTGCAATGTGATTCTTGGCAACACCTCTTTGACTATTCTCTGCATTGTCGCATTAGGGATAGATTCTATAAAGTCTATAGAATGAGAATCTATATAGATAAGCTCACTTAATTCTTTAGCATCGCTTGGATTATCATGCCATAGTCTTTGGCATATATAACTTACTCCCCAGCCTAGTGTGGCTATATTATCTTGTCTTGTGTATGCCCTTAGGGTTTCAGCTAGGGTGCAATCAATGGTAATTTGTGGGTAGTCATTGAGGTGGATTATATAGCATACTTCATAGTTTGGCTCATAGATATAGGCAAAGATAGCTATGGCAACTTGTTGCTTACTAGTTTCAAAGCTTGTAGGAATAGTGATTGTTAAAGTTTTGCCTTTATAGAGAGATTCCAGTTCTTGTGTGTTGTTTTTGAAGTCTTTTATAGTATAGGCAGATTGGTTAGAGAAGTAGGCATTGTTGTCTTTATCTTGTAGGATTTGCTTTAACTCTGAAGGTATGTTGTTTATATCAGGATTTAGGATTATTTTATTTAAGGGATTATATGTTTTAGAATCTCTTTGTTGCAAGAGTATTATATCTGCAAGAGAGAGTATTTTATATGCCCACTTAATCTCACTTTCTTGTGCTTTATTGGATTCTATATCTGCTGTGAGTGTGAGAGTATCACCTCGTTTATAGAAATTTTTAGTAATAACCTCATTATTAGCATCTTTGAGTATAATTGTTTGTGGCTCTAGCTTGATTTGCTGCACTGCAAAATTATCAAGCTTCTCCCTAAACCTTAACTCCAAAGGCTTCTCTCGTCTTCTTATGGAATTTAGAGTGATTGGTCTATCAGCGATTGGATATTCTTGGTAATCTTTATGGATAAGTTTAGCCCTAAAGGATTTTAGGTGTTGTGTAGATTCTATCTCGAAGGAAGCTATACCATTGTCATTAGTTTTGTATTTTTGCCCTAGATTGATATTTTCTAGTTGTATTTCTGCATTGGGTATGGGTGTGGTGGCATCACTTTGCAGGGCTTTTATTTCAAACGATATTCTTTCACTCATTATATATTGCTCTTTGTAATAGTTTGGGTATTATTCATTGATTACACTTCCTTTGTATTGTATTTGCATTTGTGTTTAAACATTGTAAATGATATTATAATCAGGACTATAGTTATAATCCTTTTTTGTTCTTGTTGCTTATTTTGTATCCCTTGTTCTCATACTCTTTAATATTGTTATTACTTCATTCACTCTTAATTTTCTCTCGCCTCTTTTTTGTGTTAGATAAATTTCCAAATGAGGTATAGATAAAAGAGTAATATCCTCTATGCCTGAATTGTGATACTTTCCTTCACTCCGCTTTAATCTCTCCACCTTTAACTACAAGTCCATTAGAATCTATAATGACTTCAACTCCACCAGCTTTTATTATAACAGAGTCTCCCTTAGCAATGATTTGGGTATCGCCTACTTGGTGGAGGATTTGGTTGCCTGCATTCACTTCATAGTCTGTTGTTATTTCACTATATTTAGAATCCACACTCTCTGTGAGCTGCTTATCTGTTTGGTAGAAAAGTTGCCTCTCATTGCTTCCTCCTATCAAAATAATATTCATAAGGCATATTTTGTATTACTTCAGCTTTGGTGTTTGATTTAGATTCTTGTTTGGGGAAGTCTTGTATTGTTTTATGCCCAATATATTCTTTACCTTGTATATGGCTAGGAGCAAGGGTTATCTTAGTTATATTACCTACCATACTAGAAGTATCCATATTGAAAAATTCTTTGTGGCAGTGTAAGGCAAGGGTAAAACTTTTATTGCTTTCTTCAAATGATAGGCAAAAACACAACAATCCATATTCATCAGTTTTGCTCTCATAAATCTTATGGTGAAAATACGAATAAATATAAATGGGGGTATTTTGCAACAAACCCTGCTGATTGCTAAGAGTAAGGCTAATTGTTACTGTGCCATTTGGATTCTCTGTTTTTTGCTCTGGTGCTTGTCCTAATATACCATTTCTTTTATACCATTGATAATACATTAGCTCTAGCTCTACATCTACCTTTTTAAAATTAGCAGTTCCTGAAATCACTTGAAACCAATTATTATACGAATCTTGTTGGTCTTTATTTTTAGAATCTATTTTCCCATTTTTATATCTCCTATATAGCAAAATTTGTTGTTTGAGTTTTTCTTTTTCTTGTAAGAAATATTCACAGATTCTAAACTCCCTAGAATCAACATCTTTAGCGGTATAATATAATCCTAAGTTTTCTTTTATTGTGTTTGGATTGTGGAGCGTATAATATTTTTCAGAAGTAAAGTAAGGGAAAAAGCGTCTGCCCTTTGGTGTTTTTATCTCTAATAAATTAGAATTTTTATCATAACTATATTCATAAATTTTATTCAAACCATCTGTTTGAATGATTGCTTCTTGCTCATCACAATGTGTTTCTTTTATCTTATAAGCTGTATTCCAAAATACTGCTGGATTAAGTAGTCTATCTTTAGAATCTTGTATTTGATAATGCAAATGGATAGCAAATTTATTTCTTAGATGTCTAATAATTTCATTTTTTATTATTTGCTCTTTTTTATCTCCTAAATCCTTGCGTTCCATAAGTTTTAAAAGTGTATTAAGATGTATAGCTTGGATACCATTTTTATGCAATGTGTCTATATATGGCTTGTGTTGTTTTGTAATGCTTTCTTGCCACTTTTTATTAATGAGCTCTTGAGCTTTTTGCATTTGTATATCATCTGTTATTTTTTCCAAAAAAGCAAAATCATTTTTTAAAAAATCAATGAATGCTTGAAAATAATCCACTTCTTGAAGTTTCAGCACATTATCATAAATGATATTAACTTGCTGATTATCTATATTAGATAAAGACTTACCGATACCACCGATAATTCCTACCAAATCCCCTTGTTTGATTTTTTGCCCATTTTGGACAAATACGACATCCATATGAAGCAATCCGTGTTTATTTTTATCTTTATCAATGATATACACAGAGTTTAAAGAAGACTTTTCATTAAAAATAATTTGCCCATCTATTGGTGAAAATAATGGTGGCTTTTTATAGGTAAATTCCCCCATTGAAAAGCTTTGTGAAAAGCATATATCTATGCCAGAGTGTGGTTCTCTGTTTTTTAAATCCGACCTCCTGCCAAAGGTGCTTGTTATTCTATATTTGCTGTCCTTTTGAAATGGTTTGATTGTTGGGTTTTCTTTATTAGATTCCAATACATCAGTGTAGAGATAGCCATTCCCCAATACCCTACCTTGTGCATCTTTAGGTATTGGTATTGCTTGATTTTTGTCTTTATTTCCGAATAGCATCATTGTAATCACATTTTTAAAATCATCTGCTAGTAACATTGCATTCCTTAAGGCATATCGGGCGATTCTTGTGCCAGAATCTCAAGGGCATTTTGCGTGCGTGTCTCAAAGGCTTTGCGATAATCTTGTATCGCTTTTTGTGGGAGATTCTGCTCTTGTGCGACATAGTGTGCCAGCTCATCAAAAATCTGCATATACAGATTACAACTTGCCTCGAACTCCAAACCATCAAGGCGATGGCATACATTTTCTACATCTTGCAAGGGATAAGACACTTCAAAGCCGAGCACACTGCGTGGTAAAGATTGCAAATTTGTGGTGCTTAAAAAAGCCATGATTTTATACTGCAAGATAGAATCTAGTGAATGCATATCAGTGGCTATGCGTTTTTTAGCCATAATGTATAACCGCATTTAAAATCAAAGTCATTTTACATTTAAAATCAAAGTGTGCTTGAATCCTGCATTTTTTGACTTTGATTTTAAATGTAAATTTTGTC
>NZ_JRPL02000115.1 GCF_000765905.2 Helicobacter trogontum | reverse complement strand
TACCTTGTGCTTGTTCTTTAATAGATTCTGCCATATCATTAATGCTTTGCACTAAGATATTTGTATTTGCTTCAATCTCACCTAGAGATTTTTGTGTTCGCTCTGCTAGTTTTCTTACTTCATCAGCTACAACTGCAAAGCCTCTACCATGCTCTCCTGCTCTTGCTGCTTCTATTGCAGCATTTAATGCTAATAAATTTGTTTGATCTGCTATATCTCTAATAATACCTATAACATTTTTAATGTCTTCACTTTGTGTGATAACTTCATTTGTTCTGCCACTTACATTTTGCATTGAGCTTGTAATTTCTTCGACTGATGCTGCAGTTTGTTGTAATGAACTTGCTTGTGTGTTTGAGCTTTGTGTAAGTGCAGTTACTGCTTCTTCTAAATCTTTTGATTTAGATTCTAGTTCTTTAGCAAAGCCTTGACTTGTATAA
>NZ_JRPL02000012.1 GCF_000765905.2 Helicobacter trogontum | reverse complement strand
GCAAAAGTTTTTAATAGTTTTAGGATTGTGTTTAATGTTAGCCATTAGTGCTAATGCACAATCCCCAAAAGAAGCTAAACCTAGCTTTGATTGTGCTAAAGCAAAAAGCAAGGTAGAAAAGATAATATGCAATGATGAAAGTGGAGAGTTACAAAAACTTGATAGATTATATTCTAAACTCTATTTTTCAATACTAAAGAGTATCCCTAAAGATACAAAAGAAGGGCAAAAAACAAGAGAAAAACTGAAATATTTTAATCACTCTGTTATGAGTAATAGAAATATATTTCAATGCTATTTTGTTGCACCATTTGAGACAAAAAAACAAGACGACCGTCAGTCTAATTATTGCATAAAACAAATTTATTTAGAAGCGATTGCTACCTTAGCTTTTAAAATGATAGATAGTGGAGTTAATAGAGAAAGATGGGGCTTTCATGAAAGAATGAAAGATTTTGTTGTCCCAATTGAAAACTCTAATGGAGCCTACGATATGAACATAGGGTTTTTATCCAATTATAATCTATTTAATAATTTTTTTGAAAACACTACTCAAAACATTGTTATAGATTTTATGGCTTACAATATTATGCAGTGGAATTACTTTCTTGTAGATGTTCGGATTAATGAAGCAAATGCAGATTTATTTGATGAAGCGGTAGAAAAATATAAAATATACTATGAAAAGCTCTATCAAGCTTTTACAAAAGATAAAAAACTTAATAAATTATTGGGAAACTAAATATCAATTAAAATAACAAATTTAAGCTATGATGAGTTTAAAAGCCTACAAATAACATTAATTTCTATTACAAGGAGGATTTCTATGCAAAAGATTTTAGTAGTTTTAGGATTATGTTTAATGTTAGGTATTAGTATTAATGCCCAATCCCCAAAAGAAGCTAAACCTAGCTTTGATTGTGCTAAAGTAACTACAAAAGTAGAAAAGATAATATGTAGTGATGAAAGCGGGCAGTTACAGAATCTTGATAGATATATGGCTGAAGTCTATACACAATTAAGAAAAGAGTTAAAAATCTCTAAGTTTCCTGATAAAGAAAAAAGACTAAAAGATCTTTTAGATTCACAAAGAGCTTTTATTAAAAATTTAAATGAAAAATAGACCTGATTATATGAAATATGCTTATGATGAACAAGATGCCTATGATATGCACATTAATTTTATAACACATATTTATGAAAACCGTATTACACAACTACTTAAACTTCTAGGAGAAGTGCTAGATTCTAATAATAAAGAATTATGTGAATATACAAGAAAAAATAGTTTTGATTTGAGTACATGGCAAAAAATTCCTCCTTCCGTCAATCCTCCTTTTAGTATAGGCTTTTGTACTTTTGGAACAAATAGTAGATATGGTGATTTTACAGATTATTGCACAAAAAAGGGAGAGATTATAAAAGAAGAAACGGCAAAAGCTCTCAAAGACAAATATGATGAAAAATTTTACTATATCGATAGTTCTAAAATGTATGAAAAAAAATTGATATCAACAATGATGGAGTGCCAGAAAATCTGATTCTTATAACAGGGGGCTATTATGATGCGCTTTGGATATATAAAAATGGTAAGTTAGATGCAAAGGCAAGTGATAAAATCTATGGAGATGATTTGCATTTTCATGGAGAAAAAACTAGTTATCAAATTGTAATGGTTAATGAAGTGCCTCACATAGCATTTACTACATATGCCCTACCAAGCAATAAAATTTCAGGAATACCAGAACAAGCAGTATTTGACTCTGAAATTCCTATATTAAGCTATTTAACTTATGGAGTTATGGAATTTCAAGGCAAAAATTATATTACTCTTTGGAGTGGTAGATTTAATTTTGATGAGAATTCTACTTATCCAGAAACACGCATTTATCTCTTAGAAGGTAATAAAAGAGAGTTAAAATGCACTTATTAAAAGGAAATAATTGATGTTTGAAACAACAAAAAATACGGAATAAATTAAAGGAGTTCTTATGCAAAAGTTTTTAGTAGTTTTAGGAATATGTTTAATGTTAGGTATTAGTGCTAATGCACAATCCCCAAAAGAAGCAAAACCTAGCTTTGATTGTGCTAAAGCAACTACAAAAGTAGAAAAGATAATATGCAATGATGAAAGTGGGGAGTTGCAGAAACTAGATAGATTATATTCTAAACTCTATTTTTCAATATTAAAGAGTATCCCTAAAGATACAAAAGAGGGACAAAATGTAAGAGAAAACTTAAAATATTTTAATCAATCCGTTATGAGCAATAAAGATGTATTTCAATGCTAATTTGTTGCACCATTTGAGGTAAGAAAAAGAAGACTTTCAGTCACATTCTAATTATTGCATAAAACAAAGCCATTGCTGCTTTAGCTTTTAAAATGATAGATAATAAAGCTAATAGAGAAAATTGGGGTTTTAATGAAAGAGTAGAAAAATTTTGTAGTGTCACCTATTTGGATAAGTATGAAATGAATTTTTTATCTAACTACAATTTATTTAATATTTTTTCTGAAAACGCCACTAGAAATATTATTATAGATGTTATGGTTTATACATGGAGAGGTAAACTTGCCTTTGTGGATAATGATAACCAATTTAGACTTTATTCACTAGCAAGTAACTCTTGCATAGACCTTGCAATAGATAAGCTTTGACAATAAGAGCAAGTAGATTTGACAAAGCCTCAACCACTATTGCATATGAGGTGCGTATCCGTGTAAAAATAATAAACTAAACTCTCATAACAGACAAAAAGGGAAGTACAAAATTCCTCTCTCTCAATACGATAAAGTTTTATATCTTTTGCAAAACATCAACCTCTTCTACCAAATCTACACTACCTTGTGTAGTATAGATTCTACTTGGGATTGTGATAATGGTTTAAATGCTTTTTGCTTACACTATATAAATCTCACTACACTTGATAACTATATCCTTCCTATTACCTTTCGTGAAGAATATACAAAAATACTTGGTGATACAACACATTTAAGAACAAATCAAATCCCATTTGATTTTGATAGAGAGTTCCTTGATATCAAGCAATAATATGCAAACTATCAACAAGCTTGTTCTCATACATGAAGATATACCACCTGCATTTAATAAATTTAATTTACTATCAAACACGATGACTTAGCAAGGAGAGTATACAAGAACATATATAGCAAATGAGTTAGAGAATATGAGATAAAAGATGTGTAGGATAGTAAAGTTGCTTTGCCTATCTTTCATCATAAAGAAGAAAGATTCTATATAGCAAACGCAGATAATGGCTTTAGCTACCAAAGCTTTGATTTATCACATATCAATCCTGCTACAAATATAGCAAATTATGATTATGCGGTGAAGAAAAATCCTCTTATCACTGCAAATAAACTCAAATATTATGACAATATAACGCAAGAATCTATGCAAACTTGTATCAAGGTAATGGTAGCTAAAGCAAATGGAAATTTTAGCGATTCACACGATACAATCTCACTAGCAAAAGCCTACTATACACAACAAAAGGAATATAATGCCTAATTTGTATGCAGAAGAGAATGATCAAATTATCAATACAAATGAGTCGCAACAAGGTTACACAGATATACATTTTAGGATATTTATCTCACAGGTAGCTCTAAACCCACTCTCCCAACAATGAATGCTTCTTTGGCACATTAGATTCCAAAGATATCATCTAGGCTTAGATACTCTTAAGCCTATCTATCATTTACTTGATGGAAGTGATTCTGTAGAATCTACAACTAATAATCCCCCCCCCCCCGTTTTAAGGAGTAAATAAAATGATACTACCACCTAACCATTACATATTTGACAGGGTTGTTTCTAAGTATTCTTGGTGTATTTTTCTTTGTATAATTTTATATTTTTATATATCAAGCTCTACAATACAATAAAAAAATAAGGTAGAACCTAAAAAACTTCAAACTATTTTTACGTTTCTTTTAAAACCAAGTATTCCTTTTTTTTATCGTGCTATTTATTCTTGGAAGTAAATCTCTTGTGTTACTGACCCCCAAATTCTATTTTTGTGCTTACTACAATATTTCAAATGAGAATAAAAGGATATATGATAAGAATTTGGAACAAGAAACAATGAATGCTATAGCGATAATCTTATATATTATCTAATGAGTATAAGTTAAGATATGAGATGGTAGAATATCTTTCTAATTTAATAATATTAGAGTTGCGGCTAGACAAACTATGGTGTTTGCAAATGGATGATGAAGGTAGAGAGTTTTGGTAATAATTGCAAGAAAATTCTAATTTTTAAGGAGCAAAGCAATGACAAAACATACAATCAAAACTTCTAAAAAAATATTTCTATATTTTATCTGCAAATATGCCAATATTACGCCCATAGCAATAAAGCCTGATCCCAAAGAATCCAAAACTCCAAGATAACTAAGCCATGCTAGAGAAAAACCTAACACGACTAAAGAAAATTTTGCAGTATAGCCAAGCAAAGCAAGTGAAAAAGCAAGCAACAACCAAGGTATCGACATAAAAAACCTTTATGGTGAGAAAATTACATTTCCTCTATTCTATCGTATTTGGCTTTGGTAATCTTGTGTCTTTTGCCAATTTCTAAATCTTCATTTACAGTATTAATAAAATCCCTAAAATTTGGATTTTGTTAATACATCTATGTAAATCTACTTTTCACAAAAGAATATATCTTATTGCATATTAAGAAAATATATCTATTCTCCAAATTTGCAGAAAATCATTTAGTAATTCCTCTGTTCTTTTTTCAATTTTTTCTTTATTCCAAGTGTCATAATCGAATAATTCCCTAGTAATCAACAAATCAGCATTTTTTCTTAAATAATTCTTAGCACTTCCATCACCATTAAGTTTATTTTGCCAAGATTTATTTTTTAACGAAGCATTTAGAGCACCTTTGACCAATGTCATATTACCAATTTGATAGATTAATTTTTCTGCGTTACTTTCGCTCTCGCCAATATTGCTCCAATTTTCTTGCCAAGATTGTGGCATAAGATGCTCCAATGTAAAATGATATTGTAATTCAGTCCTATCTTTAAAACTCTTTTCTTTATACTGTCTATAAAGCTCTATCCAAAATAAAATGAGTTTTGCATCTGCATTATTACTAATATGGCGTAGCCATTCTTGCACATAACTAACCCCTTTATTTTTCATATATCTTTCATATATTCTCTGTTTCAAAAAGCTGACATAATCCACCTGTTCTTCTGCTTCCATTTCTCGTATAAGATTTGCAAACACCTTATTATAATCTTTATTTTCTCTATTGCATAAAATTAAAATTTCCAATAAATACATACACTGCTGCAAAACTTCTTTATTACTAATTTTATTTTTCATATATAAAATCAGAGGGATAATAGTGCTAACACCAAGATTCTCAATAATATGAAAAAATCTTTTTTCCCAATCATCAAAAGCAAAAATATCTTTATTATTAATTAATGGCAATGCACGATATATTTCTGCATATCTGGCAATTTCTTGTAAAAATATTTCAAGCTTTTGATTATCCAATACATTAAATTCCTGTTTGTATAAAATACTAAGATTTTCCAAACTATGCTTATCTGGATTAAAAAAACCCCTAATGATAGCAAAAGCATGCAACAAGATCTCACTTCTTGTTCTTTTTACCCTTCCTGTTGTTATATATGCATCCCAAAATCTCTGTTCATTGTCATTTTTTTCAAAAATTTCTCTCCAATATTTTTCATAGTGTTGTATAGCCACCGTTTCACCAAAATTTTGAATCACCTTATCAAACAGAGCATTTTTGATAATATCAGTAGCAGACAATGGTTCACCTGTAGAGTTAATAGAATCAAATATCTTTTGCTCATCTTCATTTGCATTAAGCGTGACTGCTACCCAAATTTTAGAATCATTAATATATTTGATAAATTCAAATATATGCTCACGATTATCTCCATACTGTTTTTGAATTTGCTCTGTAAAAAAATTATAACAACCAAGAATCCCTTCTTGTATTTGAACATCTGTATTACCCTGCATAACTAACATAAATTTCTTTTTATCAAGATGAGAATGATTGATTTTTGGCGAAAAATCATCAGTATAATCTTCAAATAAACAAGACTTAAAGTGTTGCTTTTTGCTCTCTTCTAATTTATCATAAAGTGATTTTATTAATATGGAAAAGGTTGTCAATCTTTGCTGTCCATCAATCACGTTAGAAAAATTTTTATTTCCCTGTGAACGTTTTAAAATAACAGATCCTAAAAAATGTTCCTTTTTGCTATCAAAGCTATTTTTCAAATCTTCAAAAAATTTTTCCCAATTCTCTTTCTTCCAAACATAAGCCCTTTGAAAAAATGGAATCACAAACTTATGTTCCTCTTGCATAATGGATTTAAAACTCTGCTCTTTTGCCTCCATAAATACTCCTTAGTATTTTTATTAATTATATCAAAGTATTTTTTGCAATATTTAAATCCTTTATTTTGCTTCTTATAGTCTGAAAATTATTTTCAAGCTCTATTTTTCTCTTTATAGATATATCTATAAATTCACTTTCTTTTTCAATACCTATAAATTTCCTATTCAATAAATTTGCTGCAATACCTGTAGTAGAACTCCCACTAAAAGGATCTAAAATTACAGAATCTTCATTGCTTGCCATTAAAATTAAACGTGCAAGCAAAGCAAGAGGTTTTTGTGTAGGATGTTTACCATTTACTTTTTCCCAAGGAGCAATAGCAGGAAAAGTCCATACATCTCGCATTTGTTTATTATCATTTAATTGCTTTAAAAGTTCATAGTTAAAAATATGTTTATGTTTAGCACTTTTTCTAGCCCAAATAACCTGTTCTGTAGAATGCGTAAGATACCTACAGCTAAAATTTGGCGGTGGATTAGTCTTTTGCCATGTAACAATATTCAAAATCTTAAAATCAAGCTTTTGCAAAATCCTACCAAGCGAAAAAATATTATGATAAGTTCCACTAATAAGAATACTACCGGTATCTTTCAATGCAAGCTTTGCATTTTGTATCCAAGCAAGATTAAAAGCATCTATATCATCTATATCTTCACCCTTATCCCAAGCACCCTTATTTACACTTACAATTTTTCCGCTTTGTATACTCAAACCATCGTTTGATAAAAAATAAGGAGGATCTGCAAAAATAAGATCTATTTGACTTTTAAACATTGGCAATAGTTCATTGCAATCCCCCTGATAAAGAGAAAATAAAGCATCCTCACTAGCAAAAGTAGCATTAGACATTTTTTTTAACCTTTGATACAAATTCATCAATATTAGAGAGATTGTAAATTTCCACTTTTTTATAAGCCTCTGCTAGCTTATTTTTAGCTTCTAACCACCCCTTTCCATCTGTTATCCAGATAAATTCATATTCATCAAAAGTTTCAAATTTTACAACTAAATCTTGATAAGCTCTTGCAACTTCATTTAATTTGCTTCCCCCACTTGTATAAAAATTACATTCTATACAATAAGTTTTATTGGGAGTAAAAATTACAAAATCAAATTTTTTTACATCATCACCAAAAGTTTTATAAAGCTTTGGAAAATCGCCAATATAAACTTGCTCTTTAAAATCTAAGCCTGCCTTTGTAAAAATATTACTTATTATGGCCTCCATCACACTACCACCACGATTTTTTCGTGCATTTGTATCAAGACCTACTTCTACCCCAAAAACAAAATCGTTTAAATCTTTTATTTTCCTATCGCTAAAAATTTTATCCAACCCACTTTCACAAATAAACTTATAAATTTTTTGTGGTTCTATTAGATAAGAATTCATATCACACACTTTATTATTCTCATCCAACAATTGCTCATTACTAGACTTTCTAATAGCAATCAATAAAGGCAATACTTGAAAAGCTTTAGGATACTCATCAAACAACACTGTAATCTTTTTTTGCAATTCACATTGCTGCACACCGAGCAAAAAATTAAGATGATTGAGTGAAATCTTCACTTTATCTACATTTTGTATGCATTTTTCCCAATCTACATAAAAATCAAGAGTTCTATTCGTGGGTTGCAAAGAACTGACAAAATCATCAAAGCATAATATATTCTTCATCTCAAAATCTCAAAACCCCTATTTACTCCCACTCAATTGTTCCTGGTGGTTTGGAAGTAATGTCATACACTACGCGATTTATTCCCTCTACTTCATTAATGATTCTATTTGCTACACCCTCTAAGAAACTATGCGGAAGATGAGAAAAAGTTGCTGTCATACCATCTAGCGCTTCTACTGCACGCACGCAAATTGTATTATCATAAGTTCGGTTATCCCCCATTACCCCCACGCTCTTTACATTGAGCAATACACAAAAGGCTTGCCATACTTTGTTGTATAAATCATACTTATGCAACTCATCAATAAAAATAGAATCACAAGCCCTAAGTAAATCTAAATCTGTTTTATTGACTTCACCCATAATACGGATTGCAAGTCCTGGTCCTGGGAATGGATGACGCATAAGCATCATTTCTGGCATTCCAAGCTCTCGCCCCAAAGCCCTTACTTCATCTTTAAAAAGTTCTCTTAATGGCTCGATTAGCTCAAACTTCATCCAATCAGGCAAGCCCCCTACATTATGATGGCTTTTTATAGTCTTGCTTGGTCCTTTTACGCTTACAGATTCTATTACATCTGGATACAGCGTGCCTTGTGCTAGGAATCTTATCTCGCCATTAGCATTGTGTTTTTTTGCCTCTCTCTCAAAAACCTTGATGAAAGTCTCACCAATAATTTTACGTTTGCTCTCAGGATCACATACCCCCTTAAGTAGTCCTAAAAACTCTTCACTTGCATCAATGGTGATAAGTGGCACATGCAGGTTGTCTCTAAACATCTTTTCCACCGCTTCTCTCTCACCTTTACGTAGAAGCCCAGTATCTACAAAAATAGGGATAAGATTTTCGCCAATCGCACGATAAAGCAGGGTGGCTACGACGCTAGAATCCACCCCTCCGCTTACCGCACAAAGTACTTTTTGTGCTGAAATTGAAATAGGTTTAGATTCTGCGTTATTGCCTAATACTTTTTCTCTTAATTTTATGATTTCACTTTCTGCAAAAGTTTGCATATTCCAGCTTGTATCTGCCTTGCAAATATTGATGGCAAAGTTTTTTAGCATTTCCCCACCGCATTCACTATGCACTACCTCTGGATGGAATTGCATTGCATAAATTTGTTTTTCTAGATTTGCAATCGCACAATAATGCGTGTTGCCACTTTTGGCAAGTTCTATAAAACCATGAGGCAGAGTTGTCACCTTATCAGCATGACTCATCCACACAATGGAATCTTGCTTTACATTTTGAAATAGCGTAGTTTTTCTATTCTCTGTTGAGTTATTGTTATGAATCTTTAGCGTTACATCTGTGTCTGCAAACAAAAATTCCACATTAGCGCATTGAGAATCTTGTAGTAAAAATGATTGTAAAGATGTTTGAAGCCTATCTCGTGTAGCACCATAAAGAACGCAAGGTAATCCTATGTCATGATAATTATAGACTAACTTTTTATCTATGCCTAGTGTCTGATTCTCCAAATGTGTAAGACACATATCATTGTCATTCTTTACAAATCCCAAATACTCATACAAAAGCCATGCTTCATCTTGTTCTAAAAGGCAAGGCATTGTAATATGTTTAGTATCATTTGTGTGCATAAATGCTTGCAATAATGCTACACCCTCTCTCTCTAGTCTTGCATTTTTAGCACATAGGAATATTTCTATAAAGCTATTTTGTGCTGCTGTATCATATACTGCTAGAAAACCGAGTATTTCATCTTTCACAGCATCTTTTTCTATACTCTTAATGACTAGACATTGCACACATTTTGAGAGGAGTTGTTGTATATTCGCACCATTCTCAACAATAACCTCTCTTGATACATGCATGTGTGTATTTGCAAAGTATTCTTGCCAAAGCATACTTAACTCAGATATTGCCTTAGAATCCAATGTATTTAAAGAAGTGACTGTTAGATTCAGTTGTTTGAGATTTTTTTGCAAAGATTCCATGGACTCTATAGAATCTGTATAGCTATATTTTGTATAAGCAAGTGGATTTACTTTGCTGGTGGCACAGAACCTTATATATTTTATATTGTTTGCATCTGTCACAACATCTACTTTTTGCATACCAATTCGTTTTGCGACATTCTGTGCAGAGATATTGTCTTCTTTGCATAATGAATAGATCTCTTTAACGCGTAGATGTTTAAAGGCATATTCTTTACAAGCAAGGGCTACCTCAATGGCATAACCTTTATGTAAATGATCCTTATGCAATACATATTGCATTTCAAGGTATTGCGTGTAGTGCAAACCTGCAAGTCCAATGACATTATTATTGTTTCTATCGGTGATAACCCACCAGCCAACACCAAACCTATCAAGATTTGTTTGTTCTTGCTCTATCCAAGCTTGTACTTCTTCCTCATTTAATGCTCCATTAAAGGACTGCATGGTTTCGCTATTTTGCAATATGGCTTTAAGTGCAGGATAATCAGAATCTTTATATTGACGCAATATTGTACGACTTGTTTCAATGCTAAAATGCGTTGTGTTGGTGTTTTTGATTCTATACACAAGTCTTTGCATTTCTCGCCCACGATAAGTCCAAGTAGTTTCTCCAAGTAAATATGCTTGTAGTTTTTTAGCTACTGCTTTTGAAGCCTCATTATCCTCTTTGATAAGCAAATACAGCTCTTTTGCTTTCAAAACTTGAAATGCATAATGCTTACAAGCAAGTGCTACTTCTGCACCATAACCCTTTTTCCAATAGTTTTTTGCGATAATATAAGTCAAGCCAAGCACTTTCTTGTTGTTGTAAGTCTGCAAACTTAATCCTGCTTGTCCAATCATATTGCCACTTTCTTTTTCTATCACTGCCCAAAGACCAAAACCAAACTTTTTGTATCGTTCTAATTGTGTATTAAGCCATTCTTGCACACTAGAATCATTAAAGTTATACTCCCATGAACTCATGACTTCATAATCAAGCAACATTGCATTAAGCCCTGCTATATCATTTTTATTCATAACTCTTATGATAAGTCGTTCTGTCTCAAACAAGGGGGTTTCATGATAAAGATTAAAAGAACGCATTAGCAGTGTGCTATTTGCTCCAAAATGCACAAGTGGCAAATCTCTATCATGAGAATCTTTAGGACTTCGCCCAAAGATAGCAAAGCCTAGCGTATGATAGAATGCAATGGCATCTGTATTTGCCTCATTGCAATCCACAAAAACATGACTATAATTTCCTAGTCCAACCTCTAAGGCTTTTGCTATCAAAGCTTTTCCAATACCTTTTTTTAGGGCACTAGGTGTTATAAAAAGTGCTTCAATCTTATTTCTCTTTAATGCAATAAAGCCTAGCTTTTTACTATAATCACTTGCTACAATAATCTGTGTGGAGTCTAGAAGCTCATCTATGTCCTTTACACTTTCCTCAATATCTTTTGTTGTTAAAAAATGATGAGTTGCATGCACAGAATCTTTCCATATCTTTAGCAGATCATTTTTTACATCAGTATCTATGCGATTCTCTTTTGAATAATGCGTAAATTCAAGCAAGATCTTTTTGGAATCTTTTGTATTTAAATCTAATCCTACATAATCACTTGCTTTTAGCATATAAACAAAATGAGGCATAACTTTATTATCAAAAGTCTTATTGCTTCTTCCCACAATACGCATTTCAAGGCGTTTTGCTAGATTCTGCGGAGCGATATTATCTGTTTTTATAAGACTAATAAGTAGAGGTAACCCTAAGTCTTTAAAGGCATACTCCATGCACATTTGTGCTGCTTTACTCGCCAAACCCTTGTGCCAATGACTTTTTTTAAAGATATAGCCTAGCTCTGGCAATAACGGGACGTGAGAATCTAGTAGCTTTTGCATACTATATTGTGTTGTGTGGTTTAGATAGTCCCCATTATGCAAACTCTCTTTAATGGTGTTATAAAGATTAGAATCTTGTATGCTCTGCCATGTAATACCACATTGCCCCACTATCTCATTGCTGCTTTTTTCAATAACTGCAAATAACCCAAAGCCATAATCTTTGTATGATTGTATTTGTTTATTCAGCCATTCTTTTGCTTCTTGTTTACTTAAAGCTCTTCCCCATGCACTCATCACTTCAGAATCTAGTAGCATAGATTCTATCTCTTCCAAATCCGTTGGCACAAACTCTCGTAAGATAAGCGTATCGCTTGTTATTTGTTTGCCTGTATTTTTTGTCTTATTTGCTTGGTGGTTTATTATTTTCCATAACATTTCATCATTGCGTGTTTCACAATGCACTCCACCAAGTTTTTGTATAATGTGCAATAAAGTATAATTATCCCTGTGTGCAAAAAAGTAGATTTCATCAATACAAAGGTTTTCAAAAGCATATGTAACACATTCCTTCATTATTTCTTGAAGTATTGCATGACCATATCTCTTGTTTAGGTATGTTTTATCTAGGATACACTCTATTTTATAAATTTCTTGCGTGATGTCATTGAGTGTTGTGATTACTTGTTTGATACCTGTATTACCAATAATTTTTCCACTTATTTTATCCACTACTGCCCAAATCCCATAGCCATGTTGTTTATAGTTTGCTAATTGCATTTCTAACCATTCTTTTGCTTCTTGAGGGCTTGAAGTTTTTATACTTTGCATACTTTTCTCATCATTCATCAAATCACAAAGACTAGATAGATCATCTAAAGTGTATTCTCGTATGAGGCAGTGTTGTGTTTGTTTATTAAATGCGTTAGCACATGTTATGGGATCTTCATTTAGAATCGTTAAAACTGCTCGTCCAAACTCCTGTGCTTCTGCCTTGACTACACTACCACCAAAAAAGTGTGCGATATACTGCATACCATAGCAGATTCCAAGTATTGGTATCTTTAAATCAAAGATTCCAGAATCTGGTTTATACGCATCTTCTTCATAAACACTTGCTGGACCACCACTTAAAATGATACCTTTAGGATTTTTTGCTTTAATAGAATCTAATGTTTCAAAATAGGGAACAATTTCGGTATAAATACCATACTCACGCAATCTTCTTGCAATGAGTTGTGTATATTGGGAACCAAAATCAAGGACTAAAATTTGTAGATTATTCATAATATCTCCTTTTACACTATATACATATAACTAAAGGGTCTTATTGAACTAGATTATATCAAAAAAAATAAAAAATAAGTTATGATGATATGACGTGAGATAAGATTACAAGCTCTTATAACATAAAGAAGAAAGGCAAAAATACAATGTCAGATAGACTACCTTTAGAGTTTGATTTTAGAAGCCATGAAGCAACATATACCATAAGCTTATTGATATATCTATCATCATTTAAAATTTCATTCTGCTTTATTTAGGTTTATATATTACCCTAATTCTTTCAACTTAAAAGCATGTCTACTTCAGCACATATCATTACACAGGATTTGAAATCACATTTGTTCTCTAAAACTTGCAGTCCGTGTAAGTTTTGCAAATTTCACCCCAAGTAATCCACCAATCTCTATACAAAGCTTTTCAATATCATCTTTTTTACCCTTAAGAATAATAGTTTCAAGACAATTATGGTGATCGACATGCACATGAGTTGTGCAGACAATTTGCACCAAATGGTTGTTATGCTCGATTTCATTCTTTTTTTGATTAAGCCCTCGTTGATGGTGATCATAAATTAAGACTAAAACTCCTAAATGTTCTTTTGTCCCCTCGCTCTCACCTTTGTCCCACTTTTCATCAACCAACTTCTCACGTATCATATCGCGAATGAGTTCTGAGCGTGAAGTGTAGCCATTTTGCGTAATTTTATTATCAAGCTCATCAAGTAGTCCAGATGGTAGGGATACAGAAAATCTAATAATGGAATCTTTAGGATCTTGTAGTTTTTCATTCCTTACTTGTCTCATATCTATCTCGCTATATTTTGGAATCTACGCTGTGAAAATAGCACAATTAATGATACTATAAGTCACTAAAATGCGTAATTATAGCAAACTCTATGTGAAATTATTTTCATAATTCTTAAAGTTTGCATGTTTTAATTTTAATAATTAAGTATTCTATATCTTTAGTATTATATAGTATTTCAAGAGTATTTAATACTATGTATTTATGGAATCCGTTGCAAGTAAAGTTCTTAGAATTTCTAGATTGCAAATCTTTTTCTATATAGGTCTTTTATATGGCTAAGTATACTACAATCTCGCAAAATTGCTAGATGCTTTGGATTCTATAATATTAAACAAGAAAACTAACAATACTTAGCAAAGTTTTAAGTAGAATTATAGAACAAAATCAAGACAAGAAAGCAGAGTAATGATACATAAAGATTTAAAGCGTTATGTCTATGCAAACATTTATACAGATCATTTTCTACACAATTTAAAATTGATACGAGAATATGTGCCACAACGCACACGTTTAATGCTGGTTTTAAAGGCTGATGCGTATGGACATGGTGCATTAAAGTTGGGGCAACTTGCTCTAACACATGGAATCTATCAGGTAGGTGTCGCTACTTTTGATGAAGCAATGGAGCTTAGATCGCATTTAGCACAAGCCAAAATTCTAGTGCTAGGATATACACCACCTTCTATTATTGATGAGGCAATTAAGCATGATATTGAGCTATGCGTGTATGATATAGAAATGGCAAGAGAGTTAAATAAAAGTGCAAAAAGGCAGGATAAACAAGCCAATATACATATCAAACTTGACACTGGTATGAATCGCATCGGTTATCAATGCAACTCAAAAAGCCTAAATGAAATCCATGAGATAGCAAAACTTTCTAATATTTCTATACGTGGTATTTTTACACATTTTGCCAGTGCAGATTGTGATTTAGAGTATTTAAACATGCAGTATGAAAGTTTTCGTGCCTTTGTGTCATTGTTGCCAAAACATGACAATACGCTATTGCATTGTGCGAATAGTGCTGGCATTATGAATGCAGGTAAAACACATTTGGATATGGTAAGGCTTGGTATAATTGCCTATGGATTAAAGCCCTCTTTTGCTATGGATATGCAAGGATTAGCGCTAAAACCTGTTATGAGCTTTAGAGCACATATTGCACATATTAAAGAAGTTGATGCTAATGAGCGGGTGAGTTATGGTGGCACTTTTATCACACATAGAAAAACTAAAATTGCCACACTGCCAGTGGGTTATGCAGATGGATATATGAGGCTTTTATCTAATAAGGCAGAAGTCTTAATACGCGGCAAAAGAGCCAGAGTGATAGGCAATATTTGCATGGATCAATGCATGGTTGATGTAAGCGATGTTGAAGATGTGCAAATTGGAGATTGTGCTGTACTTTTTGGCTATGATGAGTTTAATAATATTCTTAGTGTGGATGAATTGGCTGCACATATTGGCACAATTAATTACGAACTTGTATGTGCAGTATCAAAGCGAATCGCACGGGTATATGTCTAAAAATAACACATAACACTTCAAAACCTCTCCCATAATGTCTAAGATCAACCGCTCTTATATTCTTACTAGCCAACCATTCATTACAACTCCCAAATATTGCATTCTCGTATTATCCTTGAATATCTAAGAGCTGCAAAAATTCCTTTAAATTTATACCCTTTTACTTATACTCAACATTTCAAACAGCTATTCTATATTTATGCTTTTATCTCTCTCGCAAACTATATACAATCGGTAGGCTAAATGTCAAATATCCTTGCCTTAGCATGTCGCTTGGTGGTTTTGGTAAAGGAGAGGCTTTCTGCAATAACATCAATGCCGCGTTATTTAAAGCCGCAAACTTGCATCCTTGCTTAACATTTTGAGAGAGCACATTCCCATTTTCATCAATACGAATCCTTACTGCTACAACACCCTCTTCTTTGTTATTTATGGAATCTTGTGGGTATGTCTTGAAGCGAGTTAAGTGCGCCATAAGAAGTGATTGATAACTTTTTATATCTCTTGCGTGAATACCTTGTAGCACTGTAGAGTTTGCATTATCATTACGCAGGGTTTGTGCTTGGGCTACCATATCTTGCTGTGTGCTATCTTGTTCTATATTTTTATCTTGACTGGGACTATTTTGTGCTATATCTGTGGCTTGAGATTGAGAATCTTCGTTTGCAATATTTGTATCAAATTTTTCAGCAGCATGTAATACAGCGTCTTTACTTTCCTGATTAGTTATTGCACCTGATTGTTTCTTTTTTATTTTTTTTGTTTGTGGTGTAATTCTTGATTTTTTAGAATTTTGGCTAAACTCTTTTGCTTCCCCTAAAGGTAAGTCAGATACCAGCATGACAGACTGAAATGTATCTCCTAGTGTTGATTCAAAACCACCTATTTCAATCGTCTGAGTCTTTGCAGGGCTAAACCATATCGCATACATTACCCCAAAGTGTAGCAATAGTGAAATAAGGAATGATCCAAACCATAAAATAGAACTAGCATTATAAAAACGTATTGCAATATTATTTATCATCTATTTGTCCTGAAAGTGCTATTTTCTCATAACCATTTGATTTAATCATATTGATAACACGCATTAATCGATCGTATTTGACAGCTTTATCAACATGAAAATAAATCACCTCTTCTTTATTTGCATGTGTAAGATTGTCTAGTGCGCTTGGTAAAGAATCTAAATCCATCTCTTTATCATTCAGCGATATGGCATCATTATTCACAAAGACGATAAAAGACTTTTTATCATCTTGTCTCGTATTTGCTGATGCTTTAGGTAAATCAATATGCAGTGAGCTTGTAATTAATGGAGTTACAATCATAAAAATGATAAGCAACACAAGCATAATATCAATAAATGGAGTAACATTAATTTCACTCAATTCCGCTTCATCATTAACTTGTATCATGCATGCTCCATTTGTGATATTTCTCGATCTGATAAGATATAAATCCTAGTAACTAATTGATCCATTTGAAGACCAAAGTTTATACCAAGCCGAATAAGATAGTTGTAAAACAATACAGCTGGTATAGCCGCCACAAGACCAAAGGCGGTAGCAAAAAGTGCTTCTGATATTCCTGGTGCCACAGCACTTAGCGAAGCATTATTGCTACTTGCAATCCCAATAAAACTATTCATAATGCCCCAAACCGTCCCAAAAAGTCCTATAAATGGGGCAGATGAACCAATGGATGCTAATAAGGCTACACCTCTTTTGTTATGCGCAATAAAAGAGTGTGCAGTGCTCTCAATAATTAGTCGTAAACGATTTTTTAGAGAATCTATGCAAAGTTTTTTATGTGGCAACACACATTCTTTTGTGCTTAGACGTTCTTTCTCTATCGCAGCAATAAGACGCTTTGTATAACTCTGTGATTTAGCTGTTTTAAAATAATCAAGATTATTCTTCTCTAACTCTAATACCTCATTTTTTATCATCTTAAAGCTAAAATAATATTGCAAAATCTTATACACAAACACACACCAAGTTAACACCGAAAATAATAAAAGAATATAAATCACAGTTTTTACGACATAATCTGCATGCTCATATAAGTCTCTAAATGACATGGTTGCACCAAGAGAATGCAAGGTCTTTGTAGAATCTTGTGTGAGATGAGTATGTGATAAATCTTGCGTATTTTGTATGGTATTATTTTGCACATTATCTTGTGCATGTGCAAAAAATACCCCCAAACAAAGACTATATAACAAGATCATTAATTTCATACTGGCTCCTTAAAATTTAAGTTGTGCACTAATAACATATGTCCTACCTCTTGCAGAGTTACTGAATAAATAGATAGAATCCCCACTAACATTTACGCCGCTTTGATTTGGTGTCCCATTATACGCATTCAAGGCATCGAGGTAATTTTCATCAAGAAGATTTTGTATCTCAAAACGCACACTGCAATACTCAAAAGGCGTATAACTTATATACATATCCCAAATAGTTGGAATCCTTGGAAGTTCTTGTGTGAGTGGTGTAGGATACCAATCGTTTGGATCCCCCTCCTCTCTCTTTCCATCAGGATATAAACGCCGTGCTTTACCCGTATATTTCACAATGGATCCAAGAATAAGTTTTCCATCTAAAAGCTTGACACCTAAATCAATCGTGGCATAATCTTGGGGCAAAAGAGAGAGTCTGCTATATCCAAACCCCTCTGAACCACCTAACATAGTTTCAGAGATTGGCTGTTTACTTGTCTGCCATGAGTAGGCAATCCTCGTAAAAAAGTAAGGCATATCATATTGAGTTTCTAGCTCCACACCATTAAATGTCGCAAGATCTGTAGAGTTTAAAAACATGATGAATTGTGATGACTGCCCACTTGCACTATTTTCCACATAAAACCCATCATTATAAATATAGTTCTGCACACTTGAATGATAATACAGGAGCTTGAATCCAAAGCTATCATCTTGCATAAATAGATTCTGCTTAAAGGCATTAAATCCTATTTGATAGGTATCAGCAGTCTCTGGTTTTAAAAATGGATTAATGCTATTACCCTGATTGTTTGAAAAAAACATCTCTTGCACATTTGGCGCACGATTTGTCCTTGCATAGCTTACAAAAGGCATAAAAAAATCATGTAATTTTAAAGTGAGTATATTATAACTATTTACATACCAACCATTTTTATTTATATCAATAGCATTTTTAGGAAAACAATGGAAATTAACCTCATCACACACTCCCCTATGACCAATCAAGCTCCAATTTGTTACATTTAAATTCGTACTGAACTCAAGCATTTTGTAAGTAAAGGTATTATCCATATAAGCACTTACAATATACTGCTTACCTTTAGGTTGAAATGGCATAGAATCACTGCCTGGCATTCTACTTGCATCAAGTGTGTTGCTATAATAATTAAAAAGCATATTTGTGCCCAGCTTCATTATGTATGTAAAATTACCATAATGCAACATTAGCTTATTAGAAAGATCGAAACTTAGAGCTTGATTCTTAGCACTTAATCCATTTTGTGCAGCACTATTGCCCCACAACAAAGCATTTTCATCATATTTTTGAGATCCATCATTATACGCCATAAGCAAAGCTATATCAATCCATTCTGAATCTGGTTTATAAGTATAGTTAATCTGATAATTATTATTATCTATATTGCGTCCTGCTAAAGAATTTAAATATTTGCGATATGAAAAAATCAATTTGTGATATAAATTTGGTTCATATTCAATCTTAGCCAAATAGCCTTGTGGGGTTTGCGTAAGCGTTTTGGGATTGTATGGTGCAATACTATCTGGCATTCCATCGCCATCTGTATCTATATTTTGATTGCCGATACTGCCACCACCACCAATACGATAATCCTGTGTTGTATGCTTAATACTATAAGCAAATAGCACACCTAGCTTACTATTTTCCCCATGTGGTTGTATGCTACTTGCAAGTGCTCCCATAAATGCTGGACCTATGCCATTTGTTCCATAAGAGATTCTGCTTAGTGCGCCAACGCTCACTCCACCATACGTATGCTTTGGATTAATAACATCTTCAACACCAATGGTTTTAAAATTTGCACTTCCCATAAGCGCATTTGCACCGCTACCGCCATTAAACCCACCTCGTTGCACATCAACACCGACCAAAAAGCTCGAATCTATAGCAGCACCAAAAGCTGAAGTGCTAGTTGTTTGTCCATGCACAGCACCATTATCACCTGAAGTACCAAAATATGTTTGTGACACGCCATCTATCATAGTATTAACGCGACCAAGTCCTGTCATACCTCGAATATTAACCTGCAAAGTCCCTTGAGATTGATCTGTATTTGTATAAGTCCCTGGCATACTTCGCACAATAGAATCTAAACTTTGTGTCTCATTTCCCTTAATCTCTTTTGTGCTTATTGCACCTCCCGTTACATAAGGCTTATCTTCATTCTTGCTCTTTTTGGCAGAAATATCAAGCGTATCAAACTCTAATTCATCATCTTGATCGCTTGACTTAGGTATAACCACAGAATCTATAGCATAAGCTACATTAAACGTCATTGCTACAACTGCACTTTTAAAAAAAATGCCACATGTAATCGCATTCATCCAAGCTTTCATTTTCATCCCCTAAAAATACAACCGCTACTTTTTTGCTACTTTTGAAATCTTTAATATGCAATGGCACACCCATAGTTTTATTAGTATGATGTTTACCTGCAATTAGAACTGATTGATGTTTAGCATGTACAAGCTTATCTGCCATACGCCTATCCTTATATTGCTGGATTTGCACAAGTTTATCAATCATGGCTTTATTACTATCAAGTTGATCTGCAACTATATTGTGAGCTTGAATAATTTTTTGTGCAATTTTTTCTTGTGCTTGCTTGGTTGTTGAATATCTTCCTTTTAATGGCTCTGCACCTGCATAAATAATATTAATTTCATCACTGGATATATTCCCGCCAATAAGGTAGATAGAATCTGCGTAAAAACCTAGCTCTATAATATCCCTATACATCTTATAATCCCATTTACTCTCCCAATTCAAGGCATTTTTTAGTTTTGATTTTTGTATACTTTCTTTCTTAGATTTTGCAGCATCAATATATGTTTGACTTGCACTTGGGAACATTTCAAACACAACATCAAGTGGTTGCTTTTTCGCCAAAGCTTCTATAATCAAAACCTGTGCTTGATGATGCTTCATTACATCATGTTTTTCACCAAGTAAAATCACATCATAATGCTGCAATGATTCAATAAAGTCATTAAAATCAAGTTCCTCTCCTGTATGTTTGTCTGTAATAATATAATCTTTTTTATACACTAGTGGAGCAGGTGTTATAGATGAAACACACGCATTAAAAAATATCATGATACAAACTACACATATCGTATTAATAAATTTCATGTTCTGCCTTTTTTGTTATTAGATTGCTCAAGCTGTGTTTTAAAATCTTTGATTTTCCTAACAATAGTGGGACTAAGACGCAAGAGTGAATGCACTTTATCATAAGCTAGAATATGACCATTTTGATAGGCTTTTGTCTTTTTAAAGGTAGGGTAAAGTTTTAATATATCATCATACTTTGCCTCCATACCTAAGATTAAATAATCTGGATTTGCTTTTACAATATGTTCTGCACTAATAATTGGTCGTTTAATATCGCTTTGTGGTGTAGCATTTTCTAACCCAATCAGTCGCAAAACATCAGCTATTGATGAATTATCTGTAAATGCCATCAAAGGATTAGTAGCATACAAAAATATAGCCTTACCTTGTAAAGGCGATTCTTGCAATGCTATAAAATCTTGCTCCATTTGCGCATTCAACTGCTTTCCTTGGCTTTCCTTATGCACAAGGGTGGCAAGTGTAGTGATGTTTGTCTTTATATCTTCTATTCGTTTAGCTTCAATATATAAACTTTTAATGCCTAATGCTTCTAATTTTTCCTTTAAACCTAATGAATAGGAACTCAAAATCACTAAATCAGGCTTAAGCAAGACAATTTTTTCAATAGATGGATTGCTAAAACTCCCTACACTTGCTAACTTACTCGTCTTTTCTACAGGTTCTATATTTGAATGCTGCAAATTTGCAATAGCAACAATATTATCCTCTGCACCCAAAAGATACAAAATCTCTATACTAGCAGGATCAAGAGCAATAATACGCATTTTTTTAGAATCTTGTGCTATGGCAACATTGATACAACACAACATCATAAAAAATATGCTCACATAGCGATAAATCTTTTTCATACATGCTCCTTAAGTGGTAGAATAAAAGGCTTATGATTCTTATAAAGAATCTCGCAATTTAAATTATAAATTTCTTTCAAAATGTCCTGGGTGAAAATATCATATACAGCACCTTCGCAATATTTTTTGCCCTGCTTCAAAAATAATGCCTTCGTGCAAAACAGCGAAGCAAGATTTAAATCATGCAGCACTGCAACAACACAAATCTTATGTTCTTTGACAAGATTTTCAACAATCTTTAATGTTTCAATAGAATAATTTAAATCAAGTGCACTCGTTGGCTCATCAAGAATTAGAATTGTTGGATGCTTGAGTAATGCTCGGGCAAGTAATACCCTTTGAAACTCTCCCCCACTTAATGTAAAAACACTTCTCTCTAAAAACATATCAACATGGCATAGCTTTGCATAATATACCGCCTCATCAAGATCATCTTTAGAATATTGCATATAGCTATGTGAAAGTTTTGCATACTTTCCCATGAGTAAAACATCTTTTACAAGTAGGGGCATATTTAAACCAGATTTTTGTGGGACAAAACCAATAATTCTTGAAAGTTCTTTGACGCTATAAGCAGCAATGGGTTTTGTAAAATATACAATATCGCCGCTTTTTGGCGTAAGAATACCAAGCATATTTTTAATAAGCGTACTTTTGCCAGATCCATTTGGACCCAAGATTCCATAAAATTCCCCAGATTTTACCTCAAAGCTTACATCATGTAGCAAATCCCTTGAATCATAACTAAAACTTAGATTTTTGATCTCAATCATAGGAATCTCCTTGATTGCAATGCTAAATACAAGAAAACAGGAGAACCAAATATTGCAGTAACCACCCCTATTGGTATTTCAACAGGTGCGAGAACAAGGCGTGCCAATAAATCGGAAAAAAGTAAAAAAGCACCACCTAGTAACGTACTTAATGGAATAACCAACGCATTATCAAAATTTTTAATACATAATCGCACAATATGAGGAATAATCAGTCCAACAAAACCAATTAATCCAGAAAATGTAACACCAAAGGCTACGCCTAAAGAAACAGCAATAAGCATATTTCGCTTAAGCTTCATAGAATCTACACCAAGATTACGTGCTTCATCATCACCGCTTAAGATAATATTAAGTTCATGACGATATAAATAGAAATAAACAAGACAAATCATAAGAGGTATGCAAAGAATAGCAACTTTATACCACGATGCTAAACCTAAATATCCCATAAGCCATGCAGTAATCTTAAAAGAATCTTCTCCAATATAGTACATACCAAATGAAGTGATAGCACCTAAAAACGAAGAAATAGCAATTCCAATGATGAGTAAAGTTGCAATAGATAGACGCCGAGAAATTCTAAAAATAAGCATCGCAAAACATACACAACAAAAAAATCCAACTACTCCAAAATATAAATCAGGAAGCTTTAACATATAAGCTAACACTGCACCAAATGTAGCAGCAGAGGCAATCCCCATAATATATGGATCAGCGATGGGATTAGAAAATATGGTTTGCGTAACAGCACCAGATGAAGCAAGCAACATACCAATCAAAATTGCCATGACAATGCGTGGCATTCGGATTTCAAAAATAATTTGACGCAATAAGCTATCATTTGAAACATCGCCAAATTTCACTAACTCTATAGAATCCCCATTAATCATTAGCCCAGCATATATAAGCACGATATAAAGTAATAAAATTATCACATAAAAAATACTTGTGTAACTTAAAGCAGTGTGTCTCATATCTCAATCCCAAAAACCTTATATAATTATAATAATATTCATTATTATAATTATATAAGGTTTAAAATATCCTTAAATATCTAATAAATTAACATAAACAATAATTCATATTGATTTTATGAACAAAAAGATAATTTTAAGTTATAATTATAATAATGATTATTAATATATAACAAATAAGGGTAAAATAAGGAGAAGTGATGTCATATAAGTCATATAATTATCGATACGTGCAAATCTGTATAGCTACACTACTATTAGGCTTACCAGAATCATATGCAGAAGAACTACCTCAAGAAGCATTGCATAAAGTAGAAATCTATAGAGAAGAAACTCGTAGGGAAAAATCCCATCAAGCCAAGAAAAAAACACAAACAAAACGTCTAAACAAAATTGTAACATCTGCTACAGGTTTTGATTTACCACTTAAAGAAGAAACAAAAAATATGATCATTATTGACAAAAAAGATCTGCAGGACAAAGGCTACACAAATTTGGAACAAGCCTTAGAAAAACAGCCCTCAATTACATTTATAGCAGGACCAAATGGAACAAAAGAAATAGATTTACGTGGGCAAGGACTTGATGCTTCAAAGGCAGTTAAAATCCTTATTAATCGTGTGCCAATAAATCTACAAGATACAGGTAATGGGGGACATAGTGCTGGGGGTGTAACACCTTTTAATCAAATCAATATTGATGAGATAGAATCTATAGAGATAATCCCTGGAGGTGGATCCGTTGTTTATGGTAATAACACAAGAGGCGGTGTTATCAATATTGTTACCAAAAAACCAAATAGGGATTATACAAGAATCTCATTAAAAGGCACAAGCTTTGAGGCTGCAAATCCAAATAGTTTGGGTAGTAATGTAAATATTTCAGGAGGGAAAAAAGTAAGCGATACAACCTTTATTTCAGGTAATGCAAGCTATTCATATCAAAGAGGATTACGATATAAAGAATATACTCAAAATGTCTATACCTCATTGCATTTAACCCATCAAATAAACTCGCAACAAAAGCTTGACTGGAATATGAGCTATGCAAGAATGTGGCGATATTTTGCTGGTTATTACAACCTTTTTAATGCTGATGGTTCGCTTAAAAATTATGCTCAAATGAAAGATGAACGCTATCTTAGTCCAATAGGAAGTGGCGCAACAGATTCTGCAAAAGGCAATATTACACAGGATTTTATCCAAACTTCGCTTAATTATAATAATAAAATTAATGAAGAATGGAATCTTGATATCATAGCATTTTACGCGTTCTCAAACTTTTTATTTCCTGATATGACACTCGGCGTAAGTGAGAGCAACTTTACAAACAACAATATCGGATTAAATATTAAAGCAAAACGCCAAACGCAGCGCAATGCGCTCATGCTAGGACTTGATAATCAACTAGAAGCAAGTGACAATTTAACAAAAAATGCTTTCAATAACTTGCAAAATAAAGGAACAAAATACTCACTTTCATTATACGGGTTAGATTCTTATAATTTTAATGAGTTTTTTAGTCTTAGTGGGGGTGCGCGAGGAGAATTTTCATATTTTCATATTTTAGGACACACAGGAGTGTCATTTGGTGGGCAAAATGGATATTTTGAAATCAATGCAAAGAAACCGCAATTTGCTTATGCTATCGAAATCACTCCTAATTTTCATTATGGTGAGAGTGGAAGTATTTATGCTAAAGCCGAAACGGGTTTTATATCTCCATCAGTGCGTCAAGCAGTCAGCACAGATCCAAATTATGATACCAGCAATACAGGAGTTGGACCAAAGATAGCAAGCAATATTAAACCAGAACAATACTTTACGGGTGAATTAGGATGGAGACATGAATTTGATAATATATACATCACTGCCACAGCTTATTATACACATACCTTAAATGAAATTCGATACAACCTCTATGGGTTTCGGACAGAATATTATAACCTTGGTGCAACCCAAAGACTTGGCTTTGAATTAACAAGTAATCAAAATTTTTCTATTTTTAGCTTACAAGAATCTCTAGCCTATTTATATTCAAATGTCCTTGTTGGCAGAGAGACTGGCTTAACAAATGGCGGGAGCAGCACAAGTGGCAATTATGAGGGAAAACCAATCCCCTACGTGCCTTTATTAAAAGCAACAATTCTCCTTAACGCAGAGATTCTAAATGCCAATAACCATAACCTCAATCTTTGGTGGAATAATAGCTATTATGGACAATCTGTAGATAATAATCAATTTGTAGTAAATAAAAATGGCTACTTTCTAAGTGATATTGGTCTAACATACAACTATAAGGATCTTACGCTAAGCGTTGGTGTGCAAAATATACTTGATAGTTTTTACATTGCATATCAAAATACAAGCATTTCCTCTATGGGAACAAGCGGTATCTATCTTTCAGGTGCAGGAAGGAGCTACTTTATTGAAGGAAAATATAATTTCTAAGGAAATATATAAAAATATTTATTAAAGATTCTTAATAGGTTCTATGAAGCAAATAATACTCATATTTAACCTATCATAAGGATTGTTGAAAGAATAAAAAGTGCTCTAATTTGCGAGTGCTATTTTATGCTTTAAATGTTATTTTATGTTTTGATGACACAAGAAGTAGCCTAGCCACACCTAGCAACTCTTACGTTTTACAATAACAATCTATAATTTTCTCATGCTTAAAACTTCGCAATCTATTCAAATAGCAACCTATCCCCAACTTTTAGATTTTGAGACTGCAAAAAGCTAGTCATTGTCATTTTTGATTTATTTTGCGGTGTTACAGATTCTATCCATAATGCTCCATTCTCACATGAGATACACGCCCTACCCTGCTCGATTGCAAGAATTACACCCTTTTGCTTACACACTTTATCCAACACATAATCTTGGATTGCATTAATTTTTAAAATACCATCTTTATAATATGTCCATGTACCAATATGTCCTAGCGCTAGAAAATGCAGATAACACGTATAAGAATCTATAAAATCTAAATAACAATCACTTTTTGTAAGCTTTTTGCAATAACTTGCCTTATCATGCTCTTGCGATACAAGATTTAAAGTATTATTTTTTATATCTTGAAGAACTTTTTCTAACAACGAGATTCCATAAGGCACAAGAGCATGAAAAACTTCTGCAACATCTTTTCTTTCAACCACACTCTTTTCTATCTCTTGCATAGCAGCAATATCACCACTATCAAGCCCCTCATCCATGCAAATTACACTTAGTCCAAAATGCTTATAATCATTCATAATACTTGTTTGAATAGGACTTGCACCACGATAATGTGGCAGCAAAGAGCCGTGCAGATTTAAACATATATAACGTGAGATAACTTCTTTTTTCAAAATCTTACCATAAGCTACTACAATAATAGCTTCAATGCTCCATTTTGCTTCTATACCATGTAAGATCTCTATAATATCTACACTTTTTTCAGGTTGAAAGCAGGGAATATCATTCATTAATGCATATTCTTTTACCTCAGGTGCTTTTAGAATCTTCTTCCGTCCAAAAGGCTTATCTGGCTGTGTTATCACAGATAAAACGTTATGATTTTTTGTAAGCCCTTCTAGAATCTCTTTAGCAAACAATGGTGTGCCAAAAAAAACAATATTCATAATGCCCCCTACTATGACGTGATTTGTTCACTTACAATCTCTTGGTTATACAGCCATTCGCTACACCATGATGCGATACCCAATGCATAAAGAGTAAGCTGTGCATTAAAAAAATCTCCACGAAGCATACTGCTACTACACAGCACAACATAAAAAATATTAAGAGAAAGAAGGACAAGATTTGCATATTCATAAAATCCAAATAACTTTTTATTACGGAACAAAACATAAAGTAGCATTATGTTTGCCAACACAAAATAAGCAAAATAGATATATTTACTTGCTAAATTGGAAAAATACGGGTGATAGACATTTGCACTCATAAAAATTACAATTGTTGTTATGCTGGGCTCTAAAATCAACATAGATTTTCCAATACGATGTTGAATATTAATCTCTAGAGAAACCGCCTTATAAGCCAATGGTAAAATGACAAATAGAAACCAACATATAAAAGAAAAAAAGAATTCTAGCGATGTATAATAAGACTGCCATGTCTGTGTCACAACTTCTTCACCCAACAATAAATCCCTAACATCTTGTTGAAAAATTTTTCCACTTAGCCAATATAGCAAAACGCATACAATACACAAAAGAATACAAGCCATAAAGCTAACTATAAAAGGCGCAGTCTTTCCCAAAGTTTGTCGCTGCTTATACATACGAATAGGCATACTAAGAAGTGTTAAAAGCACAATAAATAATAAAATACAGGAAAATATATCATATATACGACCATCTTCTGCAAGCAGAGTAAAAAGCTGTGAAAATATAGGCATAAACTCTGCACTTAAGAGGGCAAGTGCATTAAAAACAAAAAGTGCAAAAAATAGATAGGAATACACAATAGTATTAAATCGCAACAATATCTCCAAATAAATATTTTTTATTATTGTAATAAGAAAAAGCTAATTCAAGGTATAGCATCTAATTTAGCCTACATTTATCCCAACGTAATTTTTACCCTTTTTATACGAGTTTCCTCAATCTCTAAAACTTCATATTGGCACTTTTCATCACTAATCATATCACCAATATTTGGCATATCACCAAAAAGCGTTAGCACATAACCACCAATGGTAACTTGCATAAATTCCTCATCATACTCAAAACCAAAAATACCTTCAACTTTTTCAAGATCTACCTTGCCATCAAACTCATAAGTTTTCTCATCAATCTTTTTGTAATCAGCATCCTCTTTTGTATCCATCACAATGCTACCCATAATTTCATGCATGATATCTTGTGAGGTAATCATACCTGCTGTCCCACCGTATTCATCGATAACAAGAGCGGTATCTATCTTTTTCTTATTCATTTTCACTAGAATCTGTGAGATAGACGCACTTTCTGGAACAATAAGCATTTTTTTAGCAAAGGTATCAAAATTGATGGGTTGATAATTGTTTTTAATATTTGCGGCAAGCACATCGCGTATGTGAATGACCCCAATCACATTATCCTTACTCCCATTACAATAAGGATATCGAGTGTGATTTGGACCTGTTACAATAATCTCAATATTCTTCTCATAACTCAAAGTTTTATCAAGACATATCATATCTTTTCTAGGCGTCATAATTTCTCTTGCAAGAGTATCAGAAAAATCAACTGCATTTTTAATAATTTCTCCCTCAATAGAATCTAAAAATCCGCCCTTTAAGCTCTCACCTACAATAATTTTTAGCTCCTCATCACTATGTGCTTCTGAATGGGCTTGCACTTTCAATAATTTTAAAAACATCGAAGAAGCAAAGTCAAAAAACTTAATCACAGGAAAAAAAATCAACCAAAAGAGATAAAGTGGGCGAGCTATTGCTAAAAATGCAGCCTCACTTTTTGCAATAGCAATAGATTTTGGCACAATCTCACCTAAGATAACATGAAGCAATGTTACTAAACTAAACGATATAAGCAAACTAACTGTATCCAAAAGCTGTGTATGTGCCTGAAAAACCGCATGCATACCATATAGAATTAAAGCAGTAATATGATTTCCAACCCAACCCAGTGCAAGTGAGCTTAGTGTGATACCAAGCTGAGTAGCAGACAAATAGCTATCAAGAGAATTGGACATTTTGAGTGCAAGTCTTGCGACCTGATTGTTTTGCTTTACAAGCTCTTCTAAGCGGGACTTTCTAACTTTTACCATAGCGAATTCGGATAACACAAAAAAAGCATTTAAAAGAATAAGAATAAATGCCAACAAAACCATGCCAATCGAGTGATAACTATCCGTATCCAAAATATCTCCTTATTACATATATAATCTTTTATATTAAACACAAAATGCAAAAAAGATTCCATAAATATCAAGCAATATTCTAGCATGTTAATCTTAAAATGTGCTAAAACGCAATCTTGATATTACTTGCTTAAACATTACACACATTACAGAATCTGAAACAACATATTGCAAATATATACTATAAATAGCAATATCAAATAGCTATAAACACCAAATAGTTTCAAAGAAAGATAACAATTTATCAAACTACAAACAATATTTATATTGCGATGTTACACTAAAAGATTGTCAAAATATTATACTTGCATCTTTTATAAAGCACTAAACTCACCTATCTACCACAATGCCATTTGCTAAAAAACTTTCATTTGATTCTATACATGTAGGACATACATTGCAATGTCGCTCACCGCCTTTGTAGCAACTATATGTTTTTGCATAATCGATACCAAGAGTAACACCAAGCCTTACTATCTCATTTTTATCCCAACTGCAAAATGGACTACAAAGCTTAACCAAACCGCCACTTCCCTGAAAGATACTCTCATTCATAGAAGTTATAAAAGCTTTTGTGCAGTCTGGATATATTGGGTGATCACCCGCATGATTTGCCAATACAACTTCAGTGCATCCTAAAGATTCTGCCAATCCTGCTGCAATACTTAAAAAGATTCCATTTCTAAATGGTATAACAAGCTTTGACATTGATTCTAGATTATAAGAATCATTTGGGATAGTTTCTGTATTATTTTGCAATAAAGCACTTTTAAAATCAGTAAATACACTACTTATATCTAAAAGTGTATAAGGGATATTCTCATCTCTACATATCTGCATAGCACAATTTATTTCTTTTTGGTTATGCAGACTTGGATACTTGAAGATGAGAGCATGTGTATTACATGTCTTTTTACTCCAAAACAATGCGGTTGTGCTATCTCCCCCGCCACTCAACAACACCAACCGCATATTTTACACTCCAGTGCTACCAAATCCATTAATACCGCGTTCTGTAGTATCAACACCATTAGTTTCAATTATACTTACTTTAGGCAATGCGTTAACAATTCCTTGTGCTATTCTATCACCTTGATTGATTATAAAATCGCTTTCACCAAAGTTTGACAAAATTATTTGTATCTCACCCCTATAATCACTATCAATTGTGCCAGGTGAGTTTAAAACAGCTACTTTGTGTTTTAATGCTAAGCCACTCCTACTCCTTACTTGTATTTCAAAGCCCTGCTCTATTTGCATAGCCAAGCCAGTGCGTATAAGTGCATGTGTGTTAGGCTTTAATACATAAGATTGTAATGCATGAAAATCAAAACCTGCTGCTTGTTGTGTAGCAAATTTTGGAATTATTGCATCTTCGTGTAGTTTTTTGAATTTTAAAGTAACTATTTGGCTATTCACATTGTTTAATGGGTCAGAATCCTGTCTTTGCATTCTTAAAATCCTATTTATTTTATGTATTACGTTTTATTAAGCTTGATGGAGATTTTTTGCAGATTCTATGCGTCTTAATCGCTCATCCTCTTGTTCCTTATAAAGCATAGCGCAACCTTTTGCAAGTTCTCTTATCTTTAAGATATATTCTTGTCTTTGAGCAACAGAAATTGCTTTTCTTGCATCAAGCACATTAAAAAAATGACTCGATAACATCGTATAATCATAAGCAGGAAGTGGGAGCTTTGCAAGTAAGCAATTTTTCGCCTCATTTTGTGCATTTTCAAAACTTGTAAATAAGAAAGCGGTATCCGCTACTTCAAAATTATATTTTGAGAACTCATATTCACCTTGCAAATGCACATCAGCGTATTTCATGGTATCATTCCACGCAATGTCAAATACAGACTCCACCCCTTGTATATACATAGCAAGTCGTTCAACACCATAAGTAATCTCCACACTCACACTTTCACAAGGAATACCACCTACTTGTTGAAAATAAGTAAACTGCGTTACCTCCATGCCATCAAGCCACACCTCCCAGCCAAGCCCCCATGCTCCAAGTGTAGGAGATTCCCAGTTATCCTCCACAAAACGAATATCATGAGACTCTACATTTAATCCTAGAGCTTCCAAGCTCTGCAAGTATAGATCTTGTATATTATCAGGCGAGGGTTTAATTAAAACTTGAAATTGATAATAGCTACCAAGTCTATTTGGATTCTCACCATAGCGTCCATCAGTTGGTCTACGAGAAGGTGCCACATATGCAGTAGCCCAAGGCGTCCTATCAAGACTTCTTAGCAATGTAGCAGGATGAAAAGTCCCAGCTCCAGCAGGTATATCATAGGGTTGCAAAATCGCACAACCCTTTGTATTATTGAAAGTGGCATTTGCCCAAAATGTTTGAAGTTTTAATAGAATTTCAGAAAATGTCAGCATAAAAATCCTCTGCAAAAAATATTTATGTAGCATAACAAAAGATTATGAAGTTTTAATGCTTGTCTTAATTAAAATTGTAGTGCCAGTTTATAGAGTATGCTATAATTGATAATTGCAAGAATTTGAGGAAAACTATGCGATTATATATCATAATATTTTTTATACTTTTTTATACTTGTTATGCAAAAGATTCTAAGGATAAATTGACAGAAACCGAGCGAAAAAATGCTATCGTAGCTTGCGCAAATTCACATTTAGAATCTTGTGAAAAGCTACTAAATGACAATGTGCCAAATATACAAACTTGCAATGTCCGAACAGAATGTGAGTTTGTAGGTTGGCTATATATTCAAGTGCAAGATTATACTCAATCGCTCCCTTACCTTAAAAAAGCATGTGATAGTAATCATAAGGAGAGTTGCGATAAATTAGGCTTTAGCTATCAACGACTAAATAACTATAAGAAAGCAAAAAAATATTATAAAATAGCTTGCAATAAAGGCAGCATGAGTGGGTGCTATAACCTTTCTCTGTTATATCATGATGGCTTGGGTGTGCGACATAGCTACGAAATGGCGAATATGCTTTTTGAAAAAATATGTGATAACAATGAAGGGCTTGGTTGTTTGCAACTTGGCATAGCCTATAAGGAAGGCTATGGTGTGATACAAAATCAAGACAAAGCAAAAACATATTTTGAAAAAGGTTGCACACTAGGCAATAATGAATCTTGTGATTTTCTTGATGCTTATCAAGAAGATGTGCAAGATCAAGATGACGATAATGAAAATGATTTTACTGAAAAATATGATAATCAAAAATCTTAGAAAAAATCATGCAATATGGTAGTAAGCATGACAAACATTTTAAACCTATATAGTGACAAATGAAATAAGAAGTATTGAAAGATAATGTTATTATAAAGACATGGGGATTCTAGACAATCTAGCGATACTTAAGGCTTTAGGACATATCAGTTTGGTAATCTTATAAACTTTTTGCTACACTTCTAGCTTTATAATAGTGCAAGGAAATAATATGGTAGAAAGATATGCAAGAGAAGAGATGAAAAGACTATGGGATATGAATGCTAAATATTCCGCATGGTTGGAGGTAGAAAAAGCATTAGTTAGAGGCTGGAATAAGCTGGGATTAATCCCTGATGATGATTGTGAAAAAATTTGTAAAAATGCAAAATTTGATATTGCTAGAATTGATGAAATAGAAGCGATTACAAAGCATGATCTAATCGCTTTTACAACTTCTGTTGCAGAGAGTTTGGGTGAAGAGTCTCGTTGGGTGCATTATGGTATAACATCAAGCGATTGTATTGATACAGCAGTGGCATTACAAATGCGAGATTCTCTAAAGATTATTTTAGAGGATATAAAACAAGTGCGAGACGCTATAAAAGTAAGAGCATATCAACATAAAGATACGCTCATGGTAGGAAGAAGTCATGGAATACATGGTGAACCTATCACTTTTGGACTAGTCTTAGCGATATGGTATGATGAACTAGGGCGACATTTAAAAGCTTTGGAATCCACACTTGAAGTCATCTCAGTGGGTCAGCTAAGTGGAGCAATGGGTAATCTCGCTCACACACCAATGGAATTAGAAGAGTTAGTCTGTAAAGAATTGGGATTAAAACCTGCCCCTGTAAGCAACCAAGTAATACAAAGAGATAGATATGCAAGACTCATGAGTGATTTGGCTCTTTTGGCTAGTAGTTGTGAAAAAATAGCAATAGAAGTGCGACACCTCCAACGCACAGAAGTGTATGAAGCTGAAGAATATTTTGAAGTTGGACAAAAAGGAAGCTCTGCCATGCCACATAAACGCAATCCAATCTTAAGCGAGAATATCACAGGGCTTTGCAGGATGATTAGAGGCTATGCTCTACCTGCAATGGAAAACGTCGCTCTATGGCATGAGAGGGATATTAGTCATAGCAGTGTGGAGCGTTTTATCTTGCCTGATAGCTTTATCACCACGGATTTCATGCTTATGCGTTTAAAAGGACTGCTTGAAAAGCTTGTAGTGTATCCAAAAAACATGATGAAAAACCTGAACCTCACTGGTGGTCTAGTGTTTTCGCAACGAATCTTACTAGAATTACCTAAAAAGGGTGTATCACGTGAAGATGCATACAAGATTGTGCAAAGAAATGCAATGAAGGTATGGGGCGATTTGCAAGAAGGAAAAGCAGCAATAAATGAAAAAGGAGAGAGTTTATATCTACAATATCTTTTAGCAGATTCCGATCTAACAGGACTTATTGGAGAGGCGGCAATCAGAGAATGCTTTGAGTTTAGCTACTACACAAAAAATGTGGACTCTATATTTAAAAGAGTATTTGGATAAATTTGGGGGATATCCGCAGTTACAATTTATATTGGCTAGGTAATGCAGAAAAAGCAAGTTTTTATAGAAATATGTTGTGCGGCAAAGATTCAATAGCATGATGCTAAGCAATATAGACTTCTAGCTTCTTAGCAGCATATGAGCAAAATCTCACAAAACATAGCAACCCTTATGAATACTTTTGATCCAACATGATCCAAGTAACACATTATTGTATTACATCGAAGTCCTAGAACATAAAATATAAAAATCATGGCAATTATTACTGCATTTATTAAGGTGTGGCTGCCCCACTTTCAAGAAGAATGGCAAAAAGTCTAATACGCAAGAAATGTGTTTATAACAATATCATTAGATATCTTTATGGATACCTCAAAGTAACCTTTTATTGTTATACGTGGATTTTAAACTACAAATAATACACTCTTTTCAACCTCAAAAAGAAACTAGCAGCACTTACCGCATCAATCACGCATAAATGATCTGCATACTAATATTTAAAATATTCCAGATTATCACACAAAGCTACAAATAGCTAAAACACAATATAATAGAGTTTGAAGTACATCCAAATGCAAACTACATAATAACGCAATGAAATCAAAATCACTTATACAAATACCTTGTAAAAGTTTGCAAGTAAGCTAGATAAGTAATGTCCCAACCAGGTTAGACATATGAATTTAATATCCATACACACAGGATAACAACAAAAAAAATATGACAAAAACACAAAAAGATACAATAACAAAAGTAAGTTTATAGCGTATGGCAAACATTATCCTAAAGATCTAACATTAAAACATACTCATGTTTCATATTTTTTGGTATATTTTTTAGCGTTGGGATCTGTAAGATCTTATAACGATGTGTTGATTCTAGAAATTGCAACGTGATAATATCATTAACTTTTACTTCTTTTGAGCTTTTTGATACTACACCATTCACTAACACAACGCCATTTGCACACATATCCTGTGCAATTGCTCTACGTTTTGTAAGATTCACTGCATTTAAGAATTTATCTAATCGCATATTTCTCCTTTCTTATTAATATGTAAATCCTTGTACTACTACTTGTATCCAATATTAATGCGTCTAAAAACGATAATTTATACCCACTTGTCCACCAGTACTCAAGGCATGATAACTTAAAGTATAAGTAACAAGAGCCATAGCACTAAAACTTAAATATTGCGTTACAAAATAATCCGCATGGACATTCACATCAAATTTTAATGAATTGCCGCCCAAAAAAAGTGGTGTAGATTGTGGCAATAATGCAAAAATATTTGCATTATTTTTTGAAAAAAGGTTGGATACAGCCACACTGATAAAGCCAAGCAGATAATCCCCTCGATAAAAAGTCTTTAAGCCAATATCAGTAAGCCCTGTGATAGACACATTATACACACTACTAAAGGGTGTAACAAGAGATAAGCTAATAAATGGGCGAAAAACATATTTATCATAGAAAAAATCGATACCAAAGAAGCCCTGCAACATCATATCGCTCACTTGTCCGCTTAGCATACCAAACCCAATATCAACCCCAAATACTCCATGTGCTACCTCATCTTGCATAAATAAAGGTATTGAAGCATTAGCCCCTAAATTTGCACCAAAGAAAAAGGCATAATTTTGTATAGTTTGCGTTGTAAGTAATGCATTACCCAAAGCCATCTTAGCAAACACATCTAACTGAGTTTTTTTTAACACAAAAGGATGTCTATATTGTGTAGCCAAGCCATTATAGACTAAGGTTTGAGAATCGCTTAAACCAAGTGTACCTGCATATGATAGACCAGTCTTTTTAAACGTACTTGTAAATAAGGGGTTATATTCCCTATAAATATCTTCTTTAAAAACATGCACTACTTTAGAATCTGTATTGACATTTTCCCCACTCATTTCCTCTTTATAAATTCCTTGTATATTTGCAGCAAACATTGATTTTACACATAGCCCCAACATATACAAACCTAACATCTTATATTTCATACTACTACCCTCCATTACTCAATCCACCAATAGTGATAAATGCTAAAAGGTGATGCATAGGGTGGAAAAATATGTGGCATTTGTATATCATGTCGCAAAGCGATACGAAAACTTGGGCTATAATAATGCGGCACGACATAGAATCCCCACAATAATATTCTATCCATCGCATGTAAAATCGCCACACGTTTATGATATTCTGTTGTTTGATTAAGTAACACAATAAGTTTGTCAATCGCCTTATTTTTCACACCAGAAAAATTCCTCGAACCTTCCATATCTGCACTCATTGATGAAAAGAAAAAATCTTGTTCATTACCAGGAAAAAGACTTTGTGGTATCATCCCCACAATTATATCATAATCAAATTGTTTTACCCTATTTTCATATTGTGCAGAATCTATCAAACGTATATCAAGTGTAATACCAAGTATTGCGAGATTTTTTTTAAAAGGAAGCACCATGCGTTCAAATAGAGGTGAATTCAATAAAAGTGTAAATTTTACAGGATTATTATTAGAATCTACAAGCTCATTATTTAACACTCTATAACCAGCCTCTTGCAATAACTTTTGCGCATATATAAGATTTGATCGCTTTGAATATGGTGGTTTGGTGCTTGGATTTTTATACATTTCATGAAGCAAACGCGGATTTATAGAATCTTTATAACCAGCTGTTATTTCAAATTGTTTTGTATTTTTATTATAATTTAAAATACCAAGTGATTGCAATATATCTAATTCTAACGCATTTTTAGGGTCAGTTAAAAGCCCACTTGAAGCATATATTGAGTTTTCATAATAGCTCTGCGTACGCTTATATTGTGAGTAAAAAAGATATTCATTGCTCCATTCAAAATCAAATGCCTGAAGTATTGCCTCTCTTACTCTTATATCACTTAGGTGTGCTCGTCTAGTATTGAGATAAAAGCCCTGCATACCCGCTGGTAATCCATGCTTTAACGTAATTTTTTTAAATTTTCCCATATCATATGCACTGCCTTTATAATCATTCGCCCATGCTTTTGCCTGTGGTTCAAACCGATAATCATAATGTCCTGCTAAAAATGCACGCAAAGCGACATTTGCATCCTTATAGTATTCAATTGTAATCCTATCAAAATTATATGCCCCAACATTTACCATCACATCTTTAGCCCAATAGTTCTCATTACGTTTATAGGTAATGTATTTATTTATCTCAAAAGATTCTATCGTGTAAGGACCGCTTCCAAGAGGCACACGTAAGGGCTTCTTACCATATAAATTCTCATTGTTTTGCAAATAAAAATGTTTTGGAATAACATGTAATTGAGTGAGAATAAAAGGTAATTCTTTATTGTTATTATGCTTGAAAGTAAATTCTATAATATTTTCACTCACAACTATTGCTTCTTTTACATCAGCATAGTAGCGAGATTGCGTTGGATCACCATATTGCATAAGCATGTCAAAACTAAACTTTACATCATCAGCACTCACTTTACTATTATCACTAAATCTTGCTTTTGGATTTATCATAAACCTAACACCGCTATTATCGGTTGCAATACTAACTTTTTCCGCAATAAGAGGATATACAGCATAGGGCTCATCATAACTCTGACTCATCAAAGTATCATACACTAATTCAAGAGAATCTGCTTTATTCCCTTTTAATACAAATAAGTCCAAACTATCAAAGCCACCAAGCCCCATAGTTTTAAAACTTCCACCTTTCTTTGCATATGGGTTTGCATAGGGTAAAAAACGCCTATTTACATGTTGCGCTATCCCATCCATAGCAAGCGCACTATGCCATGTCGTATAAAGCCTCTTGAGATTTGTGGCAGCATAACCATAAGGCATACTCATAAACACAATAAAGACAATAATTGATATTACATAAAATCTATGGTATTGCATAGCGATATTTTTTGACATTCTTTACCTAATAAGTTTTAATTTTGAATAATATCATTTTATTATATAAAAAATGAATTTATACACAACTACAAACAATCAATAGCTAAGCTTATTTTAAATTCAAATTGCTATATATCATTATTTCAGACTCTAAGTATTAGCAACACTGTGTTTGGCTTATCTTCATATATTATCTGCGATGTTTAACATTAAAGTAGTTATACTTCCTAAGTCTAAAACAATAAGTCAGTTTTATACATTTCCCGCATATATAAAATTTCATAGAGATATCAAAGAGAAGAGATTTATAAGCATGTTTTATCGAGCAGGTATTGTTGCATATAATTTTAGAAGCATCAAGAGACAATGGAAAACATGCTTACAAACTAACATTCTACACATATAGCCTAAAAAATAATACATATGAAATACTTTATTATAAAGAGTATGTTTTTATTCTTAATAGTTTTGAATGTAAAAACATATAATCCTATTTTTACATTTATGCAAAACTATTTCAAGAACTTTACCACTACACCACTCCCATCCCCCACTTTTTTACAAATCACACACATCTATCAGAATAATTTAAGGAGATAGGTAGAGATAAGACCCATGCAAGACCGCCTCGTTTTGCACGAGTTTAGTGTGAAATAATTTTTCTAAAACTCTTTTCTAGGATCATTTACACCATAAATAATACCTGTTTTTGGATCGCGTAAAATCGCACTCACATCACCCATATCCGGTAATTCTGTGATTTTATATCCCATTCTCGTAAGATTGTCTTGTACATCTTTTGTCATACCATAAGGTTCGATGCGGATTTCATCTGGCTCCCATTGCATGTGAAATCTTGGAGATTCGACTGCTTTTGCTATATCCATTTTATGGTCAATTACATTAGAAATCACTTGCAAAACAGTCGTGATAATCCTTGCACCACCTGGGCTTCCCATCACCATAAAGAGCTTACCATCTTTCAAAATGATTGTAGGGCTCATTGAGCTTAATGGTCTTTTTCCAGGCACAATCGCATTTGCATCACCACCAACTAAACCATAAAGATTTGCCACACCTGGTTTAATTGAAAAATCATCCATCTCATTATTAAGGATAAAGCCAGCTCCCTCAACTGCCGCAATCGCACCATAACTTGCATTAATAGTATAGGTTACACTTACAGCATTACCCCATTTATCTGCCACTGAATAGTGTGTAGTGTGGTTACCTTCCTTATGATTAATTGGTTGCCCCACCTTTATAATACCAAGTCCAGGTTTAACGCTTTTGCTAGGGATAGCTCTGCCATGTGTTTTTACAATATTTGCATAGATCTTTTTTGCATATTCTTTTGCCAAAAGCTTATCTGTTGGCACACTAAAGAAATCTGGATCTGCCATAAATACAGACCGATCGGCATAGGCTTGACGCATTGCTTCACTCATAAGAGCAATTGTTTTTGATGAACCAAAACCTAATTTACCTATATCTGTGTTCTCCATAGTATTTAGAATCTGAATGATATGTGTCCCACCGCTACTTGGAGGTGACATAGAGATGATCTCATAACCTCTATATGTACCTACTACTGGTTTTCGCCATACGACATTATATTGTGCCAAATCATCCTTTGAGATTATTCCACCATTGTTTTGCATATCAGCAACAATTAAATCTGCGATTTTTCCTGTATAAAAAGCACTCTCACCTTCTTTTTGTATGAGGCGTAATGTCTTTGCCAAATCCTTTTGCACTAGTGTTTCCCCACCTTTATAAAGTGAACCATCTTTTTTTAAGAAATACTTTCTTGTGCTTGCAAATTTAGCCAAATCATCTTTGACCGCCAACATTGTTTCAGCTTGTCTATCTGTGATTACAAAACCATTCTCTGCCAAATCAATAGCAGGTTGCATAAGCTCACCAAGAGGTTTTGTGCCATACTTGTCAAGCATGGCACTCATCCCCTTAACCGTACCTGGCACACCCGCGGCCAAATACCCAAGTGTTGAAGCATTTGGGATAACATTGCCTTTATTGTCCAAGTACATATCTCTTGTAGCTTTTAGCGGTGCCTTCTCTCTGAAATCAAGTGTGATATTTTCACCATTTGCAAGGTGAATAACAGCAAAGCCACCACCACCAATATTACCTGCGGCAGGATGCACAACTGCTAAAGCATAACCAACTGCAACAGCCGCATCAATCGCATTTCCACCATCATCAAGCACAGATTTTCCAATCGCAGTTGCATATGCACTACTTGTCATTGCAAGTCCCGTGCCAGTTGTGTCTCGTGTTGGCGGGTAACTTGCTGCAAATACAGCACTCATGCTCAAAAACCCTGTCATCACAATAGACTTGAGCGGTGTTATGTTGAAACTTTTGTGAATATTAAAACCCATATTCCTTCCTCATATAAGATATGGCAGCGCCATTACAAACTCCATTATTTCATTAAAATGTAAATAAACAAAATGGCATTATCAGATTGTGACAAGTGTTCATATTTGATAATACACGAAATGTTACATTGCTTGGTCGCACTAGGCACTAGATTAATACTAATAACTCATTATCCTAAAAATTTCAATTCCAACACAATATCAACACTATAGAACATCACAATAAAGCCATGCATTACATCAATGTTACCAATCTTTCGCTACAATGAGGCTTTATTTTGTGACAAGGGACAATCATGCAATATTTACACGATAGGCAAAAATCACATGCTTTTATATCACAAAAGCATGTAAATCAAATAGCTAAATCAAAAAATTATAAAAGATTTGCATTACATGGGCTTTTATTATCAGGCATGTTTAGCTTAGTAGAAGCTATGGAATTTGGTACAATGGGAAATGTCTCTGCCTCCATGGGTGGAGCTGGTGTTGCATTAAAAAGCCCTTTCGCATTATATTACAACCCTGCATTAATAGCTTCTGATTCTAAAATGCGTATAGGCTATAGTGTGGGTGTTGGCTTATCACAATCAAACCTTGATAAATTAACAAATCTAAATTTTGTAAAAATGGTAGAATCACTTACAAGCCTTGGTAGCCAAATGGGTGGGGGAAGCAAAATAGCTACAAGAGCAGCTAGATCAGTTGCACCAACTATGGGTGTTAACGCAAAGGCTACAAGCAATTTAACTGGTGCATTAACGGAAGCCTTAAAGCAAAGCGGTGCAAGTGGTAACAACTTAGAAGAATTATGGAAGAGCTATGAGCAAAGCCATCAAGGCAGTGCAGATCATTCCCAGCTAGTTGGGAATCTAAAAGATGCTGTTAATAACTCTAGTATGACTCAAGAGCAAAAAGACATGTTTAATGATTTTGCAAATTCCGTCGATTGGAGTAACTTTGATGTATCTAATGGCAAAATTGCAAGCATGACTATTAAGTCTGGTAGCAATGGTGCGCTAGATGCTACTATGAAAGACTTAGACACTCTTTTTGAAGTATTGAGAAATAATAATATGAATGTGATAAGTCAGAGTGGTATTGTGTTTCAATTATCTAATGAAACCATACAAGAGAAGTTTGGCAGTCTTGCTGTAGGCTTATTTAATACTGCACAAGCTGGGGTATCACTTGTTGGAGATAAGAGTCGAATGCGACTTATATTTGGCGATACAACTGGTTATTATGAGCTTATTGTAAAGCAAGATGGATATACACTGAAGGAAGCTAGTAAAGAAGATTATGAGAAATTCTCTATTTTACCATCTATTGAACAAGGTAATGCACATAAAATCGTGAGCTCGGCATTTAATCTTCTAGAAATTCCAGTGGGCTATGCATATAGATTCAACTTTAATAATTCAGAATTAAGCATAGGTATAACTGGTAAGCTGATGCTTGGAGCAAGCCTATATCATGAGCAATTTCTTGGATCTAATTTGCAATTTAATACAAAATTTGCTTCAAATATACACTATAACACAACTTTTGGTATAGATATTGGTTCATATTATGGTTATGATCTTTCCGATACAGGTCAGCTTGGCGTAGGTCTTGTGATCAAAAACATCAATACACCAACCTTTAGGTTTGATGGTGCACCCACTATTAGCATAAAACCACAATATCGTGCAGGTATAGCCTACAATGGTAAAAGATTCTCACTTGCATTTGACGCCGATGTATTGCCAAATGAGGTGTTAACTTATAGTCAATATGGCTTGTATTCACAAATGATAGGTGGGGGATTTAAACTTGACTACAAGTTTATCGATGTAAGAGGTGGTGTCGCTTATGATTTGCGAAGGGATACTGGCGCCATACTAACGGCTGGTGTAAATATATTGGGCTTTATTGATATTGCTGCTGAAGTAGGTACAAAATGGGTTGATTACTTTGGGATTACGGCACCTAAGTATGCTAATGTGAGAATTGGTGGTAGCTTTAGTTGGTAAAAGTTAAAATGTATAAAAGCTTTTTGTTATCAATGTAAACTTTTCTGTTGTATATTGGCTTAGCATTGCATATATAGCACAACCAAGGTAATGCGATAAAGATTGCCAAAAGGCAAGGTTCATGCCTTAATTGCTCCTAAACTCGATGCGCTATAGAGACAAAAATAAATTTAGAATCAATTATCATAAAGAATAAAATCAGGAAGAACACAGAGAAAAAAGAATACGTTTAAAAACAACCTTTTAGTATTAAAAGCTTAACTCCTACGCATTCCACTCATATATAATTTTGCCCCTGCTCCCACAAATTTTCATACTGATAGAAAATCTTATTCCTCCATTTTTTATCAACAGCTTGATATATATTTTATATAAAAACAATCTGATTAACAAGATTTATACTACATTAAGTGCACACTTTTTCTCTTAAGATAAAGTTGCAACATCGCATAATCATCTTATTCGTCATGTCTCTCCAATTACTTTTTTTTATAAAAAATCTATATTAATAAAAGAAAAATATCATGATTAGCAGTTGCCACCTTCATCATTACATTTTGATTTCTTTATTTTAGCTTAGAGCGCAACTTAGACTAAATAATAAAAGCATCTAACACAAAGTTTTTAAGACTAAAATATTATAAATCTGTTTTCTAATACAAGTATATAGGATGTCTTTAATGTCATATCTTAGTGTCTAGCACCTATTAGAATGGTTTATATTCTATAATTTTTATAATTTTAAATGAAATAAGGGTGGATACAATTGTGTAATCTTGAAAGCAACTTGTAATTTTATTTGCAAGTTCGAAGAATTCCAAAACATGACGTTTTTAGAATTCAAATGACATATTTTATTATATGAAATATGGTAAGCATGAGGCTTAATTTCTTATGACAAATCCAATCTAAAGCTCACTAGTCTCTAGCTAACTATCTCGTATTTCTCGATTAAACAATCATTTGGATTCTAAGAAATTATGTTTCACACATTGCAACCTACCCAAGGTTAATAGCATAACCTATGTTTATATTATCCAGTTAAACAAAAGTACTCACAAATTTTATGCCCCATAGAAACAATAAACCCATTAGTCAATAATGCTAATCATAAAACTTGCAATAAAGTTACCCTTATCATTAAAATAATTGTATTTTTTTTAAAATCTCATCTATTGCTTTTTTACTATCAAAGTTATCATAAAAGATTAAATCACTTTGTGTTGGAACTTCCAAATCTTGCATGACCGCCATATTATCTACACTATTTTTATAATAGCCTTTACTATCTCTTGACCGCAGAATGTCGGTATTGACATCAAGATATACTTCTAGGTAATTTGTGAAATTCTCTCTATTAAACTTCCTTATACTCTCAAACATAGAGATTGTAGCCAAGACAACAATAAAACCCTGATCTACAAGCATTTTTGCTGTGCGGACATAATATCTTGACATGTTTGCCCTGCCATCTTTACTATAGTCCGTGTTATCTACACATTCACGCAAAATATCACCATCAAGAAAAATTGCCCTTGTATTATAAACTTCACTTATTCTCTGGATAAGTGCTCTTGCTAATGTGCTTTTCCCGCTCCCACTAAGTCCAGTAATAAATATTAAACCGCTTTTCATTACACTAACTCCAAAAAATCAATATCCAAATCACTCTTAAAATCAATTTCACACCAATTCCCAAAAATCTCCACCATAGAAGCATTATGGTATCTATCAATAAGGAGTTGCAAAAAACTTGTCATATACATATTATTAAAATCCTTAGAATCATAGTATGCCTTTCTGTCAAGATTTTCATAACACTCTATAACTTTAGACAGGAAATTATGCGAGATTCTAAAAAGTCCTATATACTGCCCCTCTATCTCATCATAACCTTTTGGTTTTTTTCCCAGCTCAACAATTTTATCCCCATTAAGTTTTAAAGTCTCTGCATCACTTAATGGATCACTAAAACGCAAACTCCAAAGTTTTTTCCATGCTCTATCGACAACAATACCTAAGTCATGATTGCATGATATAAGCTTTTTTACAGTACCACTGAAATAAATGATATCTGCGTAAGATACCAATAAATCCTCCCTTTTATCTATACATTCAAGCAAAAATTCTTTTGCACAAAAAAGTGTAGCAACCATGTTTGTATGAGTATAATTTTCGTTATTGTAAAATCTTAATTGTCTTATTTTATTTTTAGGGTTTGCGCCACACGATTCTACATAGGTTTTATTTATGTATTCTCGCAAGACATTAAATTTATATCCACCGACAATACAAACTTCCTCTATCCCAGATTCAGACATGGCACTTAAAATATAATCAATAATAGGCCTACCCTTATAACACACCATGCACTTTGGTACATCTTGTGTAAGAGGCATCAACCTTTGTCCAAATCCTGCCGCTAGAATAATTGCTTTCATCACATATCCTTATTTTTAAAATCTTTGCAAAGCGTATTTTTCCAGTATTGAAAAATATCACTATTTGGCATACCCATCTCTCTTTCTATGTGCCACATAATTCCAATAATATTATGAAATTTATGTTTAAAAGCTTCAATACTTAAATCATTGGAATTATTACATATTGCTAATATTTCAAGCTCTTTACCAAGTTGAGTGATGGCATAGTTATGAAATGAATTTGTTCTAAATCTTTGCGTAGCTTCTAAGCCTTCTAATGTCTGCGTCCTAGACTCCACGCTCACTTCAGAATGTATGGGTGATAAATTTTGCTCAACCTCATGCAAACCTACATGATTTATGCAGGGTGTAATTTGTGAATCAAAGTAGTGTGCGATCATTTGTGCTCCGCGACAGATTCCAAGCAAGGGGATAGAATATCTTATGCATAACTCTATAATATTGGTCTCAAAAACATCTCTTTCTCTATTTAAATGCGTATCATTAAATATGCTCAAATCATTTCCACCACTAAGAATTATGCCAGCAATATATGGTAAATATGGAGTAATGTCTTGCTTATAACTTAAAGGCAACATAAGAAAGTCATGTAAATATTCTGTGAAAAATTGCCCCCAATCAAGCGCTAAAGATTCCCTCACCTCATTATATTCCTGCATACTATAGAGTCGCTGTGAAATTGCTATATACTGCCTTTTCATACATATCGCCCTTATAAACAAATGATTTGTTCACTCTGGCAATCAATCATGATTCTTTCAGCCTTACAATATTTTTGATATTGCTCTTCGCCCACTCCAATAACTGCTGGCATATTTTGCTCTGAAGCCCTAATTGCCATATGAGAGTTTGCCCCACCATAGCAAGTAATAAATCCTGCGATATTCTTTGTAAAAAGATAATCAAATCCTGGGTCTGCTGCATAAATTAAAACTATCTTACCTTCCAAATCCGAATCTGTGTGTAAAGCTTTTAATGCAGTAATCGATTTTTGTGTAATAAAGTTTGGCATAACCTGTTGCGTTTGAAAGGCAAAGATCTGTTCTTTTGCAGTAATTAAGGGCGGAAGTTTAATCGCTAATGTAAGCTTATACTCTTCTTTGTGGCGAGCTATGGAATCTAAAAGCTTTTGCTTTGGACTTTTTGAATAAAGACTTGCATAAAGCGACAAGATATCATGTATATCAAGATATGCCATATCTTCTTTTGAAATATCATAATGTTCTCCCAACTCACTAATCAATACGAGTGCGTAAGATAAAAGCTTACTAAACTCAAACTTTGCGTATTCACGTCCCTCAATAGCAATTTTAAGAAACTTAAAAAACTCACTTGAATCTATTTTCAATCCATGTTCCTTTAAGATTCTATCCAACCTATTAAGTCTCTCTTCACTTAAACAAAATTGCATATGGCTTTGCACCTCATGTTTCTTATCAAGACTAAAATATCGCTCAAAATCTTCATCATAACGTGGACTTAAAATATCATAACTTCCTGCACGTAAATGTCCAAATTTTTCCAAAAATGCAGCTTTGTTTTCGATGTTGAGATTCATGCTGCTTTCTGCAAGCTGCTTACTTATAGTGTTTAATGTATGTAAAAAAGCATTTTTCTCTTTCTCACTTAAAAAGCCAATACTAACCAAAGAATTAAGCATTAAAACCGCTACAAAACCAGCTCTTGCAATACCTGCAAATGGCAATGTTCCAAGTCTTTTACACTCTTGTAAACTCCAATATATCTTGTCAATTAAAGAATAATCTGAATTCTTAATCTTACTAAAAGAGTCCTGCAGTTTTGCAATTTTTTCCAAATCCTTTGCGTAGTACCCATTTTTTGTGTTGATGATTTGATTTGTAAGCTCCAAAAGTGCAAATTCAATTCTTTTAATCTCATTACTATTAAAACCATGTTTAAGGAGCACTAAAAGACTATCTGGGGTATTAAAATCATAGCAAGAAAAGACTATCTCAAATTCTACTTTATCATGAAAGTGCGGATTAGAATCTAATTTTTGTAGGTAATAATTAGCTAGTTTTGTAGCGATTTTAGAATCCAACTCTTTTGGTATAAAAGAATTAAAAGAGGCTCTCACGTCAATATATGGGATACCTAAAAAAGAATGCATAAGTGGATGAGAATGCAATGCTTTGTAGCCATAATTGTCTCTTTGATATGCCCAAATATTATCAGTTACAATTTCTTTATAAAGACTAAGAGCTAATCTCTTGGGACGCAATCCAATAATTTCTGCAGGATTCCAATCAGGCATAACACCAAAAATTGCTCTATCGCCCAATACATTTGGTGTTTTCTTAAGAAAGCTTGTAAGTCGTTTTTGCAATCTGCTTAGAGCATCTTGTGGCAATGCGTTAAAGAGATTGATGCTTGGTTTTACTAAGGGTCGCACTTGCAATAAATAAAGCTTTTCTTGATTGTCTTTCGTCTCTATATTTTGATTTGTAGAATCTGACTTACACGTTTGAATGTCATCTAGGAATGGCTTTGCAAAGGCAAATTCAATGTCAATAAACTTATACTGCAATATGGATTCTAACTCTTGCATTAAAGCAATGACCTGTTTAAATCTCTTGTTATTAGGATCTATATTAGCAATCTCATCTTGATTAGCACAGGAATGATTGGAGTGTAAGGCTTGATGACCTGCATTTGCTCCACATTCATCTGGGTTGAGATCAGAGGCTATACTTTGCTTCATGTTTGGGTGGGTTAATGGATTCAAGGCGTGTTTATTGCAATCTAGATCTTGCATCAAATTTGCATGAGTACCAAGTTTTAGATTTTCCATATTTTGTTTCATAGCTTTTGTGTCTATGTCCAAATACATAGACTTTTGCGTAGAAGTAGGTGTATCCCTATATTGAAAATAGCTAATTCTATCCTTGCTAGTACCATCAGTAATGCCACTACTTGAACCACTAACATCACACTCTATACAATAATATGGGCTAAAATTATCTTTATCCACACTAAACCCAACACCGCACAAAATAATATGTTGCAAGTATGGTTGAATCAGGATTTCATCATGATCGTTTGGCATAGAATCTGCCACTTGTTGCAATGCTTTAATGACAGCCTCTTTATGTTTTGCAGTAATATTGGCTATACTAAGAAATGCACCAGCATTGGAAGTATGCTTAGAATCTTCATTCATTGAAGAACTACGGACAATAAGCTTTTGTATACGCTTATCCTTGCAAAAAGAATCTATCAAATCTAAAGCCTTTTGCATATCACCCTTTATTTGCTTCTTGGTAAGTATTAAAAGCGGTAAAACCTCTGCGTGCTCTAATTTATCTTGAAGCATATAAAGATTCTTTGCCTTACTTTGAAATTCTAATTTTTGCATATTTCTTCCTTCAACTGACTTGAGCATGTCGTACAATTTACACTTTTCTAGCACTCCAACATCTCGTTGTATATTTTATACTAAACTCACTTGGCAATACCTCACGCATAGCCTTGCTGATATTGTCAAACAGGGTATTACCCTCGTTTGTTTCCAAATCCCAATATGGGTTTTTTACACTCTTCCATGCATTGATATAATTCTCTATACTTTGATGAAAATAAAAATCTTCCTCTAGGTAGATAATATTGTCAAACAAATCTTTCCTAGATTCAATAATCTCTCTTTGATCTTGTCTCCTTAGCCCTCTATCATAATTTGGAACAAACTGCATGATCACGCTTTCTGCCTTCTCTTGTATAGGACAAGCCAAATCCCTATGATTCCACATACATGAAAAATAGCAATTTGGCTTTAAAAGTCGGTGTGCTTCTTGCATAGCGAAGTTTCTATCCATAACGTTAAAACTACTTCCAAAAGTTACATAGTCAAACGCCTCACTCTGTAAAGTAGAATCTATACCTGTTGCACGCACCCATGCAATCTTTTTACCTTGTGTTCGTTCTATCCCAATCTCACGCATTGCATCGTTTGGCTCAACAGCAACAACCTCTAGTCCCCTTTCTAAAAGCATGATACTCAAGTTACCACTGCCAGCACCAATGTCTGCAACCTTCGCACTTACTTTATCTCCTTTCACTAGAGAAACAAGCATGTCAATACTCTTTGGTGCATAGTTTGGTCTATAGCTATAAAATTTTGCATGTTTTGTGTAATCCCATATTTGTTCTACTATTTTTTCCATTATTATTATCCTTACGTGTCTGTGCACATAGCAAGACAAAATAAGGATAATAAGCAATTTATGCTTTACATACACTCCATGCACGAATTTTATAAGGTATTGCAATTTCATCTAAATCTGCAATCTTAGATTCAATCATGCTTAGAATCTGTTTCCATCTTTTTTGCCCTGCTTGTGCTTGAATATCATTTACAGAATGCCATGCACCTAAATACCTTTCTTTACTCATTATTTCTAAGTGGTCACATTCCATAAAAAAGCAATCTTTGAAATGCCCTGTTGAAACAAGGATTTCTTCCCATTTCTTCACATTTTGCGTTCCGCTACTCACACGAGTAAGCTCTGGTACAATATTCTTAATTTCTGTTTCAATGTCATAGAATATCGAACCTTCTACTATATGACGTGGATTCCATATTGCTGTGAAATAAGCAGCCTTGCCTTGCGTGAGAGCATTTGGATGAGGTTTGCCCCCCCCCCCCATTTTAGCACTCTGCACTGTATTATAACAATCGTTGCCATCTAAGATTCTGGCAAACTCTGGTAAAGACTTCTTTGGATCAGTCCAGTGAAATGAACTCGCCATAATTACCCAATCAGCACTCTTCGATTCTATACCTGTATCTTCACCACTACCTTTACACCAAGTAATATTGGAATCTTTTGTGTAATTTTGTCCTTCTTCTCTCATAGAATCATTTGGTTCAACCGCCCTTACTTTTATACCAAAATCATCAGCCAAAATCTTTGTAAGTTTGCCTGTACCAGCACCAACCTCTACAACTCTTAATTCATCCAAAGGTTTATTTGCATCATTAATACATTTTATAAGCTTGTCTAAAAGCATTACGCTATATGCGGGACGATTATGGTAATGCTTTGCCACTTCTGTAAAATCACCTTGTCTCATTACTATCCTTTTCTCAATTAATCTACCTAAAGGCAACACTCTAGAATCTAAACTATACTTAACTTAGATTTTTATTACAACTCATACTCTTATGACTCACGTTAATAAACTCAAAGCTTATTAAGCCAACAAAGAATGCAATAACCTAGATCTAACAATCACACACTAAGACTTACAGCCACAATGATGGACACCATATCAAATCTTTAAAACCTTACTGAAGGCTAACCATTAACCTTCGAACATGCCATCTACATCAGCAATGGCTTTGGAGCATGTCTAATCCTAAAAATACATACAACAGAACAGAGCCTATTGTTACTCCAAAGCAATAGCCTTATACAACCATTAGTATCTTGGTATCTCACATCAAATACTATTACATATCACCCTCCTCCATGCACATCTTCTCAAACTCTTGGTAGTATTTCCATGAAGAAAAAATCTCATTGCAATAAGTTTTAAAATACTCTGCTTCTGCTTTCATTAATTTTTGTAGATGTTCTCTATGAGTTTTATTTCCTTTTAAATGCAATAAAATGTCAGTTTCATTTATGAGTTCGCTTTTATTATCTTCTACACTTTTTTCCAACATGCTTATATATTCTGTAATATACGATTTTACTCTTAAAAAAGTATCACGTTCTTGAATTAACTTTGCAAATTCATCCCTATTAATCATAAAAACTATTTCCATGGAATCTATAATAATTCTTTTAGAAAACAGTTTCTGAGAAATATTGATTTTAGATTCTCGAAAAGGTAAATTTAGTGAAAGACGATAGGGCATAATAGCTATTGTGATTTGAATATCTGCGAGTCCTATTCTTAAGTAAATCGGTAGAACATATAGGCCACCACGAAACATATTTGCTCGTTGAATAAAGAGTTTTTTATCACTTGGTGACTTAGGAAAGAGAAAAATCTCATATAATCTTTGAAATGTTTTAAAAGCATTTTCTGCACTCAAATCATTAGTGCTAAGGATATAGAGATTGTTTATATAGGGTGTTGCATATGAAAAGAATTCATAAAATCCAGTATATGCATGGAGAATATGTGTGCTTAGCTGCTTTACATTTGGTAAACCGGTAGAATCTTTATAATAATATTGAAGTCTTGGAAATAACTCTTTTAGTGGCGTATCCAAGGTCAGATTCTTTATAAAAGATGTTATTGCATCCATCTTATTATTATCCAAGTGATTTAACCCCACTTTCAGTCTGCTTATCACATCACCTGCAATATAAATAAAATCGCGTTTTTGTATTAAGTGAATATACTTTGAATGTTCGATGTATCTATTATGGATGCATAAGATATTATAGCCCTGTGGTTTTGATAATAGCATATTAAAATCAAGCATATATTTTTCTTTTTCACGGTGCCAAAACGCTTCAAAGTTCACTCCACAATGCCCTAAAAATGACATAAAGGCTTCGCTGCCACTACCACCATTACTCACCCACACAAACTTATAATTGGTGGGAAGCGGTAGATTTAGCTCCCAAGCCATCTTTGCTCCAATTTCCTGGTAATCTATTGTTGTTGGATTAAGTAATGGCGGGTATGGATTTATTATAGCATCTAGTTCGGTATTATTTTGAGTTAGATGCGTGGAATATTTGACTGAATTGTGAGAATATACATTGATACAAATAGGGGGGGGGGGGGGGGGAAGCAACTATATTATCAGATTTATTGCTATTTTGCATAGAAACATTAGTAGCACCCATTATATTTTTACTTAGATTCTTGAAATTTTCAATCTTACCATACTGATTTTTAAATACGTCGGATTCTAGCCATTCAATATGTTTTTTGAGATTCTTCATAAAGAATAAAGGGCTGGTAGCAATAATGTTTTTATAGTTTTCTCCAAAATGCACATATGCTAGTTTAAAGGTTTTATATTGGGTCTTATTTAAAGCAAGTTTTGGGTAATGTTGCAAAATTGTGTTAATAATAAAACTATTGCGTATCATATACCACAAAAACGCAAAAATACCCATCTTTTTTATAAATTCTATTTTCTTAGATTGTCTTAATCCCATATAAACCCCTAAATAATTTCCTAATTATTTATTATATCATACAACTATAAAACATATTACACAAAACAAGTCAAACAACTACTATTCAGGCGTGATCTTTTGAATCCTATTATCCAATGTATTTGGAATCCATAAAGCCTGATTATCAAATAATAACTTTGCTGGAGCTTGCAAATCTTCATCAATATCAATCGCATAAACTTTAGCATGAGTGGAGACTTTATATAGCTTAGTTTCATTGTTATCGCCCTGATTAGCTACAATCATGCTACCATGAGCAGTCAATGCAAGACCGCATATTTTTTCGGCAAACTCATGGATAATTTTTACTTCTTTGCTTTCAAGCTCTATACGCAAAATACGTCCCTTTTTTTGCATGGAATCAAAGGTACTTACATAAAGAAACTTTTTATCTAATGCTATATTTTGTAATGTGCCTAATGCACTATCTATTGCAACAAAAGTATAATAACTTTTCTTCCTAAGATCCACAAGCAAAATTAACCCTGTGTCGCCGTCAGCAACGAGTAGAGAATTAGAATCTTTAATTGCAATATCATTAAGCATATTAGCACCACTGATTGGGAGATTTAATATCTGCTTTTTTGTTGCAAGGTTAAACCCCTTGAGCATATTCATATCTACAACATAAAGGATATTATCAAGTATTGCCATGCTTTTTGGAGCGTTGAGATTTGCTATGAACTGCGGGTCAATAATCCTTCCAGATCGATCAAGCTTACTGATAAAACCACTACCACTTTTCGTTAAATCGGGATTGTTTCCCATATTGCTCACAAATACACTAAGATTTGTCATAGCAACAGCTTGTGGCATAGCAAAACCATCAATATTTACGACGCGGTTACCTTGTGCTTGCAACAGCAGACAGCACAAGCAGAAAAACGCATATATTCTTTTCATAAAAAACCTTTGTATCGAATAGATACTACATTATAATCAAAAAAAATGAATTACACAAATTGCAAATTTTTTGACATAATATGACTTTATCTTGTAACACCTGCATTCTCGTATAGCAGAGTTTCAGATAGCAACTTCTCAAGATTCAATTCTTTGCCAAAAATCTTTTCATAAATGATAAAGTTTGCTAACACGCGCATGCCATAATACCTTGTCTCTTCAAGCGGAATAAGTTCCATACTAAGCCATGGCTCATATTCTCTATTTTTTAAAAATAACTCATTTTTCTTTAATGTCCTGCGTAAAAATCCTGGACCACCATTATACGCATAAGCAACAAATAGCGGATGTTTGTATTCTCTTTGCAATTGCTTTATAAAATGCCTACCCATTTCTAGTGAAGTCTTTGGATCAAACAAATCGTTATATCCTATATCAGTGCGTCCCATTTCTTTTGCAAATGGCTGCACATTGGCAGGCATAATTTGCATAATACCTAAGGCAAAAGATCGTGAAATAAGCGTTGGAATAAAATGACTCTCTTGCCTTGCAATCGAAAATACAAGACTTTGCTCTTCCTTTGAATTCCATTCCACCAAACCCTCATAAGGCGTAATATAATAATTTGTTGTATAATTATCAATTTTTTGCATTAGGTAAGCGAGTTGGGGCATAGTATCTTTATATGAGAAATATGGAATCACTTTTGCAAGTTTCATAGGATCATTGGTATGCAGCATGGTATTTGTGATATTTTGCCACACATAAGGATCTTTAAGGTCAAATGGCGGGTTGTCAAATGCAAGAGTTGGGAGTTTTGTGATAATGGCATACTTTGGTTGCTTACCTAATTTTTGTGCAGCATAGATACTAAAGATATTTGCGTGCTTACTTTGCAATAATGCTTCTAAATAGCGCTTATCTTTGCTGACAAGATACTGCCAAAACACTGCTCTATCAACGAAAAAAGCTGTATTGGATTTTTGTTTTGCACGTTTAAAATATGTCATAGCCTTGTCTTTTGAACCAAACCTCAATTCATTGATACCAAGTAGAAAAAGTGTGTTATGTGGAGCTTCAGCTATATCGCTTTCTAAAAGCATTTTCTTTGGGTTTGTTATATTGGAGTCCAACGCGATAGAGTTTAAAATAGAATAAAAACCTTGTGATTTATAAGCACTCAATCGGTTTAAATCATGATTTGGATTCTTACTTTTTATTACACTCTTTTCCTCAGCACTCAATGCATGATATACCATACTAAACACTATTGCATTATCACCAAAAAGGCTACTTGTGCGTTGTGGTGTGGCTAGAATCTTAATAGCTCTTGTGGTGTCTGGATATGTCTTGCTAAGACGTGAAATAACTGCATCTCTCTCCTTTTGCCCTAATGTTTTAAAAGCAGCTAAATGAGCACGAGTAGAGATTGCAAGACATGCATTATCTTCCTTTAGTGCAGCTTGTATTTGCATATTTTGACATGCAATATCCCGTGGCATTTTTTCTGTCTTGCCAAGACTTTTTAATGTTCTACGCAAATATGGATTCTTTGCGCTTAGGAGCTGATATGCTTCATTAATCTGTGTTGCATTAAGCTTATTTTCATCTAAATATTGCCAAATATAAAAATCACGCACAATACCTTTTGGCTTACCCTTAATATAGTAGTTAAAAAACTCTTGACCTTTGAGATGGCCACCCTTATGCGTTGGTGTGCTAGAATGAGCTATTATTTGCGTTTTTGTTTGCGTGGCAGCCTGTGTTATTTCATTGTTTACCCGTGTATTATTATCTGCCACATAACTTGCTTGATATACCTTATAAGCCTTTGTTTCCTGTTTGCCAAAGTCGATAATACTATCAGCATAACTTATGGAAAGTGTAAAAAAAAAGAGAGAGAAATACCGCATAAAAACCCTTTATTTTTTAAAAAACTAATGGAAGGCAAGCAAAAATCTAACAAGCGTCAAATTAATAAACTGCAAGACGAGAATGATTATCAAAGGTGCAAATTCTAAACCATTAAACTCTGTCTTAACAAACCGCTTTATAAATAAGTAGGCTGGATATGTTAATCGATTCAAAATATCCATGAGTTGGCTATGTGGATCAGCACGTGCAAGATGTAATATCGCACTGATAAAAATCACCCAACAATACAATGTAATAACCCATGAAAATATGTTCCCAATCGCATTTAATACTAATCCCATATTACTTCCTTACAATATAGCTTATAAATGGCTTTACAACCTGATAAAGTTTATCAAGCTCAACACCATGCTCCTGTCCACTCAAAATCATTCTTAAAGGTTTAAACAGAGATTTACCCTTGTATCCGCTCTGCTCTATTATGAAATCTTTCAGCTCATTATAATCATAGCTTAAAACCTTATCGATATTGTTTTGCAATATTGAGACAATGTTGTCAAACTCATTATGAAACTCTAAAAGTAGCTCTCGCTTGTTCTCTATTGGCAAAAATACAGAATCTATGTGTTCCCTTAATGCTATCTGGGTACTTACCTCATTTGCATAGAGAGCAATCAATCCATCAAAACTTTGCGGAGACTCTAATCTCATAGACTCTAAATGCGTAAAGAGTGGATAAAAACTGGTGATATCCTTCTCTCGCATAATATCTCTACTAATTTGCACTATCTTTTTATAATCAAATTGTGCAGGATTACTTGCAACTTTTTCAAGACAAAAATGCTCTATACAAGATTCTAAGCTAAAGCGTTCACCAATCTGACTTTCTAGCTTTGTATTGCCCAGCAAGATAAGATAGTTTGCAATAGCCCTTGCCTCTAAACCTTGAGATAGAAGCCATTGCACACTTGAGGCTTTATCTCTTTTAGACATTTTTTTGTGTTCTTCATTAAGAATGATAGGCAAATGTGCATATCTCACATTTTCGCCAAAACCTAGTGCCCTTTTAATAAGTATTTGCTTTGGTGTATTGCTAATATGATCTTCACCTCTTATAATATAGCTCATCTCTTTATCATCAATACTGCACGCAAAGTTATAAGTTGGAATCTCATTTCTCATAATCACAAAGCTATCAATCTCATTGGAATTAAATGAAATCTCACCCTTTATCGAATCTACAAAACTAACCGCTTCATTCGCCCTCAATCTTATAATTGGGCTTGTGCTTTTTTGTCCTTTTTCAAGTTCAGCCCACTCATCTTTATATCTAAATGCAATCTTTTGTGCCCTAGCCTCTTCTCTTTTTTCCTCCAAAAACTCTTTAGAGCAATAGCAATAAAATGCCTTATTCTCTTTTATTAACTTTAAAGCCATATCACGATGTAATGGAAAATTATCACTTTGATAGATTACAGATGAAAACTCCAAACCAAATGTCTGCAAAAGTGATAAAATCTCCTTGTCTTTTCCTGCTATATTACGCTCTAAATCTGTATCTTCAATCCTAATAATGAAAGGCTGCTTTAGCTTTTTTGCCATAATGTAGTTAAAAATAGCGGCACGTAAATTACCAATATGCATATCACCAGTTGGCGATGGGGCGAAACGAAGCATACTTTTCCTTGTTCAAATATATTTCTTTGATAGTGAAACGCATTGTATCTTGATTTTATAAAGTTAAATAAATGGAATAAAATTGTAGAACATAAAGTTTGAAATGCATATCAAGTTTTATATGTTTTTGCAATATGATAAAAAGCAACACACATTAGATATACCATAGAGGTTAAGAGTTGAAACTATACTTAAGAATTATTTTCAGCCAAACCAAACAAACACGTAGTTTTTTGCTATAATCATAGCTTTATTTTATGCAGCCAAGCAGACTGCAATGCAAGGAGACTACATGAAAACAAGAATAAAGCCAATGGCAAAAATAGTATTACTAGCAGGCTTGAGTATGCCTGTAGCATTATTGGCACATGGAGATACAATGCAAATGAGGACACAAAGTATAGGGCAACAAGGAAATATGGCAGTAAATATTTTGGGAAATTGGCGTGTAAGTCTTATTGAGATAGATGGTGCTTTCACTCGTGTACCAGAGCAGGCAGGAGACGTAACCTTACAAATCAATAATAATCAGATATCAGGTGTTTCTGGATGCAATAACTTTATGTCACCCTACACTTTTTCCACAAATAAACAACAAATCATCATCAGTGAAGGCGCAAGCACTAGAAGAATGTGCCAACCAGAAGAGGTTATGCGTTTTGAAGACTCTTTTTTACGTTTATTAAATGGTACATTTATGATCGAAAAGAATTTTGAGGGTATTACGCTTGTGCGTGATAATGTCAAAATTTATCTTGTAAAATAAGGCATAACCCTAGATTAAGTTGGCCTTGAAGGATTCAATACATACTGAATCCTGTGAGCATGCTTATAGCTTTTAGCAAAGCAAAAGCTATTGTTTAAACTTAGGCATGTTATATTCCAATGGATTTTGCAAGATATTTTGCAAGTTTTCTTTACGCTATATAAGGTTGCTGCCTATATCATCATCTATTACATATCTCTTTTATTACATATCTCTTTGCCACAACATCTTATTGGGATATGCTTTAAATAAAGTTGGTGACAATATAGAATAGATTTTTAGTTGTATACCTTAGTATAATCAGTGTGGTCATTGTATTCCTAACGCATTTTACTTAGTTCTTAACATGAAAATGGGGGGGCAGAGAAAGAAAGGTGTATTATATATAATATCTCGTAGATTCTAAACCTTAACGTCTTTGTATCAAATTATGATACAAACTCATATTGTTTAGAATCTCATCCTGCTAAAACAGATAAAGAGCATTTGCAACAATTCTCTTTGCAATAAGCTTTGAACTACATGTAAGACATTAATCGCAAGGCTACATTACTAGGCTTATATTTATTTGGGTTATAATTATTTTTTAGATAATATAAGAATAGAGTGATGTTTTACTGCACTCTTTTTGACATTTTTTTGCAATTGCATTACAACGTCATTTTATAAAAATTATCTCTTGCAATACAATCACAAAGCTACAGAAGTTTAAAAATAAGAATGAAAAGCCAAAGGGCTTAGAGTAAGGGCATGTATGAATTTTTATAATTATGGTTTGTTTGGACTATTTCTTGTTTGTTTTATATCAAGTTCTCTTTGGCCACTTGGATCTGAAGCTTTTGTGATTGGCTTTATCGCATTTGACTTCAATCCATACCTTGTGTTGATTGTCGCTAGTATTGGTAATATACTTGGTAGCTTAAGCACCTATTATCTCGCATATTTTGGAGGAGATTCAGCGGTGCGTAAGTTCTTCCCAAAAGCTTACAAAAAGATAGAATCTTATCGACCCTATGTGCAAAAATATGGCTGTTTTTACGCATTTTTTGCATTTTTACCATTTATTGGAGATGTTTTAGTTTTATTGCTTGGTTTATATAGATATAACCAGATGGCAACATGGCTTTTTATAGCTCTTGGAAAAATAAGTCGTTATACGCTCTTAATATATCTTTATATGAGGTGGGGTATTACATAAGCAACATGCAGGACATAATTTGAAGTGGTTACATAGATTAAATTCTAAATTCATATAAGTTATTTCATACATAAAATAAAGTTGTTATAAAGATTCATGCCTATGAAAACTCTAGCACAATAAACTAGAAAAACCAATATAGCTCAAAAACTGAAGTTATAATTATAATACTATTTTGTACCTATGTTGTTATAAAAAATAAACGTAATTATCTAGAAAATATGGCAAAATATCTTTTGTATTTTTAAATCTTAAGTAAGGAAGGATATGCAAGCAGGCATTATTGGTTTGGGACTAATTGGTGGATCATTAGGGTTGGCTCTGCGTGAGACAAAGATGTTTAAACGCATTCTAGGACATGATAATAATGCCTTACATGAACAACAAGCTTTATCTTTAGGACTTGTTGATGAATGTGCAAGTAAAGATGAGATTTCACAATGCGATGTTATTTTTATTGCAGTACCGCTTGACTTTGTAGCACCAATGGTAAATGATTTTAGAGAACTTACTCCAACACAAACAATTATTGATCTGGGTAGCACAAAACATGCAATACATAAGCTTATTGATTCTAATGTGCGTAAAAATTATGTTGGTGCACACCCTATGAGTGGCACGGAGCATAGTGGTCCCAAGGCAGCACAAAAAGATCTTTTTAAAAATAAAATTCTAATACTTACAGATATAGATAAAAGCGGTGCTTTTCAGATTGCCTTTGCAAAAGAGATTTTTGTCAATCTTGGTATGCAAATTATTAAAATGGATTCTGCAGATCACGATAAGCATATCGCCTATATCTCACATTTACCACATATTTTGAGTTTTGCACTTGCAAACACGGTGTTAGCACAAGAAAAACCAGAAAACATTCTTGCCTTGATTGGTGGTGGATTCCGTAGCATGTCACGTCTCGCAAATAGTTCTCCAGTCACTTGGAAAGATATTTTTAAACATAACAAAGAACATCTATTGCATTCACTTACAGACTTTGAAAAGCATTTTGTTGAAGCAAAAGAATATGTAACAAAAGAAGAATGGGATAAACTTATATTATGGATGAAAAAAGCAAATGAATTGCATAACTTTTTGTAATCAACACTCTATCATTCATGATTTAAAAAAGGAAAAATTAACTCCACTCAATCAAACCAAAAAGGACAAGTTAATCTTATAAAAATAATTTTGGTTATACTACTTTCACAAGATTTCTTGTTTTACAAATAAGTTTTACAATAAAGGATAATTTTGGATATAGCATTTTTTGACTTTGATGGCACTATAACACGAGGAGATTCTTTTAGGTTGTTTTTGCGCTTTGTGTTAGGAAAAAGATTCTATATAAAAATGTTAGAGAATCTACCGACATTGGTGGGCTACAAACTCGGCCTCATAGATAATAGTAGAGCTAAAGAAAATGTGCTTAAATCATGTTTCAAGGGAATGGACCAAGAAGTGCTTAATAATTATTGTGCCAAATTCACAGAAATTTTAGAATCTTTTTGCAAAGATTCCGCATTGCAAAAAATGCGTTGGCATAAAGAGAATAATCATGTTATCGTGCTTGTATCTGCTAGTTTTGAGGAATATTTGCGTCCATTATGTCAGCACTGGAATATTAATTTGCTTGGCACCACTATGGAGGTGAAAGAAGGAAGGTTGACAGGTAATTTTTTACAACCAAATTGCTATGGACCAGAAAAAGAGAGACGCATCAAAGAACAATATGACCTTACGCAATATGAAAGAATTTATGTCTATGGCGATACAAAAGGAGACAAAGAAATGCTATCTCTAGCAAGTCCAAGCCTTGCATTCTTTCGTGTGTTTCATTAAATAAGGATAAAAATGCGTATCTCCAATCAAACATGTATACCATTTAGAGAAGTTATGCAAGATTGGCTTTATAATCCCAAAGATGGTTATTACACACAAAATCATGTAGGAAAATCAGGAGATTTTTACACCTCCGTGAGTGTATCGAAATTTTTTGGCGGTGCAATTAGTCGCTATATTCTAAAAATGCTTGATGAAAGTAGGCTTTCTTTGCCACTTTATATTGTGGAGATTGGGAGTAATAATGGTGATTTAATCGCAGATATCGCTGAATTTATAAAGGCATTTAGCGATGTTGTTTTTACACAAAGTAACTTTTGTGTGATAGAACCGCTAGATTTGTTACATACACAACAAAATGCAACTTTTCAAACAAGAATTGCAATGAGATTTGATAAACAATTACAAATCTATAACAATATACAAGAGTTAAAGGATTTACAGCCAAACAATATATTTTTTATCTCAAATGAATTATTTGATAGTATGCCTTGTGATATTTTATATAATGACAAAATGCTCTATTTTGATGATCAAAGATTTGTATGGAAAGAGCCAGCAAATGAAATTTGTGCTTTTAGAGAAAAATATAGCATAAAAAGTGCTGAAATCTCTTTGATATGGGAATCTTTCATACAAGATCTCTCTAGCTTGACGTGCAAATGGATTTTTCTTACATTTGATTATGGAGATTTTTTTGCTCGTGAATTAAACATAAGAATGTATATGCAGCATAAGGTTTATAATCTATATGAGGAATGGCAAAATGATCGACTAACCTACTTTATAGGAAAAAGTGATATTACCTATGACGTAGATTTCAGTCTGTTATCAAAGATATTTAAGAGCAACAATATTGAGCTATTATGTAATGTAACGCAGTCGAAATTTTTGGTTGAATTTTGCGAGATTCTTGATATCTTTGAAGGTTTTTCCGCACATTTTAACTCAATCCAACTTAGCAAACAAAAAGCAAGTTTGCAGGGCTTAATCACCCCAAATGCTATGGGTGAACGTTTTAAAGCATTATGTGTATGTAATGTCTAGCATTCTTGTAATTTTAGAATAGAGTTTACGATCTCTTTATGTGTATTTTAAATTTCTTAATATGACAATAATATGTTGTCCATCAATTAAAAGCATATAAAAACAGCTTTCATGATCATATTAACAAGCAAGTAAATTCGATGTGTAATTAGCTATTCTTCATGATAAAAGAGCGGAAAAATTACTTTCATCAATTATGCAAATATTAAATATTCAATAAGTGATAGCCTAGAATCCCACAAGAAATTCATCAACACATCAAAAATTTCAATCCCCATATCTCTAAAAAATAGCACATTATTTAATAAAAGAAGGATTCTTTTATGCAGGACTTGCTTTTTACTCTGCAGGTAATGATGAAATACCTAAAGACAATATGGGAAGCACAAAAGATTTTATTGAAAGAAAAATATTTCAAAAAATTATTTAGAAGAAGAGCTCATCTATCATAAAAACTAAATAGGGTTGTGCTAGTGATTGATACGCAACTTTTTGACATAACCTAAAGAAGATTCCAAAGTTTATAGTAAAGCTATTAAAAGAGAAAAAGATTATATAGAAGCTAAGAACAAGATAAGTAAAAACCACTAAAGAAAAGAGGGGTGATAGAAAAAATTACAAACGAGTGGATATAAAGCAACTCATATAAACATAAAAGACACCACAAGTAATAACTCTAAAGATATAGATAATGATAATAGACTAGAGTGTGGTTATACAAGCTTATAAGTTTAAATAGAGATTATGTGATAGAATGTGATATGAGAGATATGGCAAAATGACAAAAGATAGTAAAAAAGAAAAATCATATAAAAGATATAAAAAATACAAATATCACAGAAATAAATAATAGACATATCTCTACTTCATATATAAGGTAAAGTTTAAGGCTTTTAGCGGGTATAAGGATAGGATTATATGAGCTTTTAATAATTTGCTTGATTTAATTGCATGAAATTTAAAAACAGATACACAAGCAATCTATAAGCCCTAAAAAGTTAAGCTATAATTAAAACAATCAAGTATGATTAAGTTCTAAAAAACTTTAGGTTTAGCATTCTGTAAGTTACAAAAAAAAGGATATGTATGTTAAAGGCAATGTTGCATGTAATAGTACCATCACTTTTGTTTATGGGTTGCACACAAACTTTACCAGAGTGTAAGAGCGATGAGGATAAGCAAAGAGGTTGTGCAGCAAGAGAATATCATAAGAATGGGCGACTTGAAAGAGAAACTCCATATAAAGATAACAAAAGGAATGGTGTCGAGAGAGGCTATTATGAAAATGGGCGACTTGGAAGAGAAATCCCATATAAAGATGGCAAAGTAGAGGGGGTTGAAAAGCTGTATGATGAAAATGGAGTGCTTAGACGTGAAACTCCATATAAAGACAATAAAAGAGAGGGTGTTGCAAAATGGTATTATAAAAAAAAGCAGCTTATTGGGGAAACTCCATATAAAGATGACAAAAGAGATGGTGTCTGGAAAATATATTATGGGAATGGGCAGCTTGAAAAAGAAACTCCATATAAAGATGGTGGGGTAAATGGTGTTGAAAAGCTGTATTATGAGAATGGACAGCTTAAAGGTGAAACCCAATATAAAAATAATAAAAGAGATGGTGTTGAAAAGTGGTACTACAGAAGCGGACAGCTTCAATATGAAACCTCTTATAACGATGATAGAATGGAAGGTATGTGGAAGGAGTATTATAAAAGTGGACAGCTTGAAAAAGAAGCCCTATATAAAGATGACAAAAGGAATGGTGTCGAGAAGGGCTATCATGAAAATGGGCGACTTAAAAGTGAGGCCCCATATAAAGGTGATAAAAGAGAAGGTGTTGAAAAGCTGTATGATGAAAATGGAGTGCTTAAAAGAGAAACTCCATATAAAGATGACAAAAGAGATGGTGTTGAAAAGCTGTATGATGAAAATGGAGTGCTTAAAAGAGAAACTCCATATAAAGATGACAAAAGAGATGGTGTCGAGAAAGGCTATCATGAAAATGGCCAACTTATTTGGGAAACTCCATATAAAGATGACAAAGTAGAGGGGGTTACAAAATGGTATGATGAAAATGGAGTGCTTGAATGATAATGGCAGGTTTATTATCATTTAGTTAAGATAGATTGGCGATAGGAGAATAAAGAAGAATATGTGTGATATGTGTCATCATAATATCAACATGAATAAAGCACAATGAATGGGCTTCCTGCAAAATTTTTAAATCTGATCACATCGCATTGTTACTAGAATTCAATCTTTTTAACTCTAGTATCATAGGTTATACAAGTAGTGCTTGAGTAATGAGTGATAAAGGTTTTCCTATTATTTGCACTCCTAAAGAAAATACTTTTAAGATAAATGCTCCAGCTCTTAGTAATGCTAATGAGCAAAATAAAGAAGTATTACTTGCAACAATAAAACTTATCAAATCAAAGTTAAGACTGTATTAGAGGATACATATATTTCAAAGAGATAATTTGCCTGTATATAAAATAAAGTTTAATAACAACTTTATAGAATCTCACAATGACACTCCATTAGATTTACTTATAATTAATATAGCTAAAGATACAAAAAAGTTAAGTGATATAAACAAACTCAATAATGCACTACAAACACACCCTCTCCCGCCACACTATAAACTTTGTAAATCGTTATGAATAGTCCATCATATCCTAAATACTTTGAGTGGATTCTCTGCTACAATATTTAGAGATTTGGGCAAATGAGATAAAACTACAAATCTAAGAAAGTTTGAAATGACTTTTAATATATCATCGCCTTTC
>NZ_JRPL02000114.1 GCF_000765905.2 Helicobacter trogontum | reverse complement strand
TTTAGGAAACTTTGGATTTGTGATATTAAAATAAGTATTGATTTCATCTTCTGGAGCTGAAATGTCCATAAGTTTATAAGGCTTTTTACCTTTTTGATACAAATAATATTCATATAACCACTTGAGATTTGCAATATCTATACTTTCATTTGGAAACATAAGCTTTATGCGATGTGAATCAAGACGCGTAACATGTTTAAATTCTATACCATTTGTTTCAAGATATTTGCTTAATGTGTAAGCATAATAATTTGCATCATCCGCTGCGACATAAAAATCCTCTTCTCCCATTTCTTTTTTAAAATACTCCACTTCCTCATCGCTAAAACCTATTTCAATTACACATTTATCACAATCCACCACAAAGTCTTTAGCCTCCAAACTCAAGCATAGAGCCATAATTATTGCAATATTTTTTATATATTTATACATACTATTTTCCTCTTGTATTTCTATTTGGGCTTGT
>NZ_JRPL02000113.1 GCF_000765905.2 Helicobacter trogontum | reverse complement strand
TTTTGCACTTTAGCACTTACTTCATTGTGTTGATTTCTTTGTGCTTGTGTGGTGGGCGTGGTTTCTAATATCGCATAATTAATCCCATTAAACACTCTTTTTAGCATATCGTATCGAAAGCCTCTTGTAATGATTTTATATTTAGGCTTCTTTAACACTGCTTCTCTGTTTGCATTGATATTTCTATCTGTATCTACAAAAGTAAAGAATCTAACCTTTTTATTTTTCCATTGCTTTTTAAAATATGTCTTTATTTCTTCACCTAAGAGGTAGGTTTTGGATTCTATGGCACTAGAATCTTTGTTTGTATTATTTTTGTTTTTAGAATCTATGTTTGTTTGGTTATGTTACCTTATGGCTTATTTGGGTGTTTCTTGCAAATCGTCTTGGTTATGTCTATTGGATAATATCAAATTCTTTATAAGTCCTCTTTGGTTTTTGAGATTTATTAGAATCTAGCCCACCAAATA
>NZ_JRPL02000011.1 GCF_000765905.2 Helicobacter trogontum | reverse complement strand
GAATCTAAGGGCTGATTGAAAGATGTTGTATAAGCAAACATATTATTCATATTGGTAACCTTGCTTACATTCCAAGAATCTAGGGGTTGGTTGAAGGATTTTGCACCAGCAAACATAGAATTCATATCTTTAACCTTGCTTACATTCCAGCTATCTAGAGGTTGGTTGAAAGATGTTGCATTAAGAAACATCGCGCTCATGTTCTTAACATTACTCACATTCCATTTTTCAATACCACTAAAATCTTCTCTCTTAATCTTTTCTAATTCAGCCTCTTGTACACTTACTTCTAAACAAATTTGATAATCACGCTCAATCCTTGCTCTTATTTGCTCATCACTAGTTTTTTCCTTCCATTCTGCAATTACCTTACATTTATCTTTTGATACCACCCAAAATAATCCACTCATATCAGTAATTCTGCTTGTATCAATATCACCTAGATATACATTGTTATCTCTTATAAGCTTTAAAAGTTCTTGCTTGTTTTTTGGATGATATTTAAAGGTATTTGCATAGATATGTGTAAATGTGCTTATACCTAGAAGACTTACTATACTTATTGTTTTTAACACTTTTTGCATGTTACTCCTTTTTTTTATTGTGTTGTTAGATTCTATAGTGCATGTGAAGTATTAATTTCCTTTATACCATTTTGGTGGATTGTCTTCTATTGAGGAAGAATAAAACATATAACTCATATCCTTGACATTGCTTACATTCCAGCTATTTAATGGTTGATTGAAAGATTCTGCACCAGCAAACATATAACTCATATCTTTAACCTTGCTTACATTCCAAGAATCTAGGGGTTGATTGAAAGATTCTGCACCAGCAAACATAGAATTCATATCTTTAACCTTGCTTACATTCCAAGAATCTAGGGGTTGGTTGAAGGATGTTGTATAAGCAAACATATAACTCATATCCTTGACATTACTCACATTCCATTTTTCAATACCACTAAAATCTTCTCTCTTAATCTTTTCTAATTCAGCCTCTTGTACACTTACTTCTAAACAAATTTGATAATCACGCTCAATCCTTGCTATTTCTTGTTCATCACTAATTTTTTCTTTGTTGTTTGCAATGATTTCACATTGATACTTTGGCACTACCCAAAATAATCCACTCATATCAGTAATCTTACTTGTATCAATATCACCTAGATATACATTGTTATCTCTTATAAGTTTTAAAAGTTCTTGTTTGTTTTTTGGATGATATTTAAAGGTATTTGCATAGATATGTGTCAGTGTGCTTATACCTAGAAGACTTACTATACTTATTGTTTTTAACACTTTTTGCATGTTGCTCCTTTTTTTATTGTGTTGTTAGATTCTATAGTGCATGTGAAATATTAATCTTTTTTATACCATTTTGGTGGATTGTATTGCATTGGGGAAGAATAAAACATATTATACATATTATCCCCAACTTGACTGACATCCCAAGAATCTAGATTCTGATTAAAAGATTTTGCAAATGCAAACATTTCACTCATGTCCCTAACATTACCAACATTCCAGCTATTTAATGGTTGATTGAAAGATTCTGCACCATAAAACATAAAGTCCATATTTGTGACATTACTCACATTCCAAGAATCTAAGGGTTGATTGAAGGATTTTGCAAATGCAAACATATTATTCATATTAGTAACATTGCTTACATTCCAAGAATCTAGGGGTTGGTTGAAGGATTCTGCACCAGCAAACATCCCAGCCATATGAGTAACCTTGCTCACATTCCAATTGTTTAATGGTTGGTTGAAAGATGTTGTATAAGCAAACATATAACTCATATCCTTGACATTACCAACATTCCAATTGCTTAATGGTTGGTTGAAAGATTCTGCACCAGCAAACATCGCTCTCATATCTTTAACCTTGCTTACATTCCAAGAATCTAAGGGTTGATTAAAAGATTCTGCATCAGCAAACATATCATTCATATTGGTAACATTGCTTACATCCCAAGAATCTAGGGGTTGGTTGAAGGATTCTGCACCAGCAAACATCCCAGCCATATGAGTAACCTTGCTCACATTCCAATTGTTTAATGGTTGGTTGAAAGATGTTGCATTAAGAAACATCGCGCTCATATCTTTAACCTTGCTTACATTCCAGCTATCTAGAGGTTGGTTGAAAGATTCTGCACCAGCAAACATCCCAACCATATTGGCAACATTACTCACATTCCATTTTTCAATACCGCTAAAATCTTTTCTCTTAATCTTTTCTAATTCATTCTTTTCTACACTTACTTCTAAACAGAGTTGATAACTGCGCTCAAGCCTTGCTCTTACTTGCTCACCATTAACCTTTTCTGTCCGTTCTGCAATTTCTTTACACTCATTCTTTGGTACCACCCAAAATAATCCACTCATATCAGTAATCTTACTTGTATTAATATCACCTAGATATACATTGTTATCTCTTATAAGATTTAAAAGCTCTTGTTTGTTTTTTGGATGATATTTAAAGATATTTGCATAGATATGTGTCAGTGTGCTTATACCTAGAAGACTTACTATACTTATTGTTTTTAACACTTTTTGCATGTTGCTCCTTTTTTATTGTGTTGTTAGATTCTATGGTGCATATGAAATATTAATCTTTTTTATACCATTTTGGTGGATTGTCTTCTATTGAGGAAGAATAAAACATATAACTCATATCCTTGACATTACCAACATTCCAGCTATTTAATGGTTGGTTGAAAGATTCTGCACCAGCAAACATATAACTCATATCCTTGACATTACCAACATTCCAGCTATTTAATGGTTGGTTGAAAGATTCTGCACCAGCAAACATATAACTCATATCCTTGACATTACCAACATTCCAGCTATCTAGGGGTTGGTTGAAAGATTTTGCATTAAGAAACATCGCGCTCATGTTCTTAACATTACCAACATTCCAGCTATTTAATGGTTGGTTGAAGGATTTTGCTTCATGAAACATCCAAGCCATATTAGTAACCCTGCTTACATTCCAAGAATCTAGGGGTTGATTGAAGGATTTTGCAAATGCAAACATATTATTCATATTAGTAACATTGCTTACATTCCAAGAATCTAGATTTTGATTAAAAGATTGTGCATGTTTAAACATATTATTCATATTGGTAACATTGCTTACATTCCAAGAATCTAGGGGTTGGTTGAAGGATGTTGTATAAGCAAACATATAACTCATATCCTTGACATTACCAACATTCCAATTGCTTAATGGTTGGTTGAAAGATTCTGCACCAGCAAACATCGCTCTCATATCTTTAACCTTGCTTACATTCCAAGAATCTAAGGGTTGATTAAAAGATTCTGCATCAGCAAACATATCATTCATATTGGTAACATTGCTTACATCCCAAGAATCTAAGGGTTGATTAAAGGAGAATGTCGCATAAAACATGTAACTCATATCCTTAACATTACTCACATTCCAACTATTTAATGGTTGGTTGAAAGATGTTGCTTCATGGAACATCTCAGCCATATTAGTAACCTTGCTTACATTCCAAGAATTTAAGGGCTGGTTGAAAGATTCTGCACCATAAAACATAAACCTCATATCTTTAACCTTACTCACATTCCATTTTTCAATACCACCAAAATCTTTTCTCTTAATCTTTTCTAATTCAGTGATTTCCACGCTTACTTCTAAACAAATTTGATAACCACGCTCAAGCCTTGCGATTTCTCGCTCATCATTAACCTTTTCCTTCCGTTCTGCAATTTCTTTACACTTATTCTTTGATACCACCCAAAATAGCCCACTCATATCAGTAATTCTGCTTGTATCAATATCACCTAGATATACATTGTTATCTCTTACAAGTTTTAAAAGCTCTTGTTTGTTTTTTGGATGATATTTGTAGTTATCTTTACAAGAATTTATTACTATGGCTATGCCTAGAAGACTTACTATACTTATTGTTTTTAACATTTTTTGCATGTTATTCCTTTTTAGTGTTTGTAGATTCTATAGTGCATGTGAAATATTAATTTCCTTTATACCATTTTGGTGGATTGTCCTCTATTGAGGAAGAATAAAACATGTTATTCATATCTTTAACATTACTTACATTCCAAGAATCTAGATTCTGATTAAAGGAGGATGCTTCATAAAACATCCATGTCATCTTTGTAACTTTGCTTACATTCCAAGAATCTAAGGGCTGATTAAAGGATTTTGCACCATAAAACATAGCGCTCATATTAGTTACATTACTCACATTCCAAGAATCTAGATTTTGATTAAAAGATTGTGCATTTTTAAACATAGAGTTCATATTGGTAACATTGCTTACACTCCATTTATTTAATGGTTGGTTGAAAGATTGTGCCCTGGCAAACATCCCAGCCATATCAGTAACATTACCAACATTCCAAGAATCTAGGGGTTGGTTGAAAGATTTTGCACCAGCAAACATCTCAACCATATTGGCAACATTACTCACATTCCATTTATTTAATGGTTGGTTGAAGGATTGGACAGATGCAAACATAGCCCTCATATTAACTACATTACTCACATTCCAAGAATCTAAGGGTTGATTGAAAGATTCTGCATTAGCAAACATGAAACTCATATCCTTGACATTACTCACATTCCATTTTTCAATACCGCTAAAATCTTTTCTCTTAATTTCTTTTAATTCAGCCTCTTCCACACTTACTTCTAAACAAATTTGATAACCACGCTCAAGCCTTGCGATTTCTCGCTCATCATTAACCTTTTCTGTCCGTTCTGCAATTTCTTTACACTCATTCTTTGGTACCACCCAAAATAATCCACTCATATCAGTAATCTTACTTGTATTAATATCACCTAGATATACATTGTTATCTCTTATAAGTTTTAAAAGTTCTTGTTTTGTTTGTGGGTGATATTTGTGGTTGTCTTTACAAGAATTTATTACTATATTACAAGAATTTATTACTATGGCTATACCTATAAGACCTAATATGCCCATGATTTTTAGAATCTGCTTCATTGACTGCCTCCTCACAACCTGTGCTTTAAATTTTATATTAAATTTATATACCTATCTAATTTCTCTAAATTACCACCCCTTAAAAAGCCTTGCCTTTCATTGTTAAATGTTGGGATATCTGCTGTATCTATGCTTTTTGCCATATCGCTTTTATCTTTCTGCGTTTATAATTAGTTCTGCTTGTTCTCTTTGCATTTTTGATCCTTTCTTTGTATATATTTTATTCCCATTTAAGCTCTAAATCAAAGCCTAAATCTTTAATCAAAGTTTCAAAATATCTTAAGCCTTTGTTTTCTCTTAGCCAAGCAAAAATCGCCTCCTCATCCTCAAAATCACCTTTATAGCCAAATTCATCAGCCCATTTGTAAGCATTATACCACCAATCAGCATGCGTATCATTTAGCACATCTTTGGCATACTCTTGCGCTTCATCACTTGGTTTTAAATCCCGCATAGCATAGAGAATATTAAAGGCTTGTTCATTTTCTTTTAGTAGCTCTTCTTCACTAAATTTTTCATTATCTAGCGTTATACCGCCTAGCACTTGCGAGAGTGCCAAACCATAATAATACGCACCTTCCTCACAGATATTATCCTCTTTAGCATATTTACTTAACTCTTGTTTTTCATCAACTTTGCCATTTATATTTGCCCCTTGCTCTAGTGCTTTTGTAAAAAGTTCAAAATCACTAGTCATAATTGCTTTAAACAACATATCATCAGCATTATTCATGTTTAATATTTCTCCTAACATTTCTTGTTTTGGAAGATTATGTAAAATGCGTGTGCGATTTAATAGAGCATAAAGTGCAACTGATTCCTCATTAAATACTAAAGTTTTATACTCTATGATTTGTGCATCAGAATCTGTCATAAAGCTTACATAGACATTATTTTCACGCCTAATACCTGCACACACAGGCTTTAATGGCTCATTATACCAAATGAATGGATATTGCAAATCCTGCAATGACTTTTTTAGATTCTCTTCATCAATTCCCTTTCGTTTGACACCCTTATAAAGCTCAATATAATTTTGCACAAGCAAATATTGCAAAGCCTCATCTTCTCTCTCAAAGTCTTTTTCATGCTCTATACTTGCACGCTCACCTGTTCTAAAAACCTCATATTTTTGCACACGCTTATCCCACCAAATTCCTAGCATATATTCGCCCAAATGCTCTTTTTTTCTCTCATACCAAGAGACTGAAAAAAGCTCCTCCTGCTCTATGATTTGCCTTGCTAGCTCTTGTGTGATTTTTGGAGTTTTTAAATCTAGCTCTTTTTCTAAGCTAAAAAAGCCATAATTTAACCCCTTTGTGAGAGTGCTAAATTTTGCATTACTTTTAGATTCTAAAAAATCATAGATAAATTTTGGAAATTTAAATTCATAATACCCCTTTGTATTGAATAATATAGTAAGTGTAGAATCTTCTTGCTTTGTGTAAATATTGCAAAATTTTTTCTTATTTTTAGTGAAATGCTTATCATCAAAAACGCTTCCGCGTAGCCAATCTAGCTTTTTAATGACTTTATTTTTCATGCAATAGCCTAGATAAATCTTACTATATTTGTCAAAATCAAAGTAGTTTTTATCCTCCAAAAAGTCGTGGCAAAAAGATTCTGTATCGCCGATAAAATACTGATAATGTGCTTTGTCTATAAACTCTTGCTCTTTGTAAGAGCAAGCATAAAGCCAAAGTGCGCCATCAATCTTTTGTGTGTCATATTCGCCAACGATGAGCTGGTAAGATGTTTTATTATACTTTTTATCTTGCTCTTGCAAGATACCTATAAGAAATTCAAGTGCTTCATCGCTTTTTATGCGAATAAGTGCCACATCATCTCTGTAAGTATTATAATACTTAAAGCCGACTATATTATAAGGCATATCATCGATTTTTTTTCCTGCGATTTCACCTATATGGCTATGACGCGACTCACCAAGTTCGCCTAAAAGTTTGTTTGTTATTTCTGTAGTTTTTGCAAAAATGATTTGAGAAATATTGCACCGCTCTAAAAAGTCTAAAAATGCTTTTTTGGCTTCATCGCAATTTTTAGCATTGTTAAAATCTCTTAAATTAATCTTTAGCCCAAATCTTGTGCTTTCTAGCTTAAAAGTTATGTTGTCTATGCTAGAATTTAAAAAATACATTGATGGGCTAAGCCCTAAAAACTCTATAATAGGTTCTATATCTACATGCACACTTCCTATTTCTAAATTTTGCACGATCTTAGCTACACGCTCATCTATATGCACTTTTTTATCCAAGCTTTCATAAGCTAAAAACTCTATTTTTTCATCTATAAAAACATAGATAAAGAGTTCTGCTCTAAACTCACATTCTTGAAATTTTATGTAAGAGGGATAATCTTTTAAATGCCTTGTCCTTTCTTCTACGCCTTGTAATTCTTTGAGGAGTTTTAAAACCTGCTTTAAAAGTCTATAGGTATTGCTAGAATGTAAAAAATCTTTTGTATTTTGTAAGGCTCTTAGGTTGTTTAGGACGATTTTTTCTCCACTGCTTGTAGTATAGGCTTTATCTTTAAAAGATGAAAAGTTTTCATTATAGTTTTGCGCTAGGCTTAATTGCATGTATTTGTAAATATTTTTTGCGTTTTTGATATGTTTAATATAGGATTTTTTGATCTTAACCCCAGTGCATAAAAGCAAAATAAAGTTTTCCCAAGTAACTTGAAAGGGCTTATCTAAAAGCATACATAAATTTACAGAATCTCTAGTACTAAAGGCTTCACTCCCATAAAAAAGCGTATGAATATACATATATTCAAAAATACTTTCATCCACATCATCATCAAAAAGCCATTGAAAGGATCTAGATTCTAAGAGGGCTTGTTTTTGCTCCTTGCTTAAAAAATGTGAAGCAGTGGTATAAGCACCGCAAAGATTTTTAATAAGAGAATCTAACAAATCATCAAGAGCGTTTAAATGCGTTTGTGAAATCTCTGTAACACTTTTTAGTTCAAAAATCTTTTTGATCGCTTCTTTTTCGTCTTCTTTTAAAGAGCTAGGAGAGCGTGTTGGCTGTTTGTGTAAAAAGAGTATTGAAAGCTTAGAATCTTGCGTGTTTGTAGATTCTGTGTTTTCTGTCATTTTAAGTGGCGATGAAAAATCTTTTTTAGAATCTTGATTGAAATTTTCTTTAGCCTTTTTGTAGCTATTCATGGGTTTTGCATTACAAGATAGTGCTTTACTAAGTAGATTCTGTGCGATTTCTTTTTGCTCTTTATTGCTTAGGCTAGAATCTATTTGCTTGTAATTTAAAAGCTTAGGATACTTTTTGCCATGCCCAATCACAAACATTTCTATATATTCTTCATCGCTCCATGGCTCTTTTAGCTCATCTTGGATTTGGCTTAGAGCATCTATGCGTTGGTAGTTTTGATACACACAAGCTTGCAAGATTAAATTGATAGAACTTAGCATTTTATGGCGTGGCAAAGATTGTATTTGTCTTAAAGCCTTTTCATCGCTGATATTTTTATCTTTGTTTTGGAGGCGTTGATAGATTAAAGAAGTATAAGAATTTGCTGATTGCATAGCAAGATTTGCAAGATCTCTATCTACTTTTGCACCCGCACTTACTAGATTGATTAAATAAGTTTTAGTCTCATTAAGATGTGTTTTGCCATCTTTTGTTGGAGTGATAGATCGATTATAAAACTCTCTTAATGCGATATTTTCACTATCATTAGCAATGGGACGCAGTGCAGAGTGAAATGCAATCACGTTTATTTTATCTTTTTGGCTACTAGCATATTCGCAGAACAAAAGCTCTTTTACCACCCTTATAAGCTCTTTATTCATAAGCTCTTGATATGCTTTTAGCTCTTTGGCACTTAATTTTTGAAACTCCTTTAAGCTTAGCTTACAAACTCTTCTAAAGGCTTTTTGCTCTAGCAGTGTTGCCCTAAGCTTTAGGGCTTTAGTTCTTTGCCTAAGTTCGCCTAGTTTTTCTAGCTCTTCTTGGGTGTAGGCATAATGCTTACTCATCTCTTCAGCCAGTGTTTGAAAATCCTCTAAGCTAACTTTTAAGTTTTCTGCTCCAAAATTTGTAGATAGCGCAAAAGAGCCAAAAGGCGATGAATTAGATTTTATAGAATCTTCTTCATCTTCTAAATATTCTTCATCATCTCTATTATAATTAAGCTCTATTTCTTCATCATCTTCTTCTAGCTCTTCATAATCCTCATTAAAATCATAATAATCCTCATCATCTTCATACTCATCTTCCTCTTCCTCTTCCAAATTTAACTCACCCTTTAAAAATTGCTCATAGAGATTACAAAAATCGTTTTCTAAAATATAACCACACATAGGATGTATGGAATCAAAAATAATCGTAGTTTTGCCATCTTTATAGCACCATACACAAACCCCACCCATGCGTAAGATTCGCACTTCATCGCTATTTTGAATGATTTGCATAGTATAGGCGTCTTTTTGTAAGAAGCTTGGTATTTGCTTATCCTTTTCTATCTCCACACTAAAGGGGCTTTTTTGCATAATTTTCATAAAAGTATCCAAAAAATTTTCATCAGTGTTTTCTATCTCAAAAAAAGTAATTTTATTTCTTTCATAATTGGTATAACGCATACAATTAAGCCCTACCTCAAGTTAAAATTCAACATTATATCAAAACTACAAAAAACATATATAATTACACTTATCTTCTAAAACAATGGAATTATATGAATAATTTAATATCACAAAATGACAATACTACCATTATCGCAGAATACAAATTCACTCCAAAAGAGCCAAAATCATATCAAAGCGAGGAAGACTTAGAGAAATTTCTCATTAAAGAGCTATCACTCCAAGGTTATGAAAAAATAGCACTAAATCATATAAGCGATCTTGAAGATAATTTAAAAATACAGCTTGAAAAGCTCAATAACATCACATTTTCCAAAAACGAATGGGAAAGTTTTTATAAACAAAATATCGCCAATCCAAGATTAAACTTTGAAGATAAAACCAAAATACTCCAAAGCAATAACTTTACACTCACGCTTAATAGAGATGATGAGAGTAAGAAAAACATCATTTTAATAGATAGGGCCAATCCAATCAACAATCATTTGCAAGTCATATCACAGCTAAAAAATGAAAGTGGTGAGTTTAAAAACCGCTATGATGTTAGCATTTTAGTAAATGGTCTTCCTTTGGTGCATATCGAGCTAAAAAGGCGTGGGATAGATCTAAAAGAAGCTTTTAATCAAATTAGACGCTACCAAAAAGAAAGCTTTTTAAAAGGCAGTGCACTCTATGAATTTGTGCAAATTTTTATCATCTCAAATGGCACACTAACAAAATATTACAGCAACACAAACCAACATAAAATAAAAAAATCACAAAACGATAACTATACTTTTTGCATAAGCTTTTCAGATTCTAAAAATAATGCAATCAATGATTTAGGAGATTTCACAAAGACTTTTTTAGCAAAAAGAAGTTTATTAAATATTCTTACAAAATATTGCGTTTTTAATGCTGATAATGAGCTACTTATTATGCGTCCTTATCAAATCGCAGCAAGTGAAAACATCATCAATAAAATAAAAATTGCTCATAGTCATAAACATTATGGGAAAGTAGAAGCAGGTGGATTTATTTGGCATAGCACAGGAAGCGGTAAAACTCTCACTTCTTTTAAAACTGCGATTTTATCTACAAAGCTCCCATTTATCAAAAAGGTGCTTTTTGTTGTAGATAGAAAAGACTTAGATTATCAAACACAAAAAGAATATGACAAATTTCAAAAAGGTGCAGCCAATGCTACTAAAAATACTGATGAGCTAAAAAGGCGAATTGAGAGCACCAAAGAAGATGAAAAAATCATCATCACCACAATTCAAAAGCTTTCAAATTTTGTGCAAAAATATAAAAATTCTCGTGTTTTTGACTTAGAGATTGTCTTTATTTTTGATGAGTGTCATAGAAGTCAATTTGGTTTGATGCATGAACAAATCATTAAAAAATTTAAAAAATACTATATCTTTGGATTTACTGGCACGCCAATTTTTGAAGAAAATGCAGGGAAAAACTATTTTATCAATAGTGATAAAAATGTAGAGCTAAAAACCACCCAAAGCACTTTTGGCACTTGTTTGCACTCTTACACGATTTTAAATGCTATAAAAGATAAAAATGTCCTTCCTTTTAAAGTGAGCTATCACTCTACGATGAAACAGCTTGAAAGCACACAAGGCAAAGAAGTCAAAGCCATAGATAAAGAATCTGCCCTATTAGATTCTAAACGTATCAAAAAAGTCGTAAGCTATATTTTAGATAATTTCAATCGCCACACAAAAAGGATGAGTGCCTACACGCTAAAAAATCAAAGAATACAAGGTTTTAATGCACTCTTTGCAACTGCTAGTGTGGAATTTGCCAAAACTTATTATGAAGAATTCAAAAAGCAATTACAAGCACGAAATAGTGATCTAAAAATTGGCATTATTTATTCTTATGAGCAAAATGAAGATTTAGATGAAATAACACAAGATTATAAAAGTGCTAAAGAGTTTTTAAGTGAAGCAATGAAAGATTATAATAGCTATTTTAAAAGTGATTTTAATTTAGAAAAATTTGATAATTACTACAAAGATGTATCACAAAAGCTCAAAAATAAAGAGCTAGATTTGCTCATAGTAGTCAATATGTTTCTAACAGGATTTGATTCTAAAACGATAAATACCCTTTATGTCGATAAAAATCTAAAATATCATGGACTACTTCAAGCCTTTTCACGCACTAATAGAATCCTAAATGAACAAAAAGTCTGTGGCAATGTCGTGTGTTTTAGAGATCTAGAAGAAGCTACAAATGAAAGTCTAAAGATGTTTGGCGATGAGAGAGCATCAAATATTGTTTTATTGGGGAATTTTACTTCTTATTTCAAAAAATACGCTGCATTAGTAGAAGAATTAAATCAAAAGTTTGATCTTTGCTCATTTCCATTAACCAAGCAAGAAGAGCAACAAGAATTCATCAAAATTTTCAATGAGATTCTAAAACTTGAAAATATATTAAATCTTTTTGATGAATTTAAAAATCCTTTAAATATCAGAGATAAGCAAGACTATCAAAGCCATTATTTAGAGCTTTACAACACTCTAAGAAAAGAGAAAGAAAAAGAAAATATCAATGATGATTTAATATTTGAGATAGAACTCATCAAACAAAATGAGATTAATGTAGATTTCATCTTATTCCTACTTGAAGAATATCACAAAACAAATCAAGATTTAAATCAAGTAAAAACAAAAGAAACCATCTTAAAAACACTTATTTCAAACCCAAGCCTAAGGGATAAAAAAGAGCTTATTGAAGAGTTCTTAGAACAAATTGATAATAACAAAACTAGCGATTATAAAACCCTTTTTAAAAGCTTTATGCAAAGCAAAAAAGAGCAAGAATTACAAAAAATCATAGAAGATGAGAATCTAAATGAAGATTTGACAAAAGAGTATCTAGATGAAGCCTTTGAGTTAAATTTCTTTCAAGACAAGGGAATGGATATAGAATCTTTATTTCCACCTAGAGATATTTTTGCTTCAAAAAGTGCAGGCAATGAAGATACAAAAAGAATTATCCATAAACTTCAAGCATTTTTTGAAAAATTTAGGGTTTTGCTAAAAAAGGAAGAGGATGAATAAAATAGAAAAACTACTAAAAGAGCTTTGTCCAAATGGCGTGAAGTTTAAAGCATTGGGGGAAATCTTTGAGATTAAAAACGGCTACACTCCATCAAAAGCAAATAAGGAATTTTGGGAAGGTGGGACTATCCCTTGGTTTAGAATGGACGATATTCGCACCAATGGTAGAATCTTAAGTGATTCACTGCAGCACATTACCCCTAAAGCACTAAAGGGAGGCAAACTTTTTCCCAAAAATTCTATTATTATTTCTACGACTGCCACGATTGGTGAACACGCATTAATAATCGTTGATTCGTTGGCGAATCAACGATTCACCTTTTTAAGCAAAAAGGTGAATTGTGATATTGCTATCGATATGAAGTTTATTTATTATTATTGCTTTATCTTGGGGCAATGGTGTAAGCAAAATACAAATGTTTCAGGCTTTGCCTCTGTGGATATGAAAGCATTTAAAAATTTCCAAATCCCAATCCCACCGCTTGAAGTGCAAGAAGAAATAGTAAAGATTCTAGATACTTTTACAGAATTAAAAAGAAAGTTAGAAGAAGAATTAGAAAGAGAATTAGAATCACACATCAAACAATATGAATACTACCGCAACAAGCTTTTGTCTTTAGAATATTTAGAATCTAGCGGCGGATATGAGCTAAAAACACTGGGGGAAATATGTGAGGCTAGAAGGGGTTCATTTCCGCAACCTTATGGAGATACTAGATGGTATGGTGGTATAGAATCTATGCCATTTGTTCAAACGGCAGATATTGGTAAAAATATGCAATTAAGTAACTATACGAAATCAACGATTTCAAAAATTGCACAACCAAAAAGTATTTTTTGTCCAAAAAATTCTGTAATCGTTAGTTTGCAAGGGGTGCAGTTAGGTCGCGTTGCAATTACGCAATATGATTGCTATATTGATAGAACTATTGCAGTTTTTCAAAATTATAAAATAGATATTAATAAAAAATATTTTGCTTATCAACTGTATAATGCTTTTCAATTTAAGCGCTCAAAAGCCCGTGGGGCCACAATTCCTACAATTACAAAGGAAGAATTTAAAGCCTTTCAAATCCCAATCCCACCGCTTGAAGTGCAAGAAAAAATCGTTAGCATTTTAGATAAATTCCACGCACTAACAACGGGATCTCACAAGTGGAATCCCAGCAGAATTAGAAGCTAGAAAAAAGCAGTATGAATATTATAGAAACAAACTACTTACTTTTAAGGAGGCTAGATAATGAAAAGTGTCATTGAGAGAGAGGAGCTACACAAAACCATTTGGAAAATTGCAAATGAGCTGCGTGGCAGTGTCGATGGCTGGGATTTTAAGAGCTATGTTTTGGGATTTTTGTTTTATTACTTTATCTCTGAAAATCTAAAAAGCTATATTCAGACATTCCATAAAAAAGATTATGAAAATCTAGATGATGAAAAAGCTCAAAATGGTAAAGATGATATTATTAATGCCAAGGGGTTTTTTATAAAGCCAAGTCATCTTTTTTCAAATGTATTTAAAAATGCAGATCTAAAAACCCTAAATGAAGATTTGAATGAAATTTTCAAAGCAATAGAATCTAGTGCTAATGGAAGTGAGAGTGAAAAGAGCTTTAAGGGGCTTTTTGATGATTTGGATTTGTATTCTAAGAAGCTTGGTGCAGACAATTTGGAGCGTAATAAAAAGATTCTAAAGATTATGGAATCAATTTCTAAGCTTGAGCTCCACTATAATGAAAATGAGATTGATACCTTTGGTGATGCTTATGAATACTTGATGAAAATGTATGCAAGTAATGCGGGTAAAAGTGGAGGAGAGTTTTTTACCCCACAAGAAGTAAGCAAACTCCTAGTAGAAATCACCTTGCATAATAATAACAAGCCAAATAAAGTCTATGATCCTGCTTGTGGGAGTGGATCGCTACTCTTGCAGTATAAGAAATCGCTAAAAAGCGATCCTAAAAAGGGTTATTTTGGTCAAGAGATAAATATCACCACCTACAACCTTGCAAGAATGAATATGTTTTTGCATGATGTGAATTATATGCGTTTTGATATCGCTCATGGAGATACTTTGATAAAGCCAAGTGAAAATCATAAGGAGTTAGAACCTTTTGATGCAATTGTTAGCAATCCTCCTTATAGCACCAAGTGGGAGGGCAAAGACAATGCGCTTTTAATCAATGATGAGAGATTTAACAAAGCAGGAGTTCTAGCACCTACTTCAAAAGCAGATCTTGCCTTTGTGATGCATTCTCTTTCTTGGCTTAGTGAGAAAGGAAGTGCAGCGATTGTTTGCTTCCCTGGTGTAATGTATAGAGGTGGAGCAGAAAAAGATATAAGAAAATATATGGTGGAAGAGAATTTTATTGATTGTGTGATCTCTCTAGCACCAAATCTCTTTTTTGGGACAGGCATTGCGGTGTGCATTTTGGTGCTTAGAAAAAATAAAATGGATAAACAAACTCTATTTATCAATGCAAATGATGAATTTATCAAAGTAACTAATAAAAATATGCTAAGCAAAGAGAACTTAGAAAATATCCTAAAACTCTATAAAGATAGAAAAGAAGTGCCTTATCTTGCTAAGCTTGTAAGTAATGAAGAGATCGCAAAAAATGATTATAACTTAAGTGTATCTAGCTATGTAGAAGCAAAGGATACAAGAGAGATAATTGACATACAAGCACTAAATAAAGAAATAGAAGAAATAGTAAAACGCCAAAGTGCTTTAAGAAATCAAATTGATAGCTTAGTGCGTGAATTAGAAGGAGTATAAAAGTATAGATTCTAAGTAAGCTTAGAATCTATATGTAGAATCTGAAGAAGCGATTGAGACTTTTGTAATGCTTTTAGAGCTAAAATGACAAAGATTTTAGCTCTAAGGGGTTGCAAAATATTATAACTTAGATTCTATCTTAGCAATGAGCTCTTGTATAGCTTTTTTCTGCTTTTCATTTTCTGCTTCACTTAGCTTTGCCTTTGTGGCTTCTAGCATCTTGTTATCCACCTTTGCACCACTTTCTATTAAAAGCTCACACATTGCTGTGCTTTGTGGGAGATTTGCTAGAATTGTTTCTAGCAGGAGCTTTTCATTAAAGCAGTTGATATAATCTATATCTGCACCATTTTTGATTAAAACTTTAGCAGATTCTATATGTCCCTTTTTAGCTGCTAGAAAAAGTGGCGTATTCCCAAAGTCTGATCGATCTATCTCATAATCTTGGCTTAAAAGATAGCTAATGATTTTTGCACGATTAAAAAACGCTACTGCGATTAGAATTGGCGTATTTAGCCTTAATTCTGGTAAGTAAATATCAAAATCTTCATCAATTATATCCTCTTTGCATGCTTTTTTGATGATTTCAAGTGCGCTCTCTTCATCATCGTTTTGTAAAACTACAAACAAAATTTCAGCAATCTCTTTTTCTAAAGCACCCTCAAAAATTTCTTTATAGTTTTTTAAAATCTCTTTGTTTGAAAGAGAGGCGATATTTTGATTAGCTCTTAATGCTTTTAGCTTTTCCATAATGGCGTATTCTAAAGAAATTGCCTTTTGAATACGCGCTTCAAGTTTTTTAAACTTCTCTGGATTATCACGCTCCATTTTAAAGCTATACATAGAATCATAAATCGCATCTGCTTCTTCTTCTAAATCTTTTATCCAAGCCTTTTTACAAGCTCCTTTGAGATTTTTCGTATCATATTCTAAAATCTCTAGCAAATCCTCACTAAAGCTAAGAGTTTTTTCATTCACCTTTTTATCTTTTTTCCAAAGTTTGTATTGGGCTTTTAAGATATTTAGAATCTCATCTTTGAGATTTTTTGACTTTTTATCTAGATTCTTAAACGCTTCTTTAATGTCTGTAATCTCACCTTTTGGGGTAAAGCTCATATCCTTTCTTTTCTCCTCATACATTTTCACTTGCTCTTCATAAGGTAGGCTTGTATCAATCTCATAATCTTTTACTAACTCTTCCCAAGTCTTAGCCCCTAAGTTTTTAAAAACTTTTTATTTAGAACATTATTAAAAGCATTATCTAGCGGAGTTTCAGGCTCTGCATATTTTTTATAATCATGCTTATAGTCTAGCCCACAATAGGCAGCATTAATATCTGCACCATATTTTGTAAGCACTTTTAGTGCTGCTCCTACAGGCTTTTTATCTGCAAACGCTGCATGGATTAAAGGAGTAGCACCTATTCATCCCAAGAATACTCCTCCTCACCTTTAATGCGTTTGATATTAGGATTTGCCCCATGCTTTAAGGCTAACTCTAAAAAACTCACCTCATTAAACCTAGCCCAAGAATGCAAAGGCGTCCCGCCATCACCTTTATCATACACTTCAAAACTTGCATCTTTGCTTAAAAAATACTCAATCACTACATCGCTTGTGCCCCTATTCTCAATATAGGCGGTGAGTGCATTGTCTCCTGTGGAAAACGGACTACAATAATCCGCCCTAAGCCCCAAGCTTTCAAGATATTCCATAACTTCAAAGCTTTGTGTCTTCTCATACGCTAGCCCCGCATGAGCCAACGCAGATACCGGAACATACGCAATATGTGTTTTTTTAGAATTATGCGCTTGTGTGATAGGAAAAGTCTCTACTGCCTTTTTGATTTTCTTCAAATTCCCAGTTTTGATGACTTTCATAAAATCCTCGATAGCATCAAACATCTTATCGCCTATTGTTTCTAATTCTTCTAGTGTCATAACCTACCCCTTCAAATCAAAATATATGTTTTATATAAACAACAATCCTTGGCTAAAGATTCTAAGCAACTTTTCTTTGTTTCTTGCTTTGACTATTCAGATCAGAGCTTATTCATTACGCCACTTATTGGCAAATAAATATAATCAAAGTGAGTGTGTCTCAAATGTGCAAACACGCACATTGATAATACACCATTACAACTCACAAATGATAGCAAGAATATCAGGAGATTCTCTAATACATTGACATCATACTGCAAACATGCGATTTAATGCACTGACAAGTGCATACACAGAAGCTTTAATAATATCATTATCAATCCCAGCTCCAAAATACTTTTTACCCTCACTCTCAATTTGCACATAGGCTATTGCCTTTGCATTGGAACCATTCTTTAACGCATGTTCACTATAATCAAGTATATCAAAGCTAAGGTTTAAATGCTGCCTCAATGCGTTTGCCACACTATCAAGCCGTCCATTTCCGTTAGAATCTATAGCAATTTTTTGTGGCTTTAATAACTCTATATGTGCTTGACACTCATCTTCTTGTGTATTAAAGCTAAATTCACCGATCTCTAAATGTTCTGTATAATTTACAAAATCTTTTTCAAAAATTTCGCAAATCTCACTTGGACTTAATTCCTTATGTGCCTTGTCAGAAATATCCTTGATATAGTAAGAGAAAGCTTCTCTAAAAAGTGATGGTAAATTTGCACCATAGTGTTCATGTAAAATGTAGGCAATACCGCCCTTACCACTTTGTGAGTTTATACGTATAACATCGCTTTCATACACACGTCCAACATCTTTTGGATCTAATGGCAAATAAGGCACACTCCATGTGTCAAGTTTATGTTCTTTATGATAAGCCATACCTTTTGCAATAGCGTCTTGATGCGATCCAGAAAAAGCAGCAAAGACGAGCTTACCTGCATAGGGTTGTCGTTCATACACTTGCATTCGAGTTACAGATTCATAAATATCACAAATATGTGGAAGATTACTAAAATCAAGCCCAGAATCTATACCATGTGTGGTGAGATTCAACGCAAGTGTAATAATATCTACATTCCCAGTGCGTTCACCATTGCCAAAAAGTGTGCCCTCAATCCTATCAGCCCCTGCTAAGATTCCAAGCTCAGCACTTGCTACCGCACAACCTCTATCATTATGCGGATGCAAAGATATAAGCACATTCTCTCTATGTAAAAGATTTTTACTCATAAATTCCACCTGTTGTGCATAGATATGTGGCAAACTCATCTCAACAGTTGCAGGAAGATTTAAAATAAACTTTTTATCTTGCGTAGGTTTAAAGATATCAATTACTGCATTACTCACTTCAAGAGCATAATCGATTTCTGTGCCACTAAAGCTCTCTGGTGAGTATTCAAAAGAGAAATTCCCCTTAGTCTCTTGTGCAATTTGCTTGACACACAACGCCCCATCAATAGCAATCTTTTTTACCTCATCTTTTGACTTTCTAAAAACTTGCTCTCTTTGAGCATAAGAAGTAGAATTATAAAAATGCACAATCGCATTGGGACAACCATCTAATGCCTCAAAAGTTCGTCGAATAATATGCTCTCTTGCTTGGGTAAGCACCTGTAAACGCACATCATTTGGAATGAGATTTTGCTCAATAAGTGTGCGTAAAAAGCGATACTCTGTCTCACTTGCCGCAGGGAATCCAACCTCAATATCTTTAAAGCCAATTTGCAGTAGGAGTTTAAAAAATGTGATCTTTTCTTCTAAGCTCATAGGAGTAATAAGAGCTTGATTCCCATCGCGTAAATCCACACTACACCATAAAGGTGCAGATTGTATATACTCTTTTTTACTCCAATCTAAATACGATTTCTCACTAGAATCTGGCGGCATAAAATAACCGCGTTTATATTTCTTATGATTCATAAAAACTCCTTAAAAATAAACTGCAAAAAACTTTAAAAAATTGATTCTAGCAATAAAAATTATAAAAACAATAAAGATTTTTTAAAAAGAAATAAGAATTCAACAAGAAAAAACTAAAAATTTCTATAAAAGTCATAATACCTAATATCTGCTTATAAGATATTGAGGCATTTTCATAACTTAAGTATGCAAAATGACTGCAAGATGTAGCCAATCCATCACCATAGTATTTTGTTGTGTTAATAAATTCAAGTGCTTAATATAAAACCTAAAAACTCTTCTAAATAACAATAACTAAGATACCACAAAAATACAAAATCACTCAAGTTGCAAACATATAAATCCTGTGTCCATAAAGATGATAGAAAATCTATATTGCAACTTCTAAAAGTTGCCACATTGGTGCTACGACACTATAAGCCAACCCTGCTATCAATACGCCCATGATAATTGTTGCAAATGGTTGTGAAAGTGTTTGCAATATCTGTAGAGATTGCATAAACCTGTCTTTATAGAATCTCGCATTTAGCTCTAAAGCCTTATCTAGCATTCCACTTTGTTCCCCACTTTGCAATAATGCGATATTCATAATTTTTATATCAACGTGGCTTAGAGCTTGGCTAAGCGGTATGCCTTTGTTTAACATAGATTTTAAAGGAGAAATTTTTTGCTGCAAGATATGATTATTGATTAATTTTTCACATTGTATAACGCTTTCCATAAATGGCACTTTACTTTTTAAAAAATAGTGCAAACCTAAAAAATAGATGTAGAGCCAATAATCAATCATCACGCGATTAAAGAATGGAATATGTAATAAGATGCTATCTCGCATTACCTTTTTACTAAGGAACACAATGCACAACATAATACAAACTATAGTAAAAATCAGTATTTCAAAAATATATGCTTGTAAAAAGCTACATATCTTAAGGATAATTTCTGTAAGAAATGGTAGATTTGCACCCAATTCTCTGTAAAGCTCTGCAAATTCTGGAATCACAAAAAATGCAAGCACAAAAAACACACATAAAAAACTTATAGCAAGGAGAAATGGATATATCATTGCATTGCGTAATGTTTGCATATAAGTATTTTTTCGAGCTATTTCTTTTGCACACAATTCACAAGTCTCTTGCAAAAATCCACTCTTTTCACCAATGCTAAACAATGCCACAACAAGACTCCCACAAGTATTTACATGTTTTTGTAATGCACTTGAGAGAGTATCACCCTTTTCCAAAGCAAAAATCATAGATTGCAATAAAGCAATATTTTCTTTAAAATGCAACTCTTCTCTTATAGATTGTAAGATAGAAATCAAATGTAAACCCGAGGTATAACTAAATCCGAGTTGCCAAAATATCCTTTCAAGCTCTTGTGTTTTGTTGCCATGTTGCATAAAAAAGCTAACTTCTTTGATACTCACAACAAGTAAATTTTTTTGCAACATTTTTTGTCTTGCTTCTTGAGTATTTTGTGCGAAAATATACCTCACACCCTGCGTATTCATGCTTTGATAGTTGCACTTAAAAAATGGCATAATTACCCCAAACTCTAATCTAATTATTATGTAATATCATGCGACTATAACAAAAATCCATTATTTTGAAGCATTTTATTTCACTTCATTTCCTCATATTTATTCTTTCTGCAGTTTCACCGCATAATTACAATGTAAAATTTTTGTAAATTCTTAGTTAAATCGCATAATGATAACTTTTTTATATTAAAATATTTGTTTCATTTTTTTAAAATTTATTACTTTTTTATGAATAAACCCAACATTTTAGATCATTTTAAAGTAATTATAATGCAAGGGGAGTATAAGTGCAAACATTGAAAGGTTGTCTACAAAAATATATATGTGCCATTGGTCTTTTTTGGATATATCACATATCGCTTTTTGCTCAAACCTTTGAGTTACAAGACTTCGTAAAAGCCATTGATAAACATGCCATTTCATTAATTGATAATAAAGCACAATTTGAAAGTATGCTTGCTGAGAGAAAATCAAGTATTGCATGGGAATATCCTACGATAGAAGCAAGTGGAAGCACAGCACGAGGAGAGAGTGTTTCTAAAGTGGAATGGGATGTCGCTCTCCTTACTAAACCAAAACTTTGGTGGGTGAATGCACTTTTAAAACAGAGCTTACAAGCAAAAGGTGAGCAATACCAAAAAACGCATAGTTTGCTACGCAATATTAACTTTATCAATGCAAAGCGAATCTATCTTACCTATGTTGCAACAAAAGAAAAGTATCGTTACTATCTCAAACGAGAAGAAAACTTCTTGAAATTGCTGTATATTGCAAAGAAACGATTAGAGGGCGGGAGCATTAGTAGAAAAGATTATGTAAGTTTTGAAGTTGCATATTTAGATTCTACTTTGGCAAGTGTGGCTGTAAGAAATGAGCTTTTAGAGCTACAAAAAAATCTCTTTATGTTTATGGGCTTAGATAAGCATCACTACGCACATGTTGCAACAAATCAAGATAACACAAATATGATATATGCTATCGAAAGAGAGTTGCAAGGTATAGAGGATATAGAACATGATGATAGTGAGACAAAACACGATGAAATCGTTATTAAAGGTTTAGAGTTTCAATTTGTAGACATGCAACAAAATGCACTAGAACAAAAGTTGCAATCTTCACTCTATATAGACATATTAGACTCGCAAACAAAGGAATATCAAACACTAGCACAATATGAAGGACAGAATCTATGGGGGAACCTAGAAGTTGGTGTTGGAGTAAATTATTCACTCTCACATTATAACCCATCACTGCAGACTACAATCCCATTGCCTGTTACAAAAAAGCAATCACATTTAAAAGCAAAATATATGGCTTTAGAATCTGGCACATTGGCAAAAACACATATTACAAAAAAGCAAATAGCAATCAAGGCAAAGGCATATTTGCAAGAGCTTGCCTTACAAAAAAAGTATATTGATGTTGCAAAGCAAAATATGCAGGCAAAACAGCATTTAGCAGAACTTAATCGCTTAGGATATGAAGCACAGCAAGTCACTCTTTTTGAATACATTATGCAAGAAAATGCGTTTGTGGATTCACAAATTGCACTTGTAAATTCACAAATAAAATACATTAATATCGTTGCATTTTTAGAAGAGACATTAGGCGAGAGCTTTACAAAAATAGATTAAGAATCAATAGGGAAAGGGAGTATCATGGTATATACGAAAATTGAAACATGCAATACAAAATCGCAATATTATGCCTCTTTGTTGCATAATCTTTTAGTCGCATTATCTAGTCTGTTTTTTATTTTACCACTTCATGCAAACACTATGCAATACGAAAAAATAAATTTGAAAGATTCTGAAATAAAGGCTATGGGTGTTGGAATCTTCACTATCAAAAACACATCAAGTGAGCGTGGTGTGGCATTTTCTGCGGTAGTCGATTTTGATGATAAAGATGGTTATACACAAAACTCAAGTCTTGAAGTCGTCGTCGTGAATCTCTATAAAAGGGCTGGAGAAAATGTAAAAAAGGGGGAGCCTATCGCCGAAATTAGCTCAAATGCATTAAGTGAGCTTTACTTTTCTCTTCAAAATACATATAGTAGATTTCAGATCGCACAAGAAGTGGAGAGAAAGGATAAAGAGTTATTGCGTCAAGGTGTCATTTCGCAAAGAGCGTATCAAACAAGCTATCTCACTATGAATGAACTTCGTTTAAAAATGAATGAAATCCGAGCATCATTTAATATTTTTGGGATTAATCCTGACAATCCTCGTGGGCAATATGGCTTTCTTGTTAGAGCAAGTGGTAGCGGGAGATTAAGTGTTGTTCCAACCCAAATTGGACAAAAGATTCCAGCTTTTACCCCTTACATAAGGATTGCAAAGCCAGATAATGATAATGTGCTTTTACGCATAAGGGTGCCACAAAGTAGGCTTAGAAGTGTGCAGCAAGGATTCTCTGTATTTAATGATAGAGGTGATAAAATTGGTATTATTGAAAGTATTTCAAGCGTTATTGACAAACAAACAAATACAATTAGTGCAGTTGCTAGAGTTGAGGCAAAAAGCTTTCGCGTTGGAGAAATAGTTGAGATTTATGTGGCAGGTTCAGTAGGTGGAGAGGCAGTTGTATTGCCTGATGATTGCTGGATTAAATACGGTGATGACTACCTTACATTCCTTCAAGTAGCAAATGGATTTCAGCCAGTTCCTGTAACAATTTTAGAGGAAAGAGATGGTGCTGCCGTGGTACAAGGAGGTGGATTAAAGGTTGGCACAAAAGTTGCCAAAGGCTCACTTGTTTTACTTAAAGGCGTCATGGCGGGATTAGGCGAAGATGGGAGTGATAGTCATGGTCATTGATTGTATCTCAAGATTTGCTAAGCTTTTTTCACTCAATACCACCTTACACACATACATAAATGCTCGATATATAAACACTCAAGTGTTATTAGGTGCTCACTTCACAAAAAAAGTAATTTTACAATATAGTAATTTTGTGCGATCACTATGTTTAAATTACATTCTAAAACGCCCTACTTTAATCACAAATTTGAACAATCTCTATGAGTGTAATCATACGACAACAAAATTTAATACTCTCTTGAAAGATGTGACAAAGGATTTATTTTATAATAGTGTTATACCCTTGAAAACAACATCTAATGCTAGGAGAAAAAACATTATATCTACAATCAATTTTAAATCATGTGGAATCCAAAATATGCAAATCAGTAATTATTATAGGGGACTTAGCAAAAGTTTAACAAAAACTCTTGCAATACTGCCACAATCTAATACAACACAATTAGAATTCAAAGCAATATAAAGGGGGTTGTAATATGCTAACAAAGATTATTGAATTTTCTCTGCGACAAAAAATTATTGTTACAATCCTTGCTTGCCTTTTACTTGCTTATGGTGTATTTAGCTTTGTAAGAATACCAATTGATGCTTTCCCTGATGTAAGCTCTACACAAGTAAAAATTATTATGAAAATGCCAGGTGCTTCTCCAGAGGAAGTAGAGAATCGTGTGGTAAGACCCTTAGAGCTCGAGCTCTTGGGATTGCAAGGGCAAACTTCACTAAGAAGCACAAGTAAGTATGCTATTGCAGATATTACAATCAACTTCGAAGATTCTGTAAATATGAATATCGCAAGACAGATGGTAAGCGAAAGGCTAAGCACTGCGATGTCAGAGTTACCACCAGGCGTAAGCGGTGGTTTAGCCCCAATTGTAACACCTTTAAGTGATATGTATATGTTCACGATTGAAGGCAACATCACAGAGACTGAAAAAAGACAATTGCTTGATTTTACTATCCGCCCTGCCCTACGAAGTATTAAAGGTGTGGCAGATGTAAGTAGTTATGGTGGTTTTGCAAAGGCTTATGTTGTAATCCCAGACTTCCATGACATGGCAAAACTTGGTATTTCTATATCTGAATTAGAAACTGCCTTGCGTGAGAATCTAAAAAATGATGGTGCAGGTATTATCAATCGTCCTGGTGAAATGTATCTTGTAAAAATAGAAAGTGCAGCAAAAAACATTAAAGATATTGAAAATATATCAATGTACACCCAAAATGGCTATGTGCGAATAAAAGATTTTGCACAAGTAATAGAAAATCATAAAACAAGATTAGGCTTTGTAACAATCGATGGGGCGCAAGAAACCACAGAGGGAATTGTGCTTGGATTAAGGGGTGCAAATTCAAAAAACACTATTGAAATGGTGGAAAAAAAACTTGATGAGATTCGAGCAAACCTCCCACCAGATGTGCAAATCAATACATTTTATAATCGATCTGATTTAACGCAAAAAGCAGTGGATGCAGTTATTAAAGTCCTTGCAGAAGCTATCATATTGATTGTTATTGTCTTATTCCTATTTTTAGGGGATTTACGTGCTGCAGTTGCCGTGAGTGTGATTTTACCCCTTGCTCTATCTGTTGCCTTTGCCTTAATGGAGAAAAATGGGCTAAATGCTAATTTAATGAGTTTAGGTGGGCTTATTATTGCAGTTGGAATCTTAGTAGATTCTGCTGTTGTTGTGGTAGAAAATGCCTTTGAGAGGTTAAGCCATGAGCAAAATCTAACAAAAATCCACACGATTTATCGTGCCTCAAAAGAGATTGCTCCATCTGTTGTAAGTGGGATCATCATTATTATTGTGTTCTTTGTCCCTATTCTCACATTAGAAGGCTTAGAAGGAAAAATGTTTGTGCCGCTAGGAGAAACTATCGTATATGCACTCATTGGTTCACTTATACTCTCTATTACAGTTATTCCTGTTATGTGTTCATTTGTATTAAAATCAAAGCCACACAAAGAAACACTTTTATTGCGTGGAATTGAGTATTTATATCATCCTATGTTGAAGTTTTGTTTAAATAATGGTCGTGTTGTCCTGATTGGTTCACTCGTATTTCTTGCATTTGCTTTCTCGCTCTTCCCCTACATTGGAAAAGCTTTTATGCCAACGCTTGATGAAGGGGACATTGTATTGTCTATTGAAACAACACCATCAACTTCTCTTGATGAATCACGTGACATTTTACTTAAGATTACAAAGAAAATTAAAGATTCAGTCCCAGAAATTAAAACCATTATCACACGTGCTGGTGCTGATGAGTTAGGGCTTGATTTAGCAGGATTCTATCAATCAGATTCATTTATTATTTTAAAACCAAAAGATGAGTGGGAAGCAAAAAATAAAAAAGAAGTTATTGATAAGATACATAATGCTGTGCAAGGTTTTAAAGGTGTTACATTCATCATAACACAACCTATTGATATGCGTATTAGCGAAATGGTAACGGGTGTGCGTGGTGATGTGGCAATTAAGATTTTTGGCTCTGAAATTAGCGAATTAAATAGATTGAGCACCCAAATCGCAGATATACTTAAAGATATACGGGGCAGCAAAGAGGTTTATACTGCTTTAAATAAGGGTGTAAACTACTTTTATGTAACCCCACAACGAGAAAAAATGGCACGCACAAATATTAGTGTTGAGGAATTCTCAAAGTTTATGAAAAGTTCATTAGAAGGCTTATTTATTGACTACATTCCTCAAGGCTTTGCACGAACTCCAGTGCTTATCCGTCAATCAAGTGATATTGCTTATGATGTATCAAAATTTCAAGGCTTAGAGTTAAGCTCTGAAGATGATTTGGTCGTGCCCATTAATTCTGTAGCAGAGATTAAGGCAGTTGATGGTCCTATCAGTATTATGAGGGAGCAGAGCAGTCGTGTTGGTGTTGTAAGGAGTAATGTCGAAGATAGGGATTTGGGCGGTTTTGTTGAAGAGGCCATGGCAAGAATTAGTGCAGAGGTGAAATTACCAGATGGCTATACGCTGACTTATGGCGGACAATTTGAAAATCAACAACGAGCAAATGCACGTTTTAGCACGGTAATTCCACTTAGTATTTTAGTGATATTTTTTATCCTATTTTTTACATTCCGCTCTATTACACTCTCGCTCATGATTTTGCTCAATATTCCATTTGCAGTAACGGGTGGATTAATATCACTCTATCTTTCTGGTGAATATATGTCTGTACCAGCGAGTGTTGGCTTTATTGCGTTATTTGGTATTGCTGTATTAAATGGGCTTGTTATGGTGGGCTATTTTGTCCAGCTTATCAAAAAAGGATATAGCATTGATGAAGCAGTAGAGATGGGAGCAAAAAGACGACTTAGACCTGTTTTAATGACAACAAGTATTGCAGCACTTGGACTTGTGCCTATGCTTATTGGCGGTGGCGTTGGTAGTGAGGTGCAAAAACCTTTAGCAGTCGTTGTGCTTGGCGGACTTGCTACCTCAACTGCATTAACATTGCTTATTTTGCCACCAACATTTAAAATGATTGCAAAACGCTTTAAGATTATTAGTGAGGGATAATTAGATACAACCCAGATTCTAAACTACCACCTAAATGGCTGCTTAGAATCTACAATAAAAAGCTTAAAATCTAAACTCGTAATTAAAAAGAAAACGTGCTTTATTCCCATATATTTTTGAATGTCTTACACCTAACTCCAATGCATGATAGCGGTTTAATAAAAACGTTACTCCATAACCATATGCCATACCTTTATCTGCATAAATAGCCTGCTCATTTGCACTTGGGAGAAAATCAACACCAACAGAGAGCATTTCATAGCCAACATTAATGTGAGGTAAAATGTATTTATATCCTGCATGGATTTGAAAAAACACGCCACCACTACGAAATGCTGTCGTATTTTCACCAAGCGATTTTACTCCAACCTCATAGGATAGTTGCAATTTATAGCCTAGATTTACACCTAACATATAATATTGTTGTTGAAAACCTATACCAACCATAAACGTTGGGATAACAGATTCTGTAATCATATTGTGTTTTTGTGCAATCTTTTCTGTATTAGTTGCTCCCATACCAACTTGCACATGAAAATAAGGAAGCATATAGAGATCTTGCTTAAATATTTTTATCTTTCTATTATCCTCTGGTATACCTATCAAACCATTTGCTTTTGTGTTTTGTTCTTTTGTGCTTTCAGGCAATTTGTCGGTATTTTTTGCCTGAATAGAATTTGCCTCAATAGAAGTAGAAAGACTTAGAAATAAGCATGATATCACACTTAGTCCTAAAGCTTTATAAGAGCATGGCTTTACAAAAGAATTGTAATCCTTATTATTGTAGATTCTATATAAAATTCTTGAGTTAGTAAAAAAATGATCTGCATAAAACCCAGTGCAGGGTATGGCTGAATTGCTTATAAACTTACCTGCAATTGATGTGAAGATTTTATATGACATACTCATACTCGCTCCTCATCATAACTAGATTCTGACATCGTAGTTTGCGTAAAATCACTTATATGTCCCAACTTATAGGTTTTGTTTCTAATCTTTTGCAATAATCCCTTTTGAGCTAAATCCTTGAAGCATTGTGCAACTGTTTGCCTTGTTGTATTGAGATGTTCTGCAATCTCATCATGTGTGCCATAAAAGATTTGTTCATTATCACAATGCGTAAAAAGATATTGCACTATCTCTACTTTTTTACCACCAAAAAGTGTGTTTAAAGCAATAAGTAATTGATTTTGCATTTCAATGATTCTATTTTGTGTAAAAGGTAATATTGCATTATGCAGTGTATCCAATAGATCATCAATTTTTATTGGCTTTAATAAATAGCCATTGCAACCAAGCTTAATAGCATCAAGAAAATAATGCGTCTCTGTCAACGCACTAATAAGCACAATCGGTACATCTTTATGCGCATGATCTCGAATTTGACTCATAAGCTTTATGCCATCATAACGAGGCATAACAATATCAGTTAAAACAATATCAATCTGATTTGCCTGAAAGATTTCCCATGCCTCTAAGCCATCTTTTGCCACAATAACATTGCCAAAATAATCCCCCAATATTGAAGCAAGTGTCTGTTGTGCCGTGAAATCATCTTCTGCATAAAGTATAGTAAAATGTTTGAGAATATCAATCTCATTCAATGTATTCTTCATTGCCAACTTCTCCCTCCTCTGTGTTGCTAAGCCACAATTCTAGCACAAATAATGCTCCTTGACAATATTCACCATCACAATCAAAGACAACGTTTGTTGCATACATATTTCCTTGTAAATATTTTGTCAGCATTTCTCGTGCCATATAAAGTCCAATACCAGTCCCAACCTCTTTTGTTGTAACATAAATATCAAAGATTTTCTCAATAATGTTTGGTTTAATACCACCTGCATTATCATATACATCCAGACACAAGATAGAATCTTTTTTCTCAAGCGTAATAAAGCAATGTGGATTTTTTATATTCCTCTCGGCAAATACATCCTTAATATTTCCTAACAACACAAATATAATCTGCATAAATGCATGTTTATTCCCAAAGATTCTGCAATCTTCTTGCGTCTCATACTCAACATGCACCTTTATGTTCAAGGTTTGCAATAAGGGTTCATAAATTATGATCGCCTCATTAATTGCATCTTGCGTGCTAAAATTTTCAAAACTACTATCTAAACGGAAAAAATTATGAAAATTCTCAATAGTATTACTCATATTATCTGCGAGTGTTAGTGCAGTTGCTGTATGCTTGTTTAATATCTCTTTTGTCAGTGCATTTTTATTAAACTTGCGTTGTATATCCTGTATAACTAAGCCTAATGAATTTAGTGGATTTCTCCATTGGTGTGCGATATTTTGCACCATTTCTCCCATTGCTGCAAGTTTTGATTGTGCATACATTGCTACATCTTTTTTGCGTATATCTTCTACTTTCTTAGCAATTTCATTTTGCAAATGTATATTTAAATTGCGTAAATCTGCTGTTGCATTATTAAATTGCTCTTCTAAGTATTGGTTTAAGCGACGAATAAAGTTAATAATGATGACATCAAGACACACAACAATGATAAATACAAGCAAGGTTATCACACATAATAATCCTATTGTTGCGTTATAAAAATAATCTGTTATCTCTTTTTCAAGCCTATGTATATCAACTTGAGTATTAATAATATTTGCACTAATATTATTTACTTTTTTTGCATGTTCATATAATAAGTCTTTATCTGCCTTTAATATACTCGCTGCCTCAAGGGTGATAGTTTGCTCTACTTCTTGCATTAAATGTTGCTTTTTTTCTTGGTATAGCAATATCATCTTGTTTTGTTTTGTTAAAAAAGTAGCTTTATAAATATGTCTTAAAAAACTAAAAACACCTCTTTGCTCATCCAAAGATTGCACAAGGTTTTTATAAAGATTCCATTGATAGGAGCTAATAGCATAGGGTTGGATTTCTTTTGGATTATTTTGCAACATATCAATTGTTTCAAGCATATATTGACTTTGAAAGTCATTGAGCAAACTCAATTCATTCAATGGTTCTGGCACACTTCCATCAAAATCATCTTTTAAACCCTTAATTGACAAGTATGCGACAAGAAACACAGTAAAGAGTCCAACAGAAAACACAAAAGGTAAAAACTTTGCATAAAAAGTAAAACCTAAGCGACTATTACCCAAATTATTTGCTATACCAAATTGATTAGAACCTTGCATTTGCAACCCTATTTTAAGCTAAAACAAAACTATAACATATTATAATGCAAATATGGGATTTTATATAAAAGGTGTGGCTATGGCGAAAGATTTCACTACAAGCAATGAAGACACACAAACTAAAAATATAAATACAGAAGAATTACTAAGAGGAGAGATTTTAATGCAAAAGAGCGAGATAGATAAGGATCAAAAAAGCTTAATATCTTCCAAAAACAAGAAGATAAAACTTATTGAAAAAAAGGCTTTACCAGAGTCGTTAGAATTTAATTTAGATGCACTTTTTAAAGATGAAAAAGAGTTAGAAAATTTTGCAAAAGAGCTTGATATCAAGTTGCAAGAATTTAATGATGCCTATGCGGGAAAGCTATCCATGCTACAAGCTGACGACTTTTCTAACGCACTGCAAGTTTATGATTCACTAAGCGAGGGCTTAGGTGCAATCATGACTTATGTGTTTTTAAAGTTTGCAGTAGATAGTAAGACATATGGGGCATTATACGCAGATTATGAGTTAAAATGTAATGCAATGTATGCAAAGGTAATGTTTTTTGAGCTTGAATTTGCGGACTTAGATTCTGTGAAAATGAATGAGTTTATTGCAAAAAATGACAAATATTCCTTTTTCTTGCAAAATATTGAAGCAACAAAAAAGTATAAATTAAGTCTAAAAGAAGAGCAAATACTGCTTAATGTCGCACCTGTTGGCGTTGATGCTTTCTCAAGATTATTTGATGAAAGTTTTGCAAACATGCGTTTTAAGGGTGTTGTAGATGATGAAAAAATTGGCGAAGAAGAAATACTAGGATTCTTACATGTAGATGATCGAAAGCTAAGAAAATTAGCACAAAAAAATTTTACAAAAGGTCTGCGTAAAAACTCTCATCTATTGACATATATTTTAAACATGGTGCGTAAAGATGTGGCTATAACACAGAAGCTAAGAGGCTATGAAAAACCAGAATCTTTTCGTCATATCAGCAATCAAACAACACAAGCAAGCGTTGATAGCATGATTGATTGCGTCAATGCAAATATGCAACTCGTGCATGGATATTATCGTGTAAAAGCTCAATTTCTGGGACATAAGCTTAAAGATTATGATCGTTATGCACCACTTGGACTTACCAAAAATGGCAAGAAAACAAAAGTAGAATTTCAAGATGCTCTATATGATACATTAGAATCTTTTTATAACTTTAGTCCGAGATTCTACGAGATTGCAAAAGAAGCAGTCTTTAATGGTTGGATAGATTCTCACCCAAAACCAACAAAAAGAGGCGGTGCATTTAGTCATGGGAGTGTGCCAAGTGCCCATCCCTACGTCATGTTGAATTTTACAGGCAATAGACGCGATGCTTTCACAATTGCACATGAATTAGGACATGCAATCCATCAAGAATTAAGCAAAATTCAAGGCACACTAAATCATGATACGCCGCTTACAACCGCAGAAACTGCTTCAGTATTTGCCGAGATGCTCTTATTTGATAGTATGAAAAAGACTTTAAAAGGGAAGGAATTACTTGAGATATATGCGGGTAAAATAGAAGATATTTTTTCAACTTTATTTCGCCAAATTGTCATGACAAACTTTGAGAGAGCCATTCATGAGAAAGAAGGGGAATTAAAAAGTGAAGACTTTGATAAAATTTGGCTTGATGAAAATAAAAAAATGTTTGGAAATAGCGTGTATCTAACAAAAAAATATGCAAAATGGTGGAGTTATATCCCACATTTCATCCACTCACCATTTTATTGCTATGCCTATTCATATGGACAACTTTTAGTTTTAGCACTTTTTGGACTTTATAAAAGAAGTGAAGATAAGGAGAAATTCATACAAACCTATATAGATTTTTTAAGTGCAGGTGGTAGCAAAAGCCCAAGGGATTTAATCCTTACGTTTGGATTTGATGTGAATGAAAGTGCGTTTTGGGAGATTGGTATGAATGAGGTAAAGAATCTCTTGAAAGAGTTTGAGGACTTATTAAATAGCACAAAGCTGTAAAAAGGAGGGTTAATGCTTGTTGTTTTTGATTTTGATTCGACGCTTATGGATGGAGAAAGTATTGATATTTTTGCAAAACGCTATAGAGTAGAATCTGCAGTTGCCTATATCACAAGAGAAGCTATGGAGGGTAGGCTTGACTTTTTTGAAAGCTTGGTTAAAAGAGTAGCACTTTTGGAAAATATGCCCTTAAGTTTAGTGGAAGAAAGCATAAAAAAAGATTTCAACCTTATGCAAGGAGCTGTTGAATGTGTTCAGGAGTTAAGAAAACGAGGACATATTGTTGTTTGCTTTAGTGGTGGGTTTCGCATTGTTACAGAGTATTTTAAGCCAATTTTAGGACTTAATGCAACTTTTAGCAACATCTTGCATCATAAGGATTCAAAACTTACAGGAAAAGTTGGTGGAGATATGATGTTTGCAGATTCTAAGGGCAACATGTTGCAGAATTTACAAGGCGTGTTGGGTTTAGATTCTAAAGAATGTGTAGTTGTTGGCGATGGTGCAAATGATCTATCCATGTTTGCTTATGCTGATACAAAAATTGCATTCTGTGCAAAAGACATATTAAAAAAGAGCGCTACGCATTGCATTGATACAAAAGACTTAAAAGAAGTATTAGAGATTGTATGTTAATCTTTATTTTATAAGTTATAAAGACAATGAGCTTTAGATTCCAGTCATTATATAGATGGTTTTTCAGCTTATCTATAAAAGATGGACCTGAAGCTTTTTTAATTCGCCTGTAAAAAAGAGCTTAATCCTTTATACCTGAAATATATGTAAGCCTTATAGATTAAGCATGACTATCAAGCTTAAATATAACATTGTAAGCATGTTCATACAAAACAAATTGCTTGATAATTTAAAACAACATGATATGGGATATAATGTATTGGAAATAGGTTTTTTCACTAATCAATATAGTTTTTAGTTATAATTGCTTAGCGAATTTATTTGCTATAAATATGCACAAATTCACACAGATATTTAGACACACATGTATGTAGCACCGCACAAAGGGAGGAATATTATGACAAAGGTTATACGTGTTTTGCCTATGATATTTTGCATTGTTTATGGACAAACCACAACAATAGATTCTGATAGCCAATCATTGGATACACAAACACAAGACACACAAACAAAACGCACAAGCATACAAGAAAGGGCAGTTTTATCTCCTGTTGTCGCTGTATCTCAATGGAAAAGAGATAGCTTGTCTTCCCCATCAAACATCGAACTTCATGGTAAGGATACACTTCTACATAATGGTGATGTCGCAAAGTCAATGTTATTTATTCCAGGCTTTTCTATGACTAGGAAAGGTGGTGGTGGCAGCGAGATCTATTTTCGTTCACAAGGGGCTTCAAGGTTGCCTATCTTTTTGAATGGCGGCACACTCAATGGTGCATGTGGCGGTAGAATGGATACAACGATCACTTACGTCTTTCCAGAAAATTACAACAGAATTAGTATCTACAGGGGACCACAAGACGTGCGTTATGGTGCATTAATAGCAGGTGGTGTATTGTTTGAAAGAGATATAACGAGGCTAAAAAATCCAAGCTATCATGCAGAAGCAAGTGGACTTTATGGAAGTTTTAATCGTCTTGATATCAATGCAAATGCTATTGTGGGAAATAAATATGGTTCTTTACAAGCAATAGTCTCGCATTATTCTGCAGATGATTATAAAGCAGGTGGCAATAAAAGTGTGCATTCTGCATACAATAGAGAATCTATAAGTCTAATAGGCACGATAACGCCCACAGAAAATGCGGCAATAGAACTAGATGTTGATATGGGAAGGGGCTTTGCATCTTATGCAGATAGAAAAATGGATGCACGCACTTTTGATAGAATGTCATATAACCTCAAATACCAACAACAATTTAATGAAACCTTTGATTTACTAGACATACGTGCATGGTATAATGATATAGATCATGTTATGGATAACTTTTCGCATCGTTCTGTTATGAATAATGTATACCAATTGAGTAATCCAAAAAGGACAAATATTGGTGGTAGAATTGAGGGTAAATTCTATTTTAATGATATGATTGAGCTTTATGTTGGCACAAGTTATAACAATGATTCTCACGCCTTAAGAATGTCTGGAAATCAAACTAGTGCAAGTGCGGCAAATGAAACACTCAATAAACCTTATACGGCAAACTTTCTGTTTGAAAATGCAGGAGTTTTTACACAAGGTGCATATTTACCAGATTCTAACTTTGCTATTTTCTTTGGTGCAAGATATGATTATGTATCAACCCTTCAACATAGCACAAAGACACGACTACATAACCATCTTGCAAGTGCATTTACTCGTTATGAGCAATATTTAGGTAGTGCTACATTGTATGCTGGACTTGGTGTAGCACAAAGGGCTCCAGACTTTTGGGAGAGAAGTAAGGTTGGAGGTATGAATTTATTACCCGAAACAAATACACAATTTGATACTGGTATAGTTTATAAGCATAGAAACTATAATGCAAAAATCAGTTTATTTGCATCATATATGCCAAATTATATTGCCTTATATTATGGAAGTAATACAAGTGTATTTAATACAAATGCATTACTTTTTGGAGGTGAAATTGAAGGTGAGTATATCTTTTTAGATTCTATCCACCTTTATGGCTCTTTGGCTTACACCTACGGACAGAATCTCACCACCTATAGCAATGCAAATGCACTACTCAATGCAGGTTCGCCACTACCACAAATTGCACCATTACAAGGGCAATTTTCTATATTTTATGATGATAACAACTGGTTGTTACGTTTTGATGTATTGTTTAATGCGGCACAATATCGTTATGCTCTAAATTTTGGAAATGTGGTTGGCAAAGATTTTGGAGCAAGTAAAGCTTTTGCAACACTTAACTTATATGGTGGCTACACTTTTAAAAATATGACTTTACTTGCAGGTATAGATAATATCACAGACACACTCTATGCCTATCATCTATCAAAATATGGTAGTGAAGCTATTCTTGGTGTAGCACCAACTGATAGAATCTATGAGCCGGGTAGAAGCATTTGGGCAAAGCTTAAAGTAACATTTTAGTATGCTATTCATAAAATAATCTTATGAATTTCAGTGCCCATGTAGTATAATTGGCACAGATTTTGTGACAAAGCGTAGAGAGTTATAAGATAATATAAAATTTTAGATATAATGCAGCCTCATAAAACAATGAGTTTTCTTTCACAATGTTATATGTCATCACATATATTAAAAACTCTTGCATTAAGAATATAATAATGTGATATCGCATATTCTAAGGAACTATATGGATTTTTTAGCAAATCTTTTTCACACCATTACAACACTTATTCATATTGATCAAATTGTTTTTTTATTACGCAACTCGCCATTTATCTATATAATCACGATTGCTTTATTTTGTTGCATAATGCTGCTTATGAGCGTATTCTCATCACACAAGATTCTAAACTTGCAAATATTGTTCGCTTGGGTCTTCTCTTGCATTATAATCTTTATTTATCTTCTCAATTCACATGCAGATATGGATCAAGTCAAACTTAGCATGGCCGTTCACTCACAAATCATCTTATCATTTTTTAGCACTGTTGTATTGCTTATAATTTATCTCTTGGGATTAATAAGCACAAAACCTTTCAAAACAAGAAAAAATTTTGGACGACATGTATGGTGGGTAAACATTCTTCGCTTTATTGTTATACTTGCATTTTGTTGTATATTTAATATCGGACTATTTGTGGCTTCTGCTTTATTTTATTTGTAGCAAAATAAAGAATCCTTTGCTATAATAGCACGATATTTTACAGAGACACTATAACTGTCATAACAGATTAAAAATACGGAGAAGAGAAGTTTGAATTTTTCAGTGCCTGCTACCAGCGCAAACTTAGGACCGGGATTTGATTGTCTAGGCATATCATTAGGGTTTCGCAATTATTTTAGTATAGAAGAAGCAAGAGAGCAACGCATTACAATTAGTGGTGAAGGAAAGACAAATCCGCACTTTACACAAGACAACACATTTGTAAGAATCTTTATGCACACATACAAAAGACTTGGTGGCAAATCTCAATTTCATTTCACATTCCAAAACAATATACCTGTCGCAAGAGGCATGGGTTCATCAAGTGCCATTATTGTTGGAGCAATTTTTAGTGCATTTAAAATGGTGGGACAAATACCAAGTAAAGATGAAGTGCTTAATCTTGCTTTGCAACACGAAAACCACCCTGATAATATCACACCAGCAACTATGGGTGGCTTTAATGCAAGTTTTTTAAAAACAACTCATAATAACAAATCAAGTGTAGTATATTTACGTCAAAGGATGCCAAGAAATGTTAAGGCGGTAATGGTTATCCCTTATCAACCAATGTCTACCAAAAAAGCAAGGAATGTATTGCCAAAAACCTATAGTGTGCAAGATTGTGTCTTTAATCTCTCACATTCATCAGTATTAAGTCTTGCATTTTGTATGCAAAGGTGGGATTTATTGCGTGAAAGCTCACTTGATAGAATGCATGAACAAGTTCGCATGGCAACTTTTCCAGTGCTTTTTCAGATTCAAAAACATGCCTTACATAATGGTGCACTCATGAGCACATTATCTGGCAGTGGCTCTTCAATGTTTAATTTATGTTATAGCGATGATGCAAAGCGATTGGCAAAACAACTTATCACCAAATTTCCTAAATTTCGTGTCTTAACGCTTGATTTTGATAATGATGGCATTAAGATTGAGAAAGGATAGGTGCATGTGAGTAAGGTTACACGATACTATGCTACAAAAAGTGTGCGTATGTGTGTTGCATGTAGGCAGAGGGATTTACAAAGAAACCTCATACGATTTAAAGCCCTAGAATCTGCATTGCAACTTTATGATGGTAGCGGGCGAAGTTTTTATGTATGTTATATGTGTTTGCCACAACGCAAAACACAGCAAATTATTAAGAGGATTGTTAGAAAAGCAGAGAATCTGCAAGAACAAATCGAGGAGATAGTGCAAATATGTCAAAAGTAAGTATTAAAGAAATCGCAGATGAAGCTGCAAAAAACCCAAAAGATATACTCGATAAAGCTAAAGAATTGGGCTTTAAGGTGCGAAATGTATCAAGCACTATTACAACAGAAGAAGCAGAAATGCTTTACAAACATATCACATCAGTACCAATAACTGAAAAAACAAAAACAAAAAAAGATTCTAAAGCTAAAACGGCAGACAAAAAAGATGACGCACATATAGAGACAGAAATAGAAACTACAGCACAAAAAAATATAAAAAAACAAAAAGCAACAAAACAAGATATGCAGGTAGAATCACCAACCAAAGATGAAACACAAGCAATCCCCAAAGCGGTGCAACCCAATAATATTAAGACTAAAAAGCCTATCCAAATTATAAGAAGAGGTGATGAAGACCAGCAAAAAATGGTAGAAAAAACACCGACAAGCAATCAAATAAAAATAGAACATGAAGTAGAAAAAGAACAGGCAAGCACCACTCATATTGAAACAGATATTAAAGAAACTAGGCAAGAAGTACAAACTAACGCACAACCAGAACCACTAGAATCTATACTAGATACGGATGTCAAAAAAGATGCTGAAGTCCCACAAGGAATAGATCCAAGTCAATTAAGAAAACCACGTGTTAGTTCTATACGAGTCATCAGTAAAAACGATGAAGCACAAACAACTAACAAGAAGAAAGATGATTCTAATTCGAATTTACGTAGTGCTACACAAATACTTGATAGCTTAAAGCATGTTGAACGCAAAGAGAAAGTAAAAAAGAAAAAAGATAAAAATGCAAACAAACCGCAGCAAAAACATTCTTCTCACATTATCAGCATGGAACGCGACATGGGTGGCTTTGGCTATGATGATGAGCAAGATGAAATTATGCTAATTGATTTATACGAAGATAATACGCCAAAAGAAAGTCTTGAGGAAGAAAGGGTAAAGAAAAATGAGCTAAATGATAAGATTAAAGTCAATCGCTATAGCCCATGGATGAAAGAAGGATCGATTGCGAGACCTTCAAAAGGTAAAGGCAAAAAAATGCGTAACAATAAAGGTAAGGAACAAACAGAAGCTGTTAGCTCACTTGTATTACCTGAAGAAATACGTGTATATGAATTTGCCGAAAAAGCAAATCTAGAATTAGGCAATGTATTAGGGAAACTCTTTTTGCTTGGTGTAAAAATGTTAAAAAATGACTTCCTTGATAGAGATACTATTGAGATCTTAGCAAGTGAATACAACATTGATGTAAGCATACAAGCAAATGTGCCTCTCGTCGAGGAAGAGGAAGTTGTAGAATCTGAATTAGAACATCGTCCGCCTGTTGTTACCATCATGGGGCATGTCGATCATGGTAAAACTTCATTGCTTGATTATATAAGAAATTCACGCATCGCAAGTAGTGAAGCAGGTGGTATCACACAACATATTGGTGCATACATGGTGCAAAAGGATGATAAATGGATAAGTTTTATTGACACTCCAGGACATGAGGCATTTGCACAAATGAGGAGTCGTGGTGCACAGGTTACAGATATTGCTATCATTGTAATAGCAGCTGATGATGGAGTAAAACAACAAAGCATTGAGGCTCTAAATCACGCAAAGTCTGCGAATGTGCAAATTATTATTGCGATGAATAAAATGGATAAAGAGGATGCAAATCCAGATAAGTTAAAAGCAGAATGTGCAGAACTTGGTTTTACGCCGATGGATTGGGGTGGTGAGTATGAATTTATTCCTATCAGTGCGAAAACGGGTGAAGGTGTAGATGTGCTTTTAGAGACAATTCTCATACAAGCAGAGATTCTAGAGCTAAAAGCAAGTAAGCAAACAAGAGCAAAAGCTATCGTATTAGAAGGCAGTCAGCAAGTTGGTAAAGGTTCTGTAGCAACAATTATTGTGCAACAAGGTGTTCTAGAAATTGGGCAAAGTATTGTTGCAGATACGGCATATGGCAAGGTAAGAACACTAAAAGATGATACAGGTAAAAGTATTACTCGATTAGAGCCAAGTGGTGTAGCTCAAATTACTGGATTATCAGAGGTGCCTAGTGCTGGTGCGTTACTGCAAGTGGTGGAAAATGATTCTATTGCAAGAGAGATGGCAAATAAACGCCGTGCATATTTACAACAGAAACAATTTAGTAAAAGCACAAAAGTTACTTTTGATGAGTTAAGCTCAATGGTAGCAAAAGGGCAAATCAAAAGTGTGCCTGTTATCCTGCGTGCTGATACACAAGGAAGCCTTGAGGCAATTAAAGCAAGTCTAGAGAGTTTAAATAACCAAGAGGTTGAAGTTAATGTCATTAGTTTTGGTATCGGTGGAATCACGCAAAGCGATTTAAACTTAGCAAATGCAAGTAGTAATTGCGTTGTGTTAGGATTTAATGTTCGTCCAACAAATGAGATTAAAAATCTTGCAAAAGACTTAGGCATTACAATTAAAAGCTATACAATTATTTATGATCTAATTGATGACATGAAGGCATTATTGAGTGGACTTATGTCTCCAGTTATTGAAGAAGAAGTTGTAGGGAATGTAAGTGTGCGAGAGACTTTTGTAGTTGCAAAACGTGGTACTATTGCTGGTTGTATGGTGCTTGATGGTAAGGTTGAAAAAAATCTAAGCGTGAGGGTTCTGCGTAATGGTGTAGTGTTATGGAGCGGTAAAATAGCGAGTCTGAAACGATTTAAGGATGATGTAAAAGAGGTAAGCAAAGGATATGAATGCGGCATTATGCTTGATGGTTTTAATGATATTGCTGTGCAAGATGAATTTGAGATTTATAAAGAGATTGAAAAGCAAAGAGTGTTATAATCTTAAAAAGTATTACTCTGTTATAAGATAAATTTCTATATTATAATGTGGCTATTTTTGTAAAGCTTACATTTTTTGTTGTCTCGTATATTATGAATATATACGGCTCAATTCTTCTTGCCTACACCTTAATATCTACTCAAACAATAAACTTGATCCATCTAGCTCTACTTATTCACAAGCTTAGAAGATCCATAGCAAAACCTCATTTTACAAATGCTTGATAATGGCTAAAATCATAAGTAGTGACATAGAATCAATTAAGTCAGAAAGAAGAGAGAAGATTTTAAAAACATCAAAGCTTATGACTTACTGCTACATATCTTTTATACTTCTCACATTGAAGTTTGTATTTTTCAAATAATTAGTACAAATGCTTTTACTTTGTAATGAATAATTATTTGTTAGTATCATGCTTATATGAGCAATGCGAATTAGATTAAAGATATGCAAATATTATAAAGCACCAAAAATGCCTTATCTATATGTTTTATTAGGTAAAACTGCTTTTATAAGAGTGCATTCATTTTACAAACAAGGATCTTTAAATGGATGCTAAGAATATGAATATACTTTATCAGAATCTATTATAACAATATTTTTATACATGTTGTTCAGTAGGATCTCTAAAATATTATGGCAAAAATTACATCAAAATAAACCTTAAGTTGCGATTATCTTTTAACAACCAATCCTATTCAAGACGCACGTATTCTTATCTATCTTCCCATAATTCTTACAATGTCATTATAAAGTCCAAGTAGCATAAGAGTTATAATAAGGCTTAGTCCCAATGCGACAAGAGTATTGGCTATCTTTTCACGCAATACTCTTCCTGTTATCCATTCATAAAGGGTGAAAAGAATTTGTCCGCCATCAACTATTGGTATTGGTAACAAATTTATAACACCAAGATTCACAGAAATGAGTGCAAGAACCAACATAAAATTAACAAATCCTGAATTATAAGCCTTAGCACTCACATCAGCAATACCTACCACGCCACTTAGCTGTTCAATCCCAATAAGTCCTATTAACATATCTCTTAGCCCTTTGTATATTAACGTAATATCATTGCATATCTTTAATGCAGCATTTTGTAATATCTCCATAGGACCAAGATATATGATTGTGGTAATAGGCTTGATACCTAGTATTACGCGATTATTATCCCTGCTTAAAGGCACAAATAATTCTAATAGTTCTCTGTTATGCTGTGTGTGCATAGAATCTATCTTGTTAGATTCTGTATATTTTTCTTCACTAGAAATAGGGCGAGATACAAGTAATTTTGCCTCCATATTTTCTGGCTTATTATCATTTAAAGTATGACCAATATCGCTAAATTTTTCTATCTTAACATCATTGACGCTTATTATCTTATCACCTTTCTTCAATACATTATATGCCAAATACTCTTTTCCAATATCCCCAACAATAGGTTCATGAGAATAAGTTTCTACACCTTTTATAGGGACAATAATATATATCATAAATGCTAAGATGAAATTAAATAATGGTCCTGCCAGAAGTATTAAAATCCGTTGCAGTGGATGTTTAGATAATAAGGAATCTCTATCTAATTGAATGGGAGAACTACTTTTCTCTTCTTTAGAGGTTTTTTCTGTTTCACCCTTAAGCTTCACGTATCCGCCAAGTGGTATGACTGATAAAGCATACTCGGTTCCTTTATAATGCTTTGATATAAGCTTTTTACCAAAGCCAATGCTAAACACTAAAACCCTAACACCAAAAAGACGTGCAAATAAAAAATGCCCTAACTCATGAAAAAAGATGAGAAAAGAAAGTCCAAGAATAGCAAACAATAAGCCCATTAAACAATAGCCTTATAATACTTAAAAGTATAATCAAGCCCAGAATATAAAGTAACAACTACTGCAATCCATAAAAAAAGTGTGCCACCAGGAAAAAAATCAGCAAGCAAAAAGGCGACTGCTAGAATCTGAAAACCTGTTTTATACTTGCCAAGAGGACTTGCTGCTACATTTTGTCTTGAATTTGCCGCAACAACACGCAATCCAGTGATATAAAATTCACGTGCCAAAATAATAAAAACTGCCCAGGCATTTGCTCTATCAAGCAATAATAAGCCGATAAAAGCCCCAAGAATAAGCATTTTATCTGCTAAGGGATCAAATACTTCACCAAATGTACTACCCAAATCAAACTGCCGCGCAATATAACCATCAAAAAAATCTGTAATAGAAGCTATACAAAAGATAAGACAAGCACAATAATTACGCCAAGAAATATCCACCCAGGAAGGTGCAATATATTCCCAATGCAACATAACAACAAGTAACAAAATAGCAAGTAAAATACGCGAACATGTAAGAATATTTGGTATATGTTTCATATAAAATCCAGTTTTATGTGTTAAATTAGGACAAAATTATAACAAAAAAAGCGAAATCTTGTGTTGCTTTATCATTCTAGAATCTAAGATTCGCACTATATCACCATATTAATAAAATGGTGCTTCAATCTAAAATAATACATAATGCATATAATAATGATTCTGCAAACAACGAAATAATTAAGTTGGAATTATTTTATTATGAAAATATTTTGTGTTATATTGTTATACAAGAATTTATTATTGATAATAAGGTTATATATTTGCCAGCTCTACTGAATGAAAGCTATATTTCTGTGTGTAAAAAGCAGAAGATATCTATTTATCATATAAACTATATGCCATTCTAGATAATCTCCGTGTCTGTAATGCGTATTAAGATGCAGTACAATAAGAGCAACTATTCTTGAAATTTAAAGTTTCATATAATTTGATATCCCTAGATATACCCAATATATTTGACAAAAACACTGCTTCAAAAAAAACATTACATCTATTTATCTTCTTTAACCACAAAAGTTCTCACACCAAAATGCTTTGCATAACTTGGATTTGGAAATTCACCTGCCTTATCAGCTGGATTTTGCCAATCTCCATAACGTTTATAGAAGCTATGAAAATATGCAGGACTTACAATTATGTCCTCTATCCCTTGTGCCTTTTGCTCTGCTATATAGTTTGTCATATTATTCCACTTAATACGCATATCTACAAATGCACTTAAAACAAAAGTCGCATAAAGGCAGCTAAATAATAAGATTCCATACTGAATCTTTCTTTGTGTGCGGTAAAACAACGTTATTGCGACTTGGTAAACAATTAAAAATCCAACAATACCATTAAGCACAACAAAAAGACGAGCCCTAGGTGGTATATTTACCTGTAATGTAAATAAAAGACATATATGACAAAAGAGAAAAAGAATAAAAGCATAAAAATATAGTCTAGACAATACTATATTCCCATCTCTCTTATAAACCAATGAAATGTAATAGCATGTTACAATAAACAAACAAGCACTAACAAGATGTTTAAGAAAGTGTAGTGGTGGCACAATAAAAGCTGTGATTAAAATTATCGCAAATAACATGATTGGAGCAATATATAGCCATTGTTTTTGTTTAACTTGAGTATATAAAAAACATAACAACAAACATGCAAATACAACAAGGGTTGTGCTTGTAGCTTTCATAACATGATTAATTCTTGTAAGCTTTTCATATAAGCCCATGTGCAAGAGATCTCTAATTGAATAATACTCAATTTCTAATTGTATAAATAACGCCGCCCTCTTTGCATGACCAGGAGATAGATACAATGCTAAAAAACCCAGTAAGAATAATACTATACCTGTGTAATACCAAAAAGGTAGCCTAACTTTTGCAAACACAATTGCATAAAAAATCAAACAAATATGAATAACAATTACGATAACACCTGTAATCTCATTGGACATTCCAGCAAAAAAACTTGCTATATAGAATGGAAGTAGAATGAATATATGTGGGGACTGGAAAATAACATGCTTATGTGTAATATAGTTGTGCCAAAAAAGTCTATAGGGTATACAAACAAGTAAAACAAGTGTATAAGCCCATAAATAATTAAGTGCACCAGCAGCCCATACAAATATTGACCCAAAGGTACTAAAAAGCAAAATGCATAAAATACTTAATGCAAGCACTATGCTATCATTAAAACTTCTTGGTAGTCTTGCATAAAGAATCACAAACCATGTAAGCAAAAATACAATTCCAACTAAAGTATTTATTAGTTTAAAAAATAGTGTTGGAGCAAGTGCACCAATAAAAGCTGTTCTAAGCAACTCACCAAATCGCCCATTCCAATTCATATACATGCTTATAGCACCATCTAATCCGCCAAAACTAGCCTCCAAATCATCACTTTGTGTGGGGAATACATAATTAATACTCAACAAGAAAAGACCAAATAAAATAAAAGTAATCCAAACTGATTTATGTGTAGCTGTCATTTTTATCCTTATATACAATATGTAGAATTCTAAGAAATGGGGATTCTATTCTATTGCACAATATTATCATATAAACTTCAAACTCAAGCTCTACTTGCTATAATCTATATATCTGAAATCTTTTTGTAAAATGTAGTATTTTACCTAGGAATCCGACTTACACTCTATTGGTCTGGATAATAATGTCCATATTTTTATTCAATGCAGGATACACTATATATTTATACATATAATAACACTCAAGATCTACTATATTGAACTATTTATATGCATTTATATATATCTTTCAAGTCTATATGCAACATATCGCTTGGTATAATTTACAATCACATTATCTATATTTATCCATATGGTTACAATCTACGCCAATAAGCAGTGGTAAATAATTTATTGATTCAAACCTCCGCAAAATAGCTTTAAATTCATGCATATTAAGATAATGGATAATAAAAGAACTTTAATTTATGTTTAATATTATTAAATAGCATTTTAGGACAAAGCTATTCAAATACTATCACATTGCCCTATTAGGTGATACTTCTACATCAATGCCTCAAAAAATACCCTATTTGCTTCTCCATTAAAAGTGCGTAGATTAAGCATTTGCAAACTAAGCTCTATAGCATTTACTACAAAAGCAATCTCATGCACAGGAATATATCCCATATGATTGATTCTAAAAATCTTATCCTTTAACCTATCTTGCCCACCTGCTACGTTAATACCAAAATGAGATTTTAAGGTTTTTATAATATCTTTTGCATACACAGAATCCACAACACTCATGCTATTTGCTGGTGTTTTTGGATAAATATGTAAGTCTATTGCTTGCAATGCTTTGCGTGTGGCATTTGCAATTTTTGCGCTATATTCATATATATCTGTGATCTCTAAATTTCTGCTCTTAAGCATGTCAAAATAAGCTTTAACACCTATTATAATAGAAGTTGCTGCTGTATATGCAGTTGTGTTTTTACGCTGATTTTTTAACTCTTTTGATAAATTAAAATAATAACCTTTTGAGTTATTTTCTATAAAATCAGTTGCTACCTTGCTTAAACCAATAAATGCTAATCCTGGTGGCAACATGAAAGCCTTTTGACTACCGCCGATTAAAGCATCAATATGCATAGTATCAATGTGTTCTACTCCCATGGCTGTGATACCATCAGCAATAACAGAAATATCTTTGTTATATTGCTTCACTAGCTCTGCAACCTCCTTATATGGATGCGATAAACCACCTGCAGATTCACAAATCTGCAAACACACACACTCAATATCTCTATGCTTTGTTAATGCCTGCTCAATAGCCTCTACACTTACAGGTGTGTCCCACTCATTTATAATCTCAACAACCTCCCTGCCAATTGCCCTGCCTATATCACCAAAACGTTCTCCAAACTTGCCACTATTTACACTAAGAATTTTGTGTGAAGAAAAAGTTGCAATGCATGCCTCCATAGCCCCTGTGCCACTACTTGCAAGCATAAGTGTCTCTGACATGCCAAGCATTGTATTTAAATGCTTTCTAGTTTCTGCAAATATTGCCTCAAACTCAGCTGTCCTATGATGTAGTGTTGGCTCTGCCATAGCTTGACGAATAAACTCTGGGGTGGGCGTTGGACCAGGTGTAAATAAAAGTGGTTGCGTCACAATCTTTGAAATATTTGTTTTCATTTTTTCCCTTTTGCAAAAAAATATGCGTAAGTATAGCAGAAATATGAATGCAGTTAAGTAAAATGTAGTATCCTTGCAGTCAAACAAACCAAAATATATGGTTTGTAAATCTATATTATTAAGGAAATACAATGAGTATTGGAATATTTTTTGGAAGCGATAATGACACTACGACTGATGTATGCGAAAGATTAGCAAAAAAGTTGGGTGGTGCAGAGCTTGTAAATGTAGCCGATGCTGATGCCGATGCTATCAATAAATTTGATAAAATCATATTAGCAAGCTCAACGTGGGGTGATGGTGAATTGCAAAGTGATTGGGAAAGTTATGCAGAAACTCTTGCAGGGGCAAACTTTAATGGTAAAGTTGTGGGATTATTGGCATTAGGTGATGCTGATAGCTATGGCAGTACTTTCTGTGATGCACTCTACCACCTCAAAAATGTAGCAAAAGGTGCAAAAGTTGTTGGTGCAACTTCAACTGATGGTTATGAATTTGATGAATCTAAGGGTGTAGAAGGTGGAAAATTTGTAGGTTTGGCTATTGATGAAGTAAATCAAGACGACAAAACCGATGAGAGACTTGATGCATGGGTAGCACAAATCAAAGGTGAAGGCTTCTAAGAAAAGCCAACTAAATTTTAGTTACCATCACTAATATCAATATATCTACATATACCGCAACCAACTGAATGTGTTATGTGTTGCAGTATATTAGAATCTTTTAACCACAAGCTTAGTCATTTTATACTTTCTTATTGCATTGCCATTCATAGCGATACTCCTCATATAAAATCTACGTTGCAATACCTTAAATCTATTTTCATATCATCATTTTCTCTGCAATCATTACAACCATGTAGCAAGATTTTACTTTTTCCTAAAAAATAAACTTAAGGTATCATAATGTATTTTTCAAGGTACGCCGTATTGACAACTTAGCACAACAAAACCTCATCTATGCTTTTACAAAGACTATAGCTTGGACAACAAAATAGCTGCAAATATTTGGACTCTATTGCAACCATATTAACATTTTTTGCATTTAATATCTTCTTTACGCGGAGGGCTTGGCTTATAAAACTCACGTTTGATGACAAACCCACTTATAACATTTGACTTATATGTGATGTAGCTACAATCTTACAATACACAGCTATTTTGAAATATTGATGTAAAATGAGTTTTGCCCATATGCTTTAGATTCTATATTACAAAACCATTTGGATATAAAATCTACTAGCGATTTGTAATTGTTTCAGGATACAGATCATGCAACCACAAACGCTTTTTTGCTAATTTTGCATATATGCTATTTTCTCTTCCATAATTCACATAAGGATCTATGCTTAACCCACCTCTTGGTGTAAATTTACCCCAAACTTCAAGGTATCTAGGTGATAGCAGTCTGATTAAATCATCTGCGATTGTATTTACACAATCCTCATGAAATCCACCATGATTACGAAAACTAAATAAATAAAGCTTAAGTGATTTTGACTCTACAATGAGCTTATCTGCTATATAGCTAATATATATGGTAGCAAAATCTGGTTGTGCAGTAATTGGGCAAAGCGAAGTGAATTCGGGGCAATTAAATTTGATAAAATAATCTCGTTGTGGGTGTGGGTTTGGTACAGATTCTAAAACACTTGGATCATAGCTGAAAGTGTATGCTGTTTCTTTGCCTAATTGTTTCAGATTATATTGAATCTCTTTTTGTTTTGCCATGCCTATTCCTCAAGCTTGAACTTTAATGATTCTAAAACCAAAAAGATTAACAAAAATCTTTTAACAAAAGCTTTTGGGTATCCATCACACCAATGCCCTTATCAAGCATATCTTGTGCTATTTTTTGTGCATTATAAAGAGAGTGCATTTGTGCCGTGCCACATTGATAAATATTAAGCTCTGGAATCTGATCTTGGCTTGTTAAACGTAAGATATCACGCATGCTAGCCTCCCACGCTTCTTTTACCTCATATTCTCCAGGTGCACCAATCACACTCATATAAAATCCTGTCCTGCAACCCATAGGAGAAATATCAATGATCTCTGTATCTTTACCATTTAGATGATCTCGCATAAAGCCTGCAAACAAATGCTCTAATGTATGAATGCCTTTTTCATCCAGTATTTCTTTATTGGGCTTACAAAAACGCAAGTCATATACAGAAATTTTATCGCCTTTTGGTGTTTCCATACTTTTTGCAAGGCGAACAGCTGGGGCAGGCATAATTGTGTGATCGACTTTGAAGCTATCAAGTAGTGGCATAAATGCTCCTTAAAAATAAAAAATTGGTACATAATTATAGCAAATTATTGTAGAATCTCATTTTACTAAAACTCAAAACTTAGTCACTGACATGGATAATAAGGAGGATATAATGTCATTTAAAATAAAAATCTTAGGTGTTGCCCTAGCAGCTCTTATGCTTAATAGTGGTTGTGCCGAAAAAGCTGAAGTGGAGCAAAAAAATATTGCACAATGTGCCGTCTTTAAAACATTTGCTAGTGCTACCTTTGAAGTAGAAGGTGATATGGCAGAAATCATTGAAAAAACCGCAAAAAAAGCCTTAACAAAAAGTTGCTTTAAAAAATCAGAAAGCAGCAATGCAAACTTACGCATAAAAATAAATTCAAAAAAGATCCTACAAACAGAAAGTGGCTTTATACAAGACAAACATGATAATAGTTTTGATGTTACCATACATGCAATTATGCTTATTCCAACAGAGCAAGGTGGTCTAACAACACTTACAAGCACACAACATGCAAAGCTTAATCTCAAATCATCTCAAATTGCTGACTTGGGTAGTAAATCAGAAATTACAGAAAAAGACATAAATGACTTAGTCGAAGACAATGTTTTAATAACACTCAACAATCTCTTTAAGGACATGCCATAAAGCATTATATTGCATCATAAGCATGTAATTATTCATTACATGTTGCATGTGTAGGAGACGTTGATAGATTGTATAAATTTGTCAATTATTCTATTTGGCTTACATAAAATAGCTATTTTAGCTATAATTCGCATTTAATTTTTTATTACTCTAGAATCTATAAATAATGGGGAAATATGCAAAAATCACATAATCTATTATATAAGATAAAATCATATAACATCTATTTTTTTGCTTTGTGCTTAAGTTTGTTTATCGTTTTGCTTGGCTGTAGTGATACTGATGAGAATATAAAAAGTGATAGTCAAACAGAAACTTATGATTTCACAAATATAAGCGATGATACACGCACTCAACTCTCATTGCAACATATCAATAACAAAATTCAGCTACATGTCACAAGTGCTGGAAATAAGCAAAGTATGTTATCTAGTAATGCGGTTAAAATATTTGCTTTTTTTCCAAAAGATTGTAATATGTGTATGCCAACCTTTATCCACATTAATAATTTGTTGCATAGAACAAAAAGTTTGCAAGTATTTATCTTAAGCAAAACCCCATTACATGCCAATAATTACAGAGATTTCCCAATCACACTAAATAAAGGCTTAATCAATCTTGTGGATACAGAGAGTAAATTCGATCTGTTTTTAGATTCTCTAAAACGTGTATTAAACATTGAAATCAGAGATTACAAGGCACCATTATTTATTTTACAAGATACTGAAAATAACATTACACAAAGCATTGAAGGAGTGGTGCTTGAGGAAGTGCTTGAACAAATAGTAGCAGAACTTCTCGCTAAGAATGATACGCCCAATTCCAAACAAAATAACACATCAGATCCCAACACTACAAAACAAGTCCCAAATAATACATTGAGCCAAACTGCCCCAAGCAGCACTAAGGCATTAGAATCCAAATAGCTTATAAAACAAGGAGTAGATATGTTTTCATTTTTTAAGAAAACTTCAGAAAATATCGCACGATTTTTAGGACAAAAACAACAAAAAATAGAAAAAAGTGTGCTAGAAGAAATTCTAATAGAATCAGATATTCATTATGAGATCATTGAGAAAATGTTAGATAATCTTGATGAAAATATCAGTCGAGATGCCTTGCGTGTTGCTATTGAGAGATTTTTTCGTGGTGAAAGTTACTATGATAAAGTTAGATTCCAAGAGGTAGATGGACGCCCTATTGTTTATCTTGTATTCGGTGTTAATGGTGCAGGAAAAACTACTACAATCGCAAAACTTGCAAAAAAATTTAAAGACAACAACAAGAAAGTAATACTTGGTGCAGGTGATACATTTCGTGCAGCAGCTATCGAGCAATTACAATTATGGAGCGAGAAAATTGGTGTTGAGATTGTTACCACAAAACATGCACATGATCCTAGTGCACTTGCATTTGATACAATTAATGCTGCAAAAGCGAGAAATATGGACTATGCTATTATTGATACAGCGGGGCGATTGCCAAACCAGACGAATCTAAAAAATGAACTTATAAAAATCTCAAAAACATGTAGTAAAGCCTTAGATAATAAACCTTTTCATAAGATTTTGGTGTTAGATGGCACACAAGGTAGCTCAAGTATAGAGCAAGCAAGAATCTTTCATGAAGCCTTGGGGCTTGATGGTATTATTATTACAAAGATGGATGGCACAAGTAAAGGTGGTGCGATTCTAAGTATTATTCATGAATTTAAATTACCAATTCTATTCTTAGGTGTGGGTGAAAAAGCTGATGAACTTGTCGCATTTGAGGAAAAGGATTTTATTAATGGGCTTTTAGATTCTATTTTTGAAACAACAACTTAGCTATAGCGCACCTTTGCATATTCTGTTGGAATGAGATATTTTTCAAGCTCCATGTGTTGCTTATATAGCTTGTGGTTGTAACCAATTTCATACAATTTCTCTAATGCTCTAGTTTGTTCTATGCTTAATGTGTGAGAATGTTCATTTGCATAGAGTTGCAGATATATGTCAAGCTCTTTGGCATTAATCCTTACAAGATTATTTTCAAGTAACATTTTTGTTAAAATATCTTGGTGTCTAAGTCCTATTTGTATAGCACGAGTTAAAGCCTCTTCTAACATGATTGCACGATTTAGCGGTATAGATCTACGTAGCACCATACCACCAAGAGGTAAGGGCAAATCTTCTTTACAAAGTTCCTGCCATATATCCCAAATGTATGCCTCCACCTCAAGCTCTTGAGAAAAATTAAGAATTGATTCATGAATTAACACTCCAGCATCTACTTCACCAGAAAGCACACTTTGTTCAATATCTAAAAAATTCTTATATACAATACGTGCGTGTGGGTAATAAATTCTAAAAAGCATAGCATTTGTTGTATGTTCTCCACTTAGGGCTACTTTAAAATTGCGTTTTAGTGAAGTGTTTTTGCGTTTTACCATCTTTGGTCCATACCCCTCACCAAAGCTCATTCCAGTACGCAATAAAGCATATTCATTGCATACAAGAGGATACAGTGAAAAAGATATAGCACTAATATCATACATACCTTGTAAGCATGCCACATTAAGAGTTTCAATATCAAGTGCACTATTAATAAGCTTATAAGGCGTATCTACCCAACCAAACGCAATTGCATAATACATAAAGATGTCATCAGCATCAGGACTATGCGCAATAGTATAAGCATCGTTTGAAAGGTATAAATTTGTTTGTGTCTGCATTTAGTCTTCCTTTTATATTCATACTCAAAATTATATCTATTCTATATCAGAATGACATTTACAAAGCAGCTATAACAAGGATATAGAAGTTTCTAAGACACCCTGCATAACACAACTTCAATGGGCCATATAAAAACTATATGCACATCGCACTATAAGACTCTAAATTCATCAGGATGATCTAGTGCATAGCGGAATTTTTCCATATCAACACGCTTATCCCAAATACTTACAATCATACAAGCAACTGCATTACCACACAAGTTCCCAACACTACGCATTTCACTAAGGAATTTATCAATACCAAGTATAGCAGCAACGGTTACTGCAGGGATTAAATGCGAACCATCTGCGGTAGTTAATGCTGATAGCGTCCCTGCAAGCACGATAAATCCACTACCTGTAACACCCACTGCACCTTTGGAAGAAACCATTAAAATTATAATAAGCGTAATGGTTTGCTCTAATGTAAGTGGAATATCAAAGGCTTGTCCTAAGAAAATGACTGCAAGGCTTAGATAGATATTTGTTGCATCAAGATTAAAGCTATACCCAGTTGGGATCACTAGTCCCACAGAAGCTTTTTGTATCCCAGCCTTCTCGAGCTTACGCATAAGTGGTGCTAACGCTGTTTCACTGCTTGAAGTTGCAAAGACAACAAGCACTTCACGATAAATGAAACGCATAAACTTAAATATATTTACACGAGCCATAGCCGCAATAACACCTAAAACACCAAAGATAAACACAATTACAGCAAGAGCCATTGTTATAAGTAATAATGCCATACCGCTAATAGAGCTAAAGCCAAATTTCGCAATCAAAAATGCCATTGCACCAAATGTTGCTAACGGGCTATACCAAATCAAAATTGTAAGCACCTTAAAAAATGTTTCTTGCATACTTTCAAAATATTTTAATGCAGATTCTTTGAAGTTCTTACTTGTAAAAGACAATGCAATAGCAATGATAACCGCCATAACAAGCACCTGCAGTGTTTTGCCCTCCACAAATGGTGTAATTGGATCATGGGGTATTGCACCTATTAAAATGTTATATAGCTCCCCACCTGCACTTTGTGTCTCTTTTGCACCCGCTTCTATATAGCCTTGTACACTTTTTGCATCAAGACTAGCAATATCAAGATGCATACCATGACCAGGTTTAATAATCTCACCAAAAAACACACCAACAATAAGTGCAAATGTGCTAACTACTTCAAAATAAATAACCGTTTTAAAGCCAAGTGATCCAAGTGTTTTAAGATCCTCCAATCGTATAATTCCAGTAATAATCGTAAGGAAAATGATAGGACCCATAAGCAGCTTTAACCCTTTAATAAAAGGATCAATTGTGTATTCTTTAGAATGCACTGAAAAATCATAAAAAAACTGAAAAAAAGCAGAAGAATGTTCTGCTCCATGAAAGCTTCCTATCGTCCCAACAAGTACACCTAAGAATAAGCCTATAAAAACCCAAAACACTAAACTTTTTGCTAGTTTGTTATTGAGAGGCTGTTTTTTCTTGTAAACTTGCGTATTGTTATTTGCCATATTTAAACACTCCCTTTCGTGATCATTGCAATCGCGTATATAAAACCACAAACACACATAAAAGTAAATAAAAAACATTGGTTTGCATATAAAGTATGTAAATAATGGTAATTTTGTAACACCATTAAAACATTTGAATTATATGCTACATACACAATATATACTTATGTGATTCCACAATAACATATACATGCTGACGCAAAGATATATAAACACTCTCAAACAATATCTTTATATTTTTATTTTAAGTAAATAAAACATCTATTTATAATCTTTGTAATCTGATTTTTATGTGTTGTTGAGCCAATTGCAAAAGAATGAGTATTATAAGGCATATCAAAGAAAATGTTGCGAACAAATATGGCAAATACACAAAACTTCTATAGAATCTATAATTTCATAAACAGAGGTATTACAATACCAATTCTGTTTAAATGATAAGTTATGAGGAATCTTATGCAAAAAAATACATCTATGAATGATAATCAACACAAAGATTCAAAGAAATCTAGCATAGCATATGAGGGCTATAAAGAAATAATAAATCCAATAAAACCTCACGCAAAAACACAATCAAATACAAAAAAAATTAGTTTCATAGAATCTTATTTTTTTTATCCAAAATTATGGCATAAAATTCTTGCCTATGCTTTATTGCCATTTTCATGTCTATACGTATCAATTGCACTTTGCAAGAAATATTTAACAAAAAAAATGAGATTTGATATAAAGATTCTAAGCATTGGAAATCTTGTAAGTGGTGGGAGTGGTAAAACACCATTTTGCATTGCACTTACACAACATCTACACAAGCAAGGCTACACAAATATTTATATTGTCTTGCGTGGTTATAAGCGAAAATCTAAAGGCTTAATACAAGTAAGTTGCAATGGGAAAATACTCTGTGATGTAGCACAAAGCGGCGATGAAGCAATGTTGCTTGCCACGCAAACAAAAGGCAATGTAATTGTAAGTGAAGATCGCACAAAAGCATTGGAATACATACAAACGCTAACACACACGCAAACAAAACAAAATTCCCAACATATAAAAAACATTCCACAAAATATACCAATAGTAATCCTTGATGATGCATATAGGTTTAATTTTAATAAGTTTGATATTCTCCTAGAGCCAACTCTAAAACCTTATTTCCCTTTTGTTTTACCAAGCGGATATTATCGCTTTCCAAAGAGATTTTACAAAAAATGCGATCTACATTTAAAAGAAAATAAAGATTATAAGCGAAAGGTTAGCTTATATCATCTTCAAGATTCTCATATAGAATCTAAATATATTTTAGCGACTGCAATAGCAAATCCTAGCCGCTTAAAACCATATTTACCAAAGAATGTTGTGCATGAATACTATTTGGCAGATCATGCAGACTTTGATTTTAATACTTTAAACACCCTTTTAAAACAATATAATGCAACACATATCTTAATGACACAAAAAGATTATGTAAAATGTATGAATTTTATGCTGCCTGTTGCATTGCTTATGCTTGATATAACAATAGAATCTTATGTCTTAGACAAGATTAAATCTTTCTTATCACATACGCATTTATAGATGCCATATTTAAGGAATTAAATAATCCAAGATTCTAAAAAATCGCGTTGTTTATCAAGTATCAGCTATAATTAAAACTTTGTAATAATGAGTTTGTTGCAAGCAAGAAAAGGTGAAATATGATTTTAGAACATGAGATTCCAGAAGGAAGTAAGCTTCATTTTGGGCTATCAGCAGCACTCAAACGAAAGGTTGAGAATCTAAGTGTGAATCTTTTTTATGAGCATGGTTTTGAAGAGATTGTAAGTCCCACTTTTGTCTATCAAGAACATCAAAAAAGCTTTCTAAACAGAGATGTGATTCAATTAAGTAGCGAAAAAAATCATCAAATTGCAATGAGAAATGATAGCACAATTGATGTTGTGCGGATTATCACAAAGCGACTTGGTCGAAGTACGACACAAAAAAAGTGGTTTTATATCCAACCTGTTTTTAGTTACCCCACCATAGAGCACAATCAAATCGGTGTAGAATGTCTTGATGAAAGCGAATATTTAAAGATTCTAGAACTTGGCATTCGTATCTTTGAGGAATTAGGTATTAAGCCATTACTGCAAGTTACAAATGCAAGTATTGCCAAAGTTTGTGTAGATAACACAGAACTAGACTATAAAGACTTTGCAACATTAAATATTGAGAGATTGCAGAGTATTGATTTTCTTGCAAAACTTTTACAAGTCAATGATGCAGTAAGCTTAAAAGCATTTCTGGCAATATGCCCTGACTTTTTACGCACAGAGATCAAAAGACTTCTAGATTTATGTTCATCAGATTATGAAAATCTTATATGTGCTCCGCTATTGCCTGTGCCAGTTGAATATTATGATGATTTATTTTTCCGTATGGTTATCCAAAATTTTACGTTTTTATCTGGTGGTATATCTTGTATTGATGAGGTAAAAAGTTGTGGTTTTGGAATCTATACAGATAATGTTGTGCATTATTTATTAAAACAAAATAAAAAGGATATATAGATGGTTGATGTTGTTGTCGGTGTGCAATGGGGTGATGAAGGTAAAGGTAAAATCGTTGATCGATTTGCAAAAGATTATGAGTATGTAGTGCGGTATCAAGGTGGGCACAATGCGGGTCACACAATCGTTGTGAATGGTGTAAAATACGCACTACATTTAGTCCCTAGCGGAATCTTATATCCACAATGCAAAAACGTTATTGCTAATGGTGTAGTTATTGACCTTGGTGCATTACTGCAAGAATTAAAAGATTTAAATAAGGCACTAAATCCACAAGCAGGTGATGATATTAGTATATTGCAAAATAGACTTTTTATCTCTCATAAAGCACACGTAATCCTACCTTATCATGTTTTGCTTGATAATTTAGGTGAAAATAAACGCACAGAAACCATTGGCACAACAGGCAAGGGTATAGGTCCTACCTATGCAGATAAAGTCGCAAGAAATGGCATACAGATTGGTGATTTACTTTGTGAAGAGAAACTAAGAACTAAAATTGAGGTAAATCTTGAGAATTTGAAACATTTAAATCTTGATATTAATTCAGAATCTTTAATACAAGAATTAATGCGGTATGCAGAAATTTTTGCTCCATTTATCACAGACACCACAAAATTACTTTGGGATTGCATAGAAAAGGGTAAAAAAATCATGCTCGAAGGCGCTCAAGGTAGTATGCTAGACATCGACCATGGCACATATCCATTTGTAACAAGCTCAAACACAAGCATTGCAGGTTGTCTATCTGGCACAGGCTTAAACACAAGAGACATAAATGAAGTTATTGGGATCACAAAAGCATACTGTACTCGCGTTGGTAATGGTGCATTCCCAACAGAACTGCATGATGATACTGGTAACTTATTAAGAGAAAAAGGCTTTGAGTTTGGCACAACGACAGGTAGAGAAAGGCGATGTGGTTGGCTTGATCTGGTTGCGATTAAACATGCCGTACGATTAAATGGTTGCACAAAGCTTGCATTAATGAAAATTGATGTACTTGATGGCTTTTCTACTATAAAAGCATGTGTTGGTTATGAATATAAAGGCAGAGAAATTGATTATATGCCTTATGATTTAGATGTAAAACCTATCTATAAAACTTTTAAAGGTTGGGATAAAACTACAGGACTAAAAGACTTTCAAGCATTACCTAAAGAAGCTAAGGAATATATAGCTTTTATAGAATCATTTGTGCATTGTAAGGTTGGCTTTATTTCCACAAGCCCAGAAAGAGATGACTTGATTGTATGCGATTAAGGATTCTAATCTCCAATTTAATCGCAATAACATATGTTAGTTATTAATCAGGATGTATGGGTGGAAAATTAAAGATATTTACCTTTGTTTGCATTCTTTCGATATAATTTAGTCCAATTTTTCAAAGAAAGTGGGTGATGATATGCCAGGCATTAAAGTAAAAGAAGTTGAAACTTTTGATGAAGCGTATAGAAGATTCAAGAAACAAGCTGATAGGAATCTTATCGTAACAGAATGTCGTTCAAGAAGATTTTTTGAATCTGCAACAGAACAACGCAAAAAGCGAAAAATCAACGCTAAGAAAAAAATGTTAAAACGACTTTATATGTTAAGACGCTATGAATCTCGTTTATAACATATTAAAATAATTTATTAAGTCTTTTGACTTGGGGAATATCAGCCGCGATATTCTCTTTTTATAACATCTTAGTATTTAGATACTTATCACTTTAATATTCTCTCCATCTATTTCGTATTTTATATTCCGTGTTTACATCTTAGATTATTGATGAAATGGTTTAGTCATAAAGGTTTTAAATCATATGCGCTTCTCAATTTTTTAATATATTATTTGTTATCTTCATTTATTACACAAACAAGACTAGGGAATTTATGTAGTTAATAGATTAAAGCTTTCTGTATAGTATGAGTAGAATATTTGGGGTGTAAATTGGTATGAAAAATAGAATCATTATACTATGTATTGGCATTCTTGTTTCATCATAGAACTACACTCTTAAGTGAGTAAGCATATACACAAAACCATATAACATTACACATGAACTTGTATATAAATTTACATATATGTATAAGTGAATCTAGAAATACTCATGTAATATTAAAATATAAGAGCATCGTTTTTTACATGCTATTCTTTTTTAAATGATTTATAACTGATACATATTTGTAAAACCAAGTAAGCAAAGCATTAGCAATACCCGCAATTCAACTTAAATAACGCTAGAGAGATAGCAAAGAGATATAACAATATTATTGAAAGTGTTGAATACAAGCAAAAGGGGTTAAATCTAAAGGAATATTTGCAACTCTTAGATGTTAGAGATAAAAACAAAAACAAGTATAAAAATAAATGTAAATATATTACATTGAACAATATGAAAAATCTGCTTATCTAAGATTTTGATGATGAATGATTTGTATGTTACGTTGATATTATCGCAGATATAAGGTTTGTAATGAATGGTTAGCTAGTAAGAATGTAAGGGCGGTTACACTTGCAAGATATAAGCATTATTCTAATATTTTATGTGCTGCATTTGGCAATAAAGATATAAGGGATATTACTAAAAATGATATTTTAGCCATATTGCAAGACTATCAAACAAGTAATAAACTAGCTACATGCAAAACGTTGTATTCTGTATGTAAGCAGATTTTTAACTATATGAAAGCACTTGATTATATTATGTATAGTGTGTGATAGGATTAAGTATAACATACTCTTTAAAAAGCATAATGTAAAGCACCATGAATCCATACATAAGCAGGAATTAAAAGAGATATTAATTACACTTAATAAGGCTTTTTGTAATATTGATGGTGCATGTTAGAAAAATCAAAAAGACTAGTAAAAAGGATGACTTGTTTGTGATTAATCGTAATGATAGGTTAGTTCTTAGCATGAATAAGGGGGATTTTGTGTGCAAAGGTGCTAGAATCTTATAGATTTGAGTATTTGAAATAAGTTTAATATATAATAGATATTTAGATCGGTTATATTATTTGGAGGTTTTTATGTTTATCTTAACCTTGTTGTTTGCACTTGCAGTGCTCGTTGCTATTTTAATTAGATTTGGGATATTAAAAAGGGCTATTAAGTGGGTACTTTCTATTGTTGCATGTTTTGGTATCATTACATGTATAGGGGTTTTTATATTTCTTGATGATATAAAAGAAAAAACACAAAGTCAGTATGAAAACTATAGGATTACACAAATTCATTCTATTATACCCCAAGAGTGCATTCGCACAGGAATTGATAAGCGAATATGTGAAGTTTATATGCAACGACTATATAGTTTAATGAAAGGAAAAACATCTGGTCTTTATGTTGAAAAAACATGGGATAATTATATTTTTGGTGCAGAAGCAAAATCTGATTTAGCTAAAAAAATTGCATCGATAATGGTAGCTGAAGGCAGAAATTTTGTGATTGCTCAAGCACGCATTGATAAAAATGTGTGCAATACATTATCAGGCATGTTTCAATATATTGACCCCGATGAATTTGCATGTGAAAAAGCAGACATAACAATGAAAGAATTGGGCGGTTTTCTGTATGATTTCAAATATTTATTTTTGCTTGCGTTTGGGCAACTATGATTCTAAGTTGATACCCATTAAAATCTCTATTGCAAAACAAATATCAAATAAAACGTCTTATCGAATCTTTAAAGTGATGAGTGCGACAAGATTTGATAAAATAGCAATGATCCAAAACCTTACGATGATTTTATTTTCCGCCCAACCCTTTGCCTCAAAGTGGTGATGGATTGGTGCCATCAAAAAAATCCTTTTTTGACGCAATTTATAGCTTCCAATTTGCAAAATCACAGAAATGGTCTCAATCACAAAAATAGAGCCCATAAGAATTAGTAATATCTCATTCTTTGAAACAATAGCGCAATATGCAATAAAACCACCCAATGCTAAACTTCCGCTATCTCCCATAAAGACTTGTGCAGGGTGACAGTTGTACCACAAAAATCCAAAAAGTGCACCTATCATAGCAAGACTTAAAACCATCACTTCACCAGAATCTATAATATGAGGCCAAAGCAGGTATTTTGCCATCTCAAAATTTCCACCTATATACACAAATACACTTAAGGATGCAAGGGTGCAGATACTAGGAATAGTTGCCAATCCATCAAGCCCATCAGTCACATTTACTGCATTTGTAGTCGCTAAAAATACGATCACCCAAAAGGCAATCATAACATAAGAGCAAGATTCTAATGTGAGTATAGGCTTTTTAAGCAATGGAACGTAAAAATCAGTGCTCAAACCAGATAAATAAAGCCATAAACTTAAAATAAATGCCACACAAGCTAAAAGTAGAAACTTTGCTCTTGAACTCATACCCGCATTACTTCGTGCTGAAATTTTCATATAATCATCTCTTGCACCAACAAGCATAAATGCAATAAGACAAACAAGTCCAATTTGCACATAAGAGTTGCTAAGATTTGCACAAAGCAAGCTTGATACAACAGCGGAAAAGACAAATACCAAACCACCCATAGTTGGCGTGTCTTTCTTATTTGCATGTGTTCTTATAGAATCTGAAATTGGTTGGTTCGCTCTTTTAGCTTTTGCCCATGCGATAAACAATGGCATACAATACACGCTTAGCAAAAAAGCAAGAAAAAATGCTAAACCAGAGCGAAAGGTAATGTATTTTAATAAAGTAATGTTTAAGATTCCATGTAGCTCATAAAACATGATATTTCCTTACAATGTGCTTTTTTTATGTAGAGATTGAAACTAAAATGGAATTCTACTATATTCCTGCATGTTTGCAGTATTTTATAATGATAAATGCTTAAATTATTGCTTGTTGCTAATTAATATAAATTCATATCTAAAATGTCTCATCACAACAAAGATGGCTGTTAATGAAAACCCATAAGCTATTACCTAATGGCAATTTTTGGTATAATATTGCCTATTTTTAAAGATAGGATCTAATTATGAAACTTTCGCTTATTGTCCCTTGCTATAATGAATCTAAAAATTTAGAAGCTTTCAGTAAAGAGGTTTTTGATATCTTAGATTCTATTGCCAAAAATAGTGATCAAGCACTTAAATTTGAATGTATTTTTATAAATGATGGTAGTAAAGATAATGCAATGTAGTTGGTGTTGCAAGCCATGTATCTGTATGCTAATATCCTGCCATATTTAGATAAAGACATGATATTTCTAGATCACTGCAAAAATCTACCTAATGTTATACTGAAATATAAACATATTGAATTTATAACAGATTCAAATCTATGTAAACTCGATGAATACAAAGTTAAAGGGTATTGGAAAGCAGGGGGTCTACAAAGCATAATAATAAATCAAAGATAAATTTATATCATGCTTTGCACTTCTATATATCATACCCCAAGTAAGCATACATCAACACACATGTGTTTGTAAAAGCATATTTGGCTCGATTTGGATATACTGCGTTGCAAGATAGCGTTCAAGCTCCAAGTGACAATTAAGTATAGGCAATGAATACTCTGCAATGATGCCTTGATTGCTTAAGTATGTATAAGTCTCTGTGGAAGCAAACTCACTTTCATCTTGCAGGATACGCACCAAAGTTTCTGTGTCAATAGAATCTCTAAAAGACTTTTCATCTTCAAAATTCAAGGTAAAATAATCAATATATTTCTCTTGCAACGCTTTTTGTAGTATCTTTGGTGTATCTGGAGCTTGTGCAAAATACTCTTTTACAAAACTAAGTCGAGTTTTTATTTGCAATAAGAAGCTAATGAGCATAATGACACATACATGAAAGAAATCATCCTGTTCATAAACACGCACACACATGCTATATGGCTTCTTTGTCTCATAGATATTATCAAAACTTGCTATGCGTGTGAGATTTTTTAAAAACTGGCTGTAATTATGATTGAGATTATAGAGAAACTCAATCTCATCAATACTTAGAATCTCGCTAAAACAACCAATAATATCAGAATATAAACTATTATGCAAAATCACACTATTAGGGCTTGTCTGCACAAGTTTACCAAGCAAAAGCTTACTGCCAAAAGGCTGTAGATAGCCAGGTGAAAATGTCCTTGGAGTGCCTGATACCAGCTTTGATTTGTATGCACCATTGATACAAAGTGACACTTTTAGTTTGTTTATTGCATAATTCATCTCTGCTTTATTATAAGTAAAAAGGCTAAAGTTTGATGTATCTTTTGGTAAATTTAAGATGAGATCTGCAAGGCTTGTTTGCATAACTTGCGATGGAATAAAGATTTGCTTTGCTACTTCATAAATGTAGGAATCTGTATAAATCAAAATTTGTGCATGTAAGCTAAATCGCATATATTGCACTTCTTTGACTGCTTCATGTATGTCATAAAATGAGCTAATAAACACAACACTTACACCTTTGTCCCATACCAAAAAGTTATTTGTTCGCTCACTTGTCTGTAATTTCATAAAGTCTTGTTTTGTAATAATTTCATAATCAATTAATTCTCTCTCTCTTGCCTTTTTGTTCTCCATTACACACAAGAAAGGGCAAAAATCAAAAATAGGTGTAAAAAGATAATAAAATATTCGACTCATTACAGAATCTTCTAAAAACGAAACATTACCTATCATAATATTGCTTGCAATCACAGCACCAATCTCATGTATAGCTAGTTTCTTTGTATGAATAAAGATGTTTCCTAGTGGCATAAGCAATACGGATTCTGTCTCTTGCAGGAGCTGCTTGTATGCATAAGCATAATATTTAAAGCTATCAAGCAACATATATACTTGCTCTTCATAAATGCTTGGCGGTGTGTTTGGATACAACTCACACAATGTTGCAAAAAGCGATGGCATACATTCTTTAATGCGGCCAATCACAGAGGTTATGATATTACTCCTATTTTGCAATATTTCTTCTTGCTTTTTATGGGCTAAATTCAACTCTTCTTTTTCCTTTTCCGCATAGAGTGAAAATGTTGCTGGAGCATTATTCATACTTTGCATATTTAGTCTATGCATATCTTGTGCATTAAGATATAAAACATCTTCTAGCTTACTTGTATTTGGCATGTATATTTGCAAATTTTCTAAATCTTTTAGAAATGAGCCCACGTTGTCCTTATCCTTAGAATCTACATAATTTGATTTCATAGAATCTTTTGTTGTTAGATTCTGTAAAAGCATTATTTGAGATAGCACTAGAGGTTTTCTTAGCGTATAATCAAAAGTTTCAAAATTGTATTGTTGTGTTTGTGATAAAAGCATAGAATCTTTGATAGCACTAAGACTATATTCCTTTTTAAGATCGTCTTTTTGGCTATATTTTAGATTGTGCATAAAAGCTTTAGACTTTTTATCCCATTCTTGCTTGTTATAAAGTGTCGAAATATAATCAAGTAAGCCATAGTGAATGTTTGCATATGCTTCTTTTAACCGCAAAGCAATCATATCTGAAAAATGTGTTGTGTAATAGGCTATCGCAGAGAGTTGGACACCTTGTTTTGTTAAGATTTTATAGAGGGGATAATGTAGACTTGGCTCTATCTCAAATTGCATTTGCATATCAAGACTTTTTGCCAATGATAGAACAAACATGTCTGTGCTTACAATACAACATGCAAGAATATCTTTATACTGAACGCACTTTGTTATAAGTGCAATTAAGTTAATTCTAGCATTAGTTTGATTTGTAAAATGTGTATTTATGGCACGAGTATGTGCGGCTTTAAATTCCATAATATCATAAGCATAATCCAAATCTTTAAGCCTTACACACAACTTTGCTTTATTTTGGTTACATAACTTTTTGCTTAATTCTGCAATATGATCTAATGCCTCCAATGACATAAAGTGATAGCTTGGCAAACTTAGGGTAATATCAACAGGATATCCAATGTTTTGCACTGCATTTTCTATACTTGCTAAGAGCACAAAGAGATTTTCACAATCATTATCTAAAACAAGCTTCTTTGCATTTGAATTATTCAAAAGTATTTGCAAGTTGGCACTAAGCTCTGTTATACGTTGTGTTTGATCTTTGAAGTCTGGGTTTAAAATAAGGTTTAGAGGATTTATTATTAATCCGTTAATCTTATCTTGTGTAAAAAGCTCTAAACATACTTTTACAAAAGATTCTATATCATTTTGTAAGTTTGGTAGTGGAATAAAAACATAGAGCATATTGTTTGTATTTTTGTATGGCTTATATTTTTTGATACTATTTAAAAGAATGTTGTTACACTTCCTTTTGACATCGTTTAGCAACACCTGATTTGGTAATAATGCAAGACGATAACAAATAAGACGAATCATTTCTAAACTTGAAAAACAATGCTTAACAAAAAGATTATCAAGAATAAAGTTATCCAAAAAAGCATAGAAATTTTGTGGAATTTTTGAACCTTTTTCTATATTTTTTATGTGTATAAGCATGAGTTGTTCTAAAAAATCCATATCACTTTTACTTAATGATTTAACACGATGATAGATTTGCATATCCCTTTTTCTAATATATTTCTTAGCATCATTTAAATATGTTGTCGCGGTTGCCATTATTACATTTTCATCATATATAGCCATTATATTGTGTGCTCCGTGAATGCGTCCTGATTTTACAGTGCATTATAGCAAATTAGATTTATTTTATAACAAAGCATTGTTGCATGAAATAAGAAAACAGATTATAAACTTTATACTTTTAAACCTCATTAACATCTATATTTCATATATATTTATGTTTTTTTTATATAATGAAAGATTTATCAAACTTTTTTGATCTTAAATCTCGCAAGGAAAAACCTCATGGTAAAATTTCATTTAGGTTTCAATAAACTAGCAACGTATACACAAGAAGCAAATCAAGAAAAAGATGAAATCTTTACTCGCCTTATCAATGAAAAAAAGCAGCAAAAAAGTGGTTATTACAATCTACCTTATGAAACAAAAGCTCTGCAAGATTCCCTTGCGTATATGCAATATAATAGTGCGGTATTAAAGGATCTTACGCATATTGTAATTATTGGTATAGGTGGGAGCTCACTTGGTTTAAAAGCTATTGATACAATGCTGTATCACCTACCACATAGAAACAATATTACGGTGAAATTTCTAGAACATACAGATCCATTAAAAATACAGAAATCACTGAAAAAAATTAGACTTCACACAACACTTTTTATTGTAATATCAAAGTCTGGAATGACGATTGAAACCACTTCTTTGATGAAATATTGTATTTGGCGTTACAATCTTTTAGAATCTTGTGTCAAAAACCGCCTACTCGTTATTACTGATATAAACTCACCCCTTGATACATGGGCAAAGCAAAATGGCGTATATAGTGTTGGAATTGAAAGTAATATAGGTGGTAGATTTAGTGTGCTTAGTGCAGTTGGCATCCTGCCTTTAATGTTGCTTGGTTATAAAGTAGATTCCATCCTTAAAGGAGCAAAAACCCTGCAAGATTCCTTTCTTGCAAGAAATGAGGATCATATTTTAGAAAAGGCACAATTTATGGCAAAAAATCACAATACATTGCCGATGAATATCTTATTTTCTTATTCTAGTTCATTTAGAGATTTTAATCTTTGGTATGTGCAGTTATGGGGAGAGAGCCTAGGTAAAATCGATAAAGATTCTAATAAGATAGGTTTAACACCTATAAGCCTTATTGGAAGTATCGATCAACATTCATTTTTGCAACTTATTTTAGAAGGCAAACAAGACAAAACCATCACATTCCTATGCATTGAAGAAGAAGGATATAATGAGCTTGTGATACCTGATATAAGATTGCAAGGCTTAGAACCAACTGATTTTGTAAATACCATCTCGTTTGCTAAATTACTTGCAACACAAAAACGTGCTACTATGCGTGTATTGCAAGATGAGGGATTGCCTATAGATTCTATAGAACTTGATTTATTAAATGAAGAAAATGTTGGTTGCCTTATAATGTATTATGAGCTACTAACATCTGCTGTTGGCTGTATCTTTGGCATACAAACCTACAATCAACCTGCAGTCGAACGAGGTAAAAAACTCTTGCATGAGATGTTAAAATAACATCAGTATGCTTACAGAGGAGGAATAGATTTCACTTGCTATGTTTGTTTCTTTTCTTTGGATTAAAGCTAAAGTTTAAAAGTTTATAACCCAGCATTACTTTTCTTAAACTTTATAGAATCCAATAACAACCTATAGATACAAAGCCAAAAAATAATCTTAAAAAATTATTGAGCAAACTTTTTATCCCACAAGAATATATAAAAAATCTCATCAACAACAATTTTTACCTCTTGGCTCGTTGAAGTAAGATAATATCCTAAAAAGCAAAAAGTTAGTTTTCTTAAAAAAATCCAATAAGCTATGTTATAGCGAAGTAGTATATTATTAAGATTGCTATAAAGAAACTCAAAAAATCTTGTTTTATCCAAGAACTTATAAACCTTTATTTCACAACATGCACTATTTTAAGCCTATTTGCAAGGTTTTAGCTTATGATCTGCTTTAATGTTTTGATGTCTTTTATCAACTATACATAAAACATATTGTTAAAGCATGTTTTAGGGGTTTTTATCTTTATAGAATCTTTTAAAAGCAGGGCTGTAAAATTAAAATAGCTTCAAATACAACTCATAATATTTTGCTATAGCATATAGCCCGCAAAAATTGTAAGTTTTATATACTTCCTAACTTTCTCTAAGAAGATTCTAACCCCTAATACCTTTATCACAATTGTAAACAAAGATATCATAATAAAAGAAATTAACCTATATGTCTTTACATTAAATGTCAAACAAAGGTGATTCACAATAAAATCAATACAAGACTTAATAAGCTTCATTCATATTAACACAAATTTTAAATACAAGCAAGTCAAATATCTCTAGCTCAACCCTTTAAACCAAGTATCTTGAAAAACAGGTTGCAAAGTTAAATTCAAGGAGTCAAATTTTTACAATAAATACGTGAAATGACGCCAACCTTCCTCTTAATAATCATGAAAATATCATTCCAATATAAATTTGATAGCCTATCATATTTAGCTATACCAAATGCGATGAATTAGATATTTCCATTTCTAAGAAACCAAACAAAAGTATATTTATTTCTTAAAGTTTGTGAATCTGCTAGGATTTCACAAACTTTCCTTGCAGTATTAATGTGTGGTAAAATTACTCAATATGAATAATAATTAAAATTGCTTCTTCTCCGCATCTTCAAGGATCTGTCCTGCTATTTCATATACTGCCTGACTAATATCTTGCGAATATCTTGCAACTTCTACACTTTGATGTATACTATTCTCAAGTTGCGTAACCGCTTCATTAATTTGGGCTACACCTTGTGCCTGCTCATTTATGGTTTCTGCTACTTCGTTTATCCCTTGTGATAAAATATTTGCATTTGCCTCGATTTCACTTAGACTTTTTTGTGTTCTCTCTGCTAATTTTCTCACTTCATCAGCTACAACTGCAAAACCTCTACCATGCTCCCCTGCCCTTGCGGCCTCAATTGCTGCATTTAAAGCAAGTAGGTTTGTCTGATTTGCAATATCATTAATAATAGCAACAATATTTTTAATATCCTCACCTTGCTGCAAAACTTCATTCATACGTCCACGCATACTTTGCATTGAGGCTGTGATCTGCTCTAATGATGCGGCAGTTTGTGTCAGTGCTTGGGCTTGTTGTGTTGTGCCTTCTGTGAGTTTATTTACGTTGTCTTCAAGCGAACTTGATTTATCATTAAGGCTTGTTGCAAATGTTTTAGAATCTTGCAACATCTTTCTTATCTCCATGCCAAGCAAATTGGCAATACTCTCGATATGACCCTCTGCATTTGCGATAGATTGGCGAAAATCAAGATCTCTATATTGTTCAAAGAGCTTTTGAATATCATTCATATCACTACCAATTTTTGTTTGCAAAACCCCAAGCAAATTATTCAGAATCTCTTGCAATTTAATCAATTGCGGATTATATGGTTGCTCTGTTAAACGTGCTTTTAAATCACCACATTCTACTTTATTAACCACATTTATAGCATCGGTGATGGCTGCTTTATCTTGTAAGCTGTGATTCTCAATGTCTTTTACAACTGCATTAATTTTCTGTGCCATTCGCCCAAATTCATCTCGCTTGTGAATTGCAATACTATCAACTTTGTTTGTTTTATGATCCAAAAATGCAAAGAAATTCTCCAAGCCCACATAAATTTTCTCGATATCATTTTGTAAATAAAACCTTGCATAACCAATCATTATGAAAGCAATAAAAAGTGTAAGGATAATCACTGCAATAATAATCACATATCTTACAACATAAAGTTCTTCTAAGACTTCGTCATAAGGTGCAAAACTTACCATAGTCCAGACTATATCATCCCATATTTCCAGTTTAAAAACGCTTGCTAAACCTTTTGCACCAGTCTTTGATTCTATCTCAATAACCTTTGTGTTATCTCTAGCACTAGCTTCTGCGTCATATTGCAAAGCTATGATCTCTTGTGCAGCTTTAGGATCTATAACTGCATCAATAGGACTTCCAAGCATTTTTGTATCAGGATAAAGTGTCAAGGTATTATAATGATTTATAAGAAAGCGTTCGGCATGTGGGTATAAAGCATGTTTTGAGTTGAATACAACTTTTGACAGACTATCCATATCAATCAATGCACCAATCACACCAACCACCTTATTATTATCTGCAATAATTGGGAAAATCAAACTCACAACCGATCGCTCCATATTGTTATAAAATACGCGGTAAGGCTGTGTTACTATAGGCTGTTTCTGTGTATACACTTCCTGAATGGCAGAAAGACCTTCGAAAATATTGCGTCCATCTGTTAGTTTTATAACACCCTGCTTCGCCACCTCAACACCAGAATCATAGTTCTCAATATCTGTATCAATGAGCACAAATTCTAAAATATCATTAGCATTATATAAGCTTGTGTCTGCCCCTCCACTCCGAGAGAAAGAGGGATATTTGACTTGTGCAAAAGTTGCTATGATGGTGGGATCATAATCTACAATGTATCCCAAAAAATGCATTAGATAATTATCGCTTAAAGAGCCACTCCCTTCCTCCCAACCTGCTTGGATTGCCTTTGTAATTGCCTCAAGATTTGCACCTGCCGCATTAAAATAATTTTCCACTTCTCTAGCATTTTGAATAGCATTGGCAATAAGCGTCTTTTGTGCCTCATATTGCATACCACTCTCCAACTTACTAGAAATAATCACATAGAGCATACACATGCCTAACACTAGAACTGATGTTGAAAGAAGACTAATTTTTTTACCTATGCTCATATCGCAGATAAGCTGCATTTTTACTCCTTGAATTTCTTATCTATACTGAGAGGTGCTATTGTAGCTAAAATTCAAAAATATGTTTTTATAATTTTTATGTTAATAAGTATTTTTGAGGCTTTTGAGTAAAACTGGGTTATTTTTGGTTTAAAATGATTGCTATAAGTGGTAATATCATAAGTAGTGCTTATAGAAGATAAATCTTAAAAATAGGGCAAACATGAGACTAAAATGCACAATATTAGAATTAAATCTACAATAAAGGTCTTTTTGTGTAATACGTAACATGAGAAGATAAACCATATTTATTTATACCAAACAATATTAAGATGGCAGAAAACTTAGATTTTCTATCATCTAGTCGACTTGCAAAACCTAAGGTGCATTTATATATAAACTTAAAATCGATGGGATTCATGAATATTATAAAAGGCATGTTCCAAAAAACGTCATTTTAATAATTTAAATAATACTGTTAAACACAGATTAAAAGCTTGTGCAATATCAATGTAAAATAAGATGTAGACTCCAAAAAAACAACGCAATAACATGGACTATAATCCTTAATTTATTTACCGAGCCAACTAACTCTTAAGAAAGACAATAAAGTGCTTATCGCATAATATGATAAATCTTTGTGAGACTATTACTCACAAAAATTTTGTATAAAGATTTTATAAGTTGTCCTAAAAAACCAAGAAACCAAAATAATAGTCATTCCAATTCTCTTCCTAAAGATTCAAATCTCCTAGAATATAGAATTTGAACATAGAATTTGTCACAACCCTACCTCAATCTCTCTAGTAAAACTTTGTATAAAAGGGATTGTAAACTCTGCAAAGTGTCTGCATATTAAATTTAGATAATAGCAAACGTTAGAATTGTTACACAAATATTATTTTATTGCTACATATGGCTCTTCTCTTAATGGATAGCGAAGCTGCCCACCACTGCGAGATTGTATAGCAATCCTTAGAGCTTGGATAAGCACAAGCAATGTTACACACATGAAAAATATACACAATATGGCATTAATAGAATTATTAATAATATCTTTTTGCATACCTGCTATATCTCGCTCATTTGCTGCGATCTCAATTTCACGCATTTCTTGCAGGGTTTTTCCTTCTGTAGTTGATTTAGGGTCAATCTTTCCTTCCTTCAAGTCTTGATTTACTTGCTCTAATACTGCAATTTTTGCATTTGTATTCTGCACAAAAGCCACATGACTCACCGCATCATGCAATTTTTCTCCATTTGCAGGAAGTACCTTTTGCACTCCAGCATAAAGTGTAGCAATAAGCACGAATGTCACAGGCATAGCGACAACCCACGCATATCTACCGCGTCCCATTTTAAAGAGAATAGCCATCACAAGGAGTAACGCCATAGCGGCCAACATTTGATTACTTACGCCAAAAAGTGGCCATAAAGTATAGATACCTCCCTTCTTATCAATTGCTCCTTGATAGAGGAAATATCCCCAACCTGCTACACAAAGCCCAGTGGCAATCAAACCAGCAGGAACAGATTCAAGATTCCCTAGAGGCTTATATATATTGCCCAAAATATCTTGTACCATAAAACGACATGTGCGTGTGCCTGCATCTACTGCAGTAAGAATAAAGAGTGCTTCAAACAAAATAGCAAAATGATACCAAAACGACATTGAAGCTGCTGAAAATATAGGTACTTGAGAAATAATGGTAGCAAGCCCTATTGCAAAAGTTGGTGCACCGCCTGTGCGACTTAATATTGTATTTTCACCAACATTTTTTGCAAGATCTGTAATATCTTGTGGGTTTATTACAAATCCCCAGCTAGATATAGTCTGTGCTGCACTTACAACATCTGCACCAATAGCAATAGCAGGGGAGTTGATAGCAAAATATAACCCTGGTTGCAAAATACACGCCGCAATCAATGCCATAATTGCAACAGCGGATTCCATAAGCATCGAACCATAACCAACCATTCTAGCATGCGTTTCATTTTCAAGCATTTTTGGTGTTGTTCCAGAACTAATTAAGGCATGGAATCCACTTATGGCACCACAAGCAATCGTAATAAATAAGAAAGGGAAAAGTTTTCCAGCAAACACAGGACCAGTGCCATCAGTATACTGAGTGAATCTTGGCATTTGCAAATCAGGTGCAACTATAAGGATTGCAATCGCCATAATCACAATAACGCCAATTTTTAAAAATGTGCTTAGGTAATCCCTTGGTGCAAGCAATAACCACACAGGCAGAACTGCAGCAATAAAACCATATCCCATGATAATTAAAGCAAGTGTTGTCTCTTTAAAATGAAAATAACCTGATAAATTAGAATCTTGTGCGACAACTTGCCCATAATAAAGCGCAAACATAAGCAACACAAAGCCAATAATGCTTGCCTCTCCAACACAACCTGGACGTAAAAATCTCATGTATATGCCCATAAACATAGCAATAGGTATAGTCATAGCAATTGTAAAAGTCCCCCATGGAGAATCAGCTAAAGCTTTCACTACAACCATCGCAAGAATGGCAATAATAATAAGCATAATTCCAAAAATAGCAAGCATAGCAAAACTGCCAATGGTATTACCCATCTCCTCTTTTATCATTTCACCAAGCGATCTACCATTTCTACGAGATGAAATAAAAAGCACAACAAAATCATGCACTGCACCAGCCAAACAACCACCAACAAGTATCCATATCATAGAAGGGAGATAGCCCATCTGTGCAGCAAGGATAGGTCCTACAAGAGGTCCTGCTCCAGCGATTGCAGCAAAATGATGCCCAAAAAGAACAGCCTTATGCGTTGGGACAAAGTTTTGCCCATCATTATGTAAGATAGCGGGTGTAGCTCGTGTGCTATCAAGCCCTAACACCTTATTCGCTATAAAAGCACTATAGAAGCGGTATGCGATGGAATAGATACAAATCGCGGCAACAACAAGATAAAGTGCTGAAATCTTTTCACCATTATGTAATGCCAACACGCCAAAGCAGCACGCTCCAATGACTGCTATAGCTATCCACAAAACCCTATTCATACCATTCATTAAAACACCCTTTAATACAAGATAGCCTACCCTAGGTAAATAATTAAATCTATGAAATATTATCTATTTCGACATTCTTAATTAATCATGCAAAGGTAAGAGATAATATAATATATGAAAAATTATTTTTTCTGTAAATAAAAATGGTATGCTTTTTTGTTCAATTTTATAAGTGTGTATAAAAAAGTATCATTTCGCTTTATACCACAACTTGTTGCTATAAAAAAGGGGTAATACTAAGCATTTTCAAAGAAAGTAAAAAACTGCTTTTATGCTTTCATGCAAAATCAATATAAGTATGGTAAACTTTTGCCTTATAACATTAACTTTGCATAATGAGGATATAATGGAATTAGTAATATATGGCATTAAAAATTGCAATAGTATGAAGAAAGCGTTCGTATTTTTAGATGAACATGGTATTGCATATAAATTTCATGATTTTAAAAAAGAAGGGTTAGATATAGAATCTTTGAAAGCAATACTTGAATTTACAAGTCTAGAAGATCTTATAAACACCAAGGGTACAACCTATAAAAAACTAAAAGAACAAGGTATAAAAGACATGACACTAGAAGTTATATTACAGAATCTAAGTGTAATAAAACGACCACTTATTGTAAGCTATCATAACAATATTATCCAAAAAGTTACTATTGGATTACAACATTTGGAAGCGCTATTATGAACTCTTTTATTAAAACTCTTACTACTTTATGCGTATGCCTTACCCTCCTGAAAGCACAAGAGGGCATTAATATTAACATACTTTCTGGCACAAAGAACTTACATACATTCAACTCGATAGAATCTATGCCGTTTCAAACGCAAAGCTTGGACGCTGCAATCAAGGAAGAATATCTATCAAAGTTTTATGCTGTATGGGATATAAACAGAGTTAATAGCAATACAGATTCTATATTTTATATTGTACCATCGCTGCAAAATGCTCTAAATTACAATAAAGAACTAGAAGAACTTAAGAAAAAACCACCAAAGAAAGGCATAAAAAATTATGCAAAAGCAGAAAGAGAATATAATGCAAAAATAACATCACTCAAGCAAAAGATAAACACGCTGCTTGGTATTGGCGAGAACCTTATGCCAAATACACTTGAAGAATTTGAGCAAATCCTATCAAATATGAACTTACAAGACTTTTTGCGAAAACCTAGAGCAGGAATTATTGTGCAAGCCACATCCGTGCGAGCTGTCCCCACAAATAAGCCACGCTATAAAAGTAAAGATGACTTCCCATTTGATAGATGGCAAAACAGCTTTATATTTGAGGGCACACCTGTAATGATTTCTCACTTCAGCAGCGATGGGCGATATGCACACATACAAGGACCTTTTGTATATGGTTGGATTGATACGCGTAGTGTCGGACTTGTTAGTGATAGTATGCGTAAAAAAATTCTAAGTTTTGAATCTTATAAAATTCCAAATAAAGATTTTATTCCCTTATCCTATCAGAATCAATGGGTGCTTGATGCACGTGTGGGACAAGTTTTTCCCTATAATAAAAGGCACAATACGCTTGTAACCTTTTATAAAGACGTAGATAATTATGCTCAAATTCGAGAAGTCAATTTTGATTCTAATCTGTTTTCAGATTTTCCTATGCCTTTTAGTGAAGAAAAAATGTCACTACTCATCCACACGATGTTAGGACAAAAGTATGGCTGGGGGGGATTATTTGGCAATAGAGATTGCAGTGCTTTTACACGCGATAGTTTTGCATCCTTTGGGATATTTTTACCACGTAATTCTGCTGCACAAGCACAATTTAAAGGGCAATTTGTGAATCTATCTAAAATGACAGAGAGTGAAAAAGAAGAGTATATTATCGCAAATGCAAAGCCCTTTGCAAGTATCATTTGGCTAAAGGGGCATATTATGCTTTATCTAGGGCATGTCAATATCAAAGGCTCACAAAGGGCTATTGTAGCCCATAGTGCATGGAATGTGAAACCAATTATAAACAATAAGCAAGAAAATATTAAACTAGGCGGAGTGCATATTACAACACTTCACATAGGTGGAGCTTTTAGTTCAAATACTGCTATAAAAAACACATTATTATCAAGGGTGGAGGGACTTACAAATATTTATGATGGTACAACAAACCCAGAAGCATTAGGATTGTTATCAAGCATCAATATCTCATATTAAAAAGTGGATATAATCTGCAAAAAAGCATTTTTTTTGCTATAATTGCGTTCCTATAGAATTTTTATCTATAGAGGGGTGTCCGAGTGGTTGAAGGAGCACGCCTGGAACGCGTGTAAAGTGTAAGCTTTCGAGGGTTCGAATCCCTTCCCCTCTGCCACAGTCTTCATTTTCTTTTATTTTTAAATATATTTATTTAACTTATTTTTTAAGTACTTTTTATTATGTTGCAGCTTTAACGTATCGTAGATACAAAAAAATCCCTTGAGTTTTTCAACTCAAAAGAATAAATCTTAAATAAAACAAAGGAGTAAAATGAAAAATAAAAGCTCCTAACGGAGCCTATAAAAGGAGTGGAGAGTAACAAAAACTTCACAATTTGTGGGGTTCAGCAAAGTTTTTGAAGTTATAGGCGTAGGGAAATTGGAGGGGGTAACCTCACCTATAACTACGCCCTAATAATTAGGAACGCATTGGAACTATACATAAAAATTAGTTATTTGTCAATAAAAATGTAAAAAATACTTTACATTTTTGTATTTTTTTATGATAAAGCCATATAAACTACCACATCATGCCTAAAAAATACTGGTTTTTTTAGATTTTATGATGAAATTTTATGTAAGTCATAACTAATAATATCGCAATCAATAAGATAAGTATGAGGTATAAAAATGCTCACAAAATAAATTATCAAGCTATTGAGGCTAGTAAATAACATAAAGATGTTTATGGATACTAAATTAATTTTTAGCTTGATGCTACTACTACCAACACAAGCCAAATTAAAAAGTAAATGATGAGATGATACATAAGTGATACAAATAGCAGATGGCAAAATAAAATTTAAAAAAGTACTATATATAATATAAAGTAAGAGGTGCAGAGATTCTAAGAAGATGCAAGCAAAAGTCACCTATAATTAAGGCTTTTTACTCACACTACCTTCTCCCTCTTGCATCAAGCCCTTTTTTTACAGATCGTTCAAATTCCATAGCAAATTCTGGGAGTTTTTCTTCAAATTTCTTTTGTGTTTCAATA
>NZ_JRPL02000112.1 GCF_000765905.2 Helicobacter trogontum | reverse complement strand
GCATAAGAAACCAACTACTGGCAATATGATATTGCTTAGTCATTCTCGCATTATTAAAAGCCTTATAAATATGCTTGCAATGTGGGACTATGTGTGGATTGTCGGAATCAAAGTTAGTAATACTGTTGCTTCTAATTCTATATAAATACAGTTTATCCTTTAAAACATAGATATTATTGCTCTGTAAAAACAATAGGCAACCAAAATTATGGTCTTCATGAATTACGTCATCAAGAAAATATAATCCAATGTTCTTGAGGAATATAAAATCAATTAAGCCAGACCATGCAAAATAAAAGCTACCGATTTCTTTCTTAATACAACAATCTAGCCATTCTTGGCTACTTATTCTTGTGTCTCCTTGGAATTCAAAGCATTCTTGCATAGTTATTCCCCATTCCCTCTTGTTATCATTTTCATAAAATGGTAAGAAATCAAACCACACAATCTCAACACCATCTGAATGCTTTATG
>NZ_JRPL02000111.1 GCF_000765905.2 Helicobacter trogontum | reverse complement strand
AAAAACACAGGAAAAAAGAAAAATTACTGAATTACAAAATAAACTACAATCAGGAGATATTTTAATCACTGCCGAGATTTCTAGGCTTGGTAGAGGTATGTTAGAGGTTATGAATCTTGTTTTAGAGTTAGCACAAAAAGGTGTGCAATTTGTTTTCATTAGACAACCAGAGCTTACAACCTTTAATAGTCCTTATGAAAAACTCCTACTTGCAATATGGAGTTATAATGCAGATATAGAGCGACATTTTATAAGTCTTCGCACAAAGGAAGGACTAGAAGCTGCAAGAAAATCTGGTAAAAAGCTTGGTCGTCCAAAAGGAAGCAATCAATCAATGTATGATATGGAGTATAAACGAATTGAATATTATATTAAAGAGAAAAAGTTAAGCATAAGAGCTACATGGCTACTTTTAGATGAAAAAGGAACTTATGCTGGATTCCATCATTTTTGCAAGAAAAAAGGATTAGTTGG
>NZ_JRPL02000110.1 GCF_000765905.2 Helicobacter trogontum | reverse complement strand
GAAAAAGACCGAAAATAAAAAAGCAAAATCCAATATTTTTGAATTTAAAGCTCATGATAACTCCTTATGACTGATGTTTAAACGATAAAAAAATCGTTCGTTTAAATTTGATTATATATAGGGTAAAATATACGATTTATTTTTGATATAAAATAAAGTTAAATTATTATTTAAGGTTTTTATTTGATTTTAAGGAAAATAACAAGAGATTAGGATATGAAAGAACATAATCACATGACACATAGAAAGGCTATTGCTTATATAAGAGTATCAAGCGATAAGCAAGATACACAAAGTCAAAAAGCACTCATATTAGAATATGCTATAAAGAATCATATTTATATCGATGAGATTCTAGAAGTTGTTGTAAGTAGCACAAAAACACAGGAAAAAAGAAAAATTACTGAATTACAAAATAAACTACAATCAGGAGATATTTTAATCACTGCCGAGATTTCTAGGCTTGGTAGAGGTAT
>NZ_JRPL02000109.1 GCF_000765905.2 Helicobacter trogontum | reverse complement strand
ATCCTTCAACCAACCCCTAGATTCTTGGAATGTAAGCAAGGTTACCAATATGAATAATATGTTTGCTTATACAACATCTTTCAATCAGCCCTTAGATTCTTGGAATGTGAGTAATGTTAAGGACATGAGTTCCATGTTTGCATTTGCACAATCCTTTGATCAGAATCTAGATTCTTGGAATGTAAGTAATGCAACAGATATAAGCGAGATGTTTGATTTTTCCTCAATGCAATACAATCCACCAAAATGGTATAAAAAAGATTAATATTTCACATACACTATAGAATCTAACAATACAATAAAAAAGGAGCAACATGCAAAAAGTGTTAAAAACAATAAGTATAGTAAGTCTTCTAGGTATAAGCACACTTACACATATCTATGCAAATACCTTTAAATATCATCCAAAAAACAAACAAGAACTTTTAAAACTTATAAGAGATAACAATGTATATCTAGGTGATATTAATACAAGTAAGATTACTGATATGAGTGGATTATTTTGGGTGGTA
>NZ_JRPL02000108.1 GCF_000765905.2 Helicobacter trogontum | reverse complement strand
TATCCTTTATAATCTTATTAGACAAAAACAAGCAATTCTAGCAAATAAAAAATAATTGACTTTAGAATCCAGTAAAAAAATATGTTAGAATACAGACTTTAATTCTTAGCAAAGGATTTATGTCGCATGGAAACAAATGTGATTGTCATTGTTGGAAGCTTTGTTGTCGTTGTCGTGCTATTTATTTTTGCTCTTTTTAAATTTGTATTATCTAATACACCAAAGGAAAAAGAGTTTGATATTGATTTAACAGGTGGGTTCAGCGTTGAAACTGTTATGATGGTGCTTGATTCTAGTGCAAGTACACTAGAAGATCTACAAGAGGTATTAGATAAACTTTTCACTGAATATGACAAATTAGAAATAAATAAATTACAGATTAAAAACATTCTTATTGCACTTTCTTTACATAAGAATGCACAAAAAGACATTATTATTGAAACACAAAAGAAATTTGAAGAAAAACTCCCAGAATTTGCTATGGAATTTGAACGATCTGTAAAAAAAGGGCTTGATGCAAGAGGGAGAAGGTA
>NZ_JRPL02000107.1 GCF_000765905.2 Helicobacter trogontum | reverse complement strand
ACAAGCATTAAAATTTATAATTAAACTATCTTTTGTGCGTTTAAACTCAAAATTACATATATTTTGATACCCATCTCTAACAGCATCATAATCTCTAATATCAGCAGTATATTTATTACTCTCACCAACCTTTGGTAAAGGAGTGTTAAGCATATATTTAAGCACAAGCAAGTATGAGTTGTTATGTTCTATATCACCAAGAGATTCCTGTTGCTGTATTTCTTCCTTGAGATAAAATTGAAAGGCTTCCTCTATACTTGAAAGGTTTTTGTAAAAACATCTACTTGCAATACATAAGTCATTCCCACATCTTATCTCATTATAACTCTTATCACAACTTTTAGTAATAGTGTTTGCAGGATTTGCATAGACACAAATAACACTAAGTAAAACAAAGACTAACTTTTTCATTTTTGCTCCTTATTTAATAAATTAATTCTCGCCAAAAGTATTTTTATAACCCTCTTGTAGAATCTCTAAAGGGTCAGCTATATCATTTCTTCTTTCAAAAATATTTCCTGCTATACTCAAAATATCTTTAC
>NZ_JRPL02000106.1 GCF_000765905.2 Helicobacter trogontum | reverse complement strand
TATAATATCTCTAATTAGTTTATTTTAGCTTAAAAAGAGTTAAAAATAAATTAATTGGTTGGGTGGGAGGGTAAAACAACTTTTAAAAGGATTTGAAATGTTTCGTTTCAAGTTCAAAAAGGTTGTGAAGCTTAAGCTAAGAATCGTTATACGAATTGGCAAATTTAAAATAACGATTACTAAAGCTTAAAATTTTACAATCTTCCCCTCGTAATGAGGGGTTAGATTGTATTATAACATAAATTTCATAGAAAGGATATAAGATGAATGAAAGTGTAGCAGCACAAATGCTAAAAAGAGGTATGAGACTTCGTGCATGGTCAATTTCTAAGGGTGTGCAGAAAGATTTAACCCTGCTGAAATACCTCTCTACTGGCAGAATACAAGGTAAAAGAGGTAGAGCAAAAGAATTGCGAGATATGCTTGAGATTGAAGGGTTTTATATCCCTAAAAAGAGTGCATGATAGAAAGGAGAAAATATGAAAAAGCAACAAGGAAAAATAAAATATGCTTATAGTATGTGGTCAAAACCTAAATCAGATAAAGTAATGAGGCAAAAG
>NZ_JRPL02000105.1 GCF_000765905.2 Helicobacter trogontum | reverse complement strand
TTATTGGCAATTTAGAAATATGTGTAAGCTTAATGAATTACCTAATAATGAGGAGAAGTATAATAAGATTCTAGGGTATTTTGATACAAGTTTAGATACACTAGATTGGGAGGAGTTGAATCATAATAACGATAATAAAAGGAAGTGGAAAGTTACCAAAGAACACGGGTATTACAGACAAGGAATCTATGAATATGCGACTTTAACAAAAAACAAGGAAATAAATTCTCGTTTAGGAATGGTAGCAATTTTTTTAAGTAATGAAGCAGGAATAAATCGTTATAATATTAATCAAATGGCAATAGATGGCACTTGGCACACTAGACGCTACTATTTAAGTGGTAACGAAGGGACAGGAATTTATTGGAATGAGGAAACATTGGCTTGTGTTGATGTAGCAAAAGAAAATATGACACCAAAAGGAGCAAATAATGAAAAATAAAATACTCATTAATAAGTTAAAAGATAATGCTGAATTAGCAATGGCAGCTTATGGATATTTTCATTTAATAGGGAAGAAAATTGAGAATGATAGAGAAAAATATGGTGATAAAGCTGACAA
>NZ_JRPL02000104.1 GCF_000765905.2 Helicobacter trogontum | reverse complement strand
TTCTTTATTTGTCAGCACGCCATTCTCCTTTAACCCATTTTCCTTCAATAAAGCTACCATTTTCTTTATTATAATAAAAAATATTGTCCTTCAAGACGAAATTTATATATCTTCTATTTTTCCAATAGAATCCTCTACCTTCATCACCATCTGGCCATAAGCCATATTCTATATACCTAAAAACTCTATAATATGAGATTATATGTTTTTGATTTACGAATCTATAAAATACATTTTAGTAAAACGATATTCGTATATTCTATTGTTTATCATTGTGAAGTCGGCGGTTTCTTCAGATTCTACGCCATAGCCATTCGAAAGTTTCCTACTACGCTTAAAATTTTCTTGTTGAATTTCATCAAAAAATTTTGGGTCAGCTACATAAAAATCACTTTCTTTTTCTGCCAAACTCCTAAACTTATAATACTGCCAATCCATATATTTAAAACTACACCCACCAACGAAAAATAAGCCCACAAATACTACGCCAAGAAATATTATAATTTTCTTCAGTGTGAGATATTTTTTAATGATATTCATTGCACATTCTCAAACACACAATGCAACTCTGCATACGATGCATCAGCACACTCTGCCATATCTCTGAAT
>NZ_JRPL02000010.1 GCF_000765905.2 Helicobacter trogontum | reverse complement strand
ATTTCAAATCCTTTTAAAAGTTGTTTTACCCTCCCACCCAACCAATTAATTTATTTTTAACTCTTTTTAAGCTAAAATAAACTAATTAGAGATATTATAGTATATATTTTGGAACTTGTCAATAGAAAAAGGTAAAATATGGAACTTTCTAATGCAATAAAATGTGGTATGCGTTCTGCTGGCATATCAACTTATGAAGAATTATCTAAAATGTCTGGTGTTCCATTAAGCACTATAAAAAAATATACAGCAAAAAGTGTTATGCACTCTCCAAATATATCAAATTTGAAAAAGTTGGGGGCTGTAATTGACTTGGGGGAATATTTGTCTCTCAATGTCTCCCAATATTATGAAAATATGTCTCCCATTAGTGTCTCCCAATCAAAAAACATGTCTCCCAATATCTCCATAAGTGATTCGCCAATCAGATTCGCCAATGATTCCTTAGTGTCTCTTAGTCAAAATAACCTTATTGATACATTAGCAAATCGCAGTCAATTTGCAGAATTAGATAAATACGATATTATTAATATTCCATTTTTTCGTGATGGTAAGGTGTCTGCTGGTTTTGGAGAGCATCATATTGAAGGAGATGTTGATTATATCCCATATTCTAAAAGCATGTTAAAAGCTAGGTTTAACCTCGCTCCACAAGGAATTTTAGGCATTATAGCAGCTATTGGCAATAGCATGGCACCTACAATCAACGATGGCGACCTCTTATTGTTTCAATGCGATGGAAGTAGCAACGATGGTGGTATATATATCATGCGTTTGGACAATGATTATTATGTTAAACGACTACAAAAACGCCCTAAAATAAGGCTTATAAGCGACAATCCAACCTATGAGCCAATAGAATTGCAAGATTTGCAAGAGCTTGAAATTATAGGACGAGTTGTTGGGATAATCTCAAGTGTAAGATTATAACTAAAAGCATCTAATACCCTTGAAATCACACTTTAAAACACTTTTTTGCAATAAATAGTTAAGATAAAAAGCTTTAATATTTTAAGACGGCTTTTTTGTATATTGTGCTATAATGATAGAGAGAATTAAGAAAGCTTTAAATTTAAATACCTTTGAAATAAGTGTTTAAATGCCTATTTTACGAGCTTGAAGCCATTTGTTTATACATCTGTATAGTATTTTGTATAGGAATGTATAGGATTTTTTAGACAATGTATAGGATTCTTTAGAATTTGTCTAAATTTTTCCACCCACTTTGATTTCTAAAAATCTTTATCAAACTCCCACACACACGATACTTTCTAGCAATATCCCCCACTTTGATTTTATACAAAACTATACATTATGTATGCAGAATCTGCATGTATCTATCATATTACTTTTAGTTTAAGAGGTTTTTTCTTGCGGGGTTTGGTTTATATATGATATGCGTTTTTGACATTATCTCATGCAATGTTTTTTTATCTTTACGTAAAAAAGCAAATATCCATAAAAAGAAGCAAAGCTCAAAAAGCCAAACAAGAATAAAAACAAGAGATTGCCATGCTCTTGGTGGTTTTTGTGCGTCATGCTCTACATTAGAATTTTTAGAAATCTTAGTGCTATTCTTTGCGTTAGAGTTTCTGCAAAGCATAATTTCTGCATAGCGAAAGCCAGGAGTTTGCCCACTGATCACAAAAAATAGAAAAAGTATAATACAATATACACCCTCGCATAAAAAGATTGCAAACTGGTTGTGTAAAAAATCCTCTTTTCCTTGAAGAAATACGTAGGTGGTAATGTAGAGTATAGGCATATTGAGTAAAAACATATCGGTAATAAAGGCTTTAAGGCGTGGTAATAAAAAGTTATAGCGTGAAAGTTTATTGTGGTTGTTTTGCGATTCTGCAGTTTTTATTGTATTGTTTGTGCGAGTTCTATTTCCATCAAGAAATCTATTTATCTGTTTCTTTTTTGCTTTTTTCATTTTATATAACTTAGGTTAAGAGTCTTTTAAAGTTGTATTGTCTTGCATAGGAGTGTCATTACGCATCGCCTGTGCAACTTTTAATGCCTTTATAAAGTCGCCCTTTGCATTAAGTTTTCTTATATCGTCTGGAAAGCTTGTATAAGTCGTATCGCCAAGAGAAATTGCACACCACGTTGGATTCCACATATAATGTTCTAAAAAAGTTTTATAATGTTTAGGGGAACCAAAAATAAATATACTTTCATCATCAAATATGCACTTTTGAATATTTGAATTTTCACAACTCTCATAAACATCAATCGTGGTTACCTTGCATTGTGTATTGAGTAGGTTAGACATATCACTTGCCTTGTCTTTACCGCATAAGTAAAGAATATGTTTGCCTTGCACATAGTTTGAAGCTAAATTCGCAAATGTAGTGCCATCACAAGCACTTTCTGGACAAAATAACACCTCACCACCTGCATTAATCCATGCTTCCTTTGTGCGTTTACCAATCACAAGTGCACTCTTTCTTAATAATAAAGGTGCATATTCATGCTGTATGATGGATTTAATCGCATTTTTTGAAGTTAGCAAAATATGGTCAATAGTCTCCAACTCTTCCTTTGTGATACTGAAGGGTAAGATTCTAACATGCAAAAGGTTAAGTATAGACACATCTTTTAGTAACCTTTTATCTATAATTGGCATTTCTATATCAGTCTTAAGAATATAAATCATTTGTATCCTATTATCCGAAATGTTTTACTACATATCGGTCGTATTTTATAATATTACAATAAACCTTTTGTCCCATGGTGTCATAAAATATTCATAATGATGTTATGCGGGTATAAAATGATTGGAAATTGTATTGCTTTGTTTAATATTAATATATAGACTTTGATTGTAGTGTCTTGGTGTGGAATATATGAATTTTAGGGGGTATTTTTGAATTTCAAAGTTTAAATACTCTATTTTATACTATTAAACACATAAACACAACAAGTAAAAAACATCTGCAGATTTCATATTTCATACACCTTAATGTTGAATTGCTAACTTACTTGCATAAGACAATTAAGACAATAGATGTTTGGGAATGTAGTGTGATGAGATAGGCTTCTACAAAAAAAAAGATAAGAAAAGTTATTATAAAAAGCGTATAAATAAAACTTTAAAAATAGATTTCTATAAAAGGAGGAGATTATGATTGAAATGTTAAATGCATATAGGAATCCAATATTTGGCATACTTGCATTACTTTTTATGGTGGTATTTGTGTTTTTTTTAGACTCTTTAAAGCGAAAGAGAGCGCATAAACGAAAGCAAGATCTAATTGATAATTTAGGTAAGCAATTTGATAGTGTTGGATTACAACATAATATTGATGATTTTATCACACATGCAAAAAAATCAACACAAACCCTAATATTAATCGCACAAACTTATGTAAAAGCTGGGGATTATGAGCAGGCTATTGCCATTTATAAAACTCTTAATGAAAAGCCATTAGAGATGCATGAAAAATTAGAGATTTTAGAGTTGCTTGGCGATAGTTATTATAGAGCTGGCTTTTTAGAAAGAAGTAAGAAAATCTTCTTAGAAATCTTACATTATTATCCCCACAACGTTCGTATTCTTGAATATTATGTGCAAACTTGCGAAAATTTAAAACACTATGAGGAGGCAATAGAAGCAATAAATAGCCTAGAAGAGATTATGTATGCAAAAACAGATTCAAAACTTTCAATGCAAAAAATATGGCACACAAAGAATTATCTCAAGGTTATGCAGTTGTGTAGCAGTCACAATATTTCTCTAGCAGATCAGCAAGAAAAGCTGCTTATATTTTATGAAAAAGATCCAACATTACGGAATATTATTTTACGACATTTTCGGCTTTATAATGTTGGATTATTTTGGCAAAAGATTTTATTATTACAAGACATTATGCCCTACATTGACATTTTATGGCATTTTCAAAAACATGAAGTCCCTTTTGATATTATTTCTAATAGAAGTGATGTGATGGCAATTTATTACGCAAAAGGTTTTATTGATGGATACCAAAAAAGTGATGATTTTACACTCGAAGTTTTACAGCTTTTGAGGTTGCATTCAAACATAAAAGCTGATATTACTTTTACTTATGGTTGTCACTCATGCAATGTGCAAACACCTTTTTATACCTATCGCTGTAATGCTTGTTCTGAAATTGGAACAATAAGTGTAATCTCATCTCCTATACAAACATCCTGTGTCTAACATATATTAAAAGGGATCTTGTTCTTGTGTGATTCTATTACGTAAATCTCTGCGTGTAAGCTCAATAATCCATATCCATAATAAGGATTCTATAAAGCTACATACATAATAGCCAAGCATAGAATCTGTGTTTATTGTAATAAAACCGCATAAGGGTAAAAAGAGCACATAAACAAGTAGCCATGAAGCGATGCCATATAAGATTCCATGTGCAAATTTTAATTTTTGCCAAAATTCTGCACATAGAACGTAAAGTAAGCTAAGAGCAAGTGATAATAAAAATTGCCATGCAAGATAGAAGACATTCCATTCATACCCATCACTAAATACATAATTTAAATAAAGCAGGTGAGAATCGCTACCAAATAATTGCAATATATGCTGTGTTTTGGAATCTAAGGATAGTTTTACGTGGAGCGGGAATAGCACTTCCCAACCAATCTTTACAACACATCCAATACTTCCTACAATTATACCAATACAAAGGCTTACCCATATGCGATACGTATTACTTAGATTTGTATAAATCTGCATGCCATTCCTTGCATATTCTGCTTTTTTGCAATTATACACAAATACTTATAAGAGTGCTTAATAAAGGCTATTATTGAAAATAGAGTATAATGCTGTCTTGTAAGTATTCAAGGCAGTCTTATATTGAAGGAGTATTATGCGAATATTTCATGTATTATGGAAATGTGTTAAGGGTATTTTTGATTTTATTAATACTTATTTTAAAGTTGTTGTGTTGCTTCTTATTGTACTTTTTTTGGTTGCTCTCTCGAATAATGAAAAAATAGAATCTAAACCAAATTTAGCAAAACTTTACTTAAATTTCCCAATTTATGAAAGTGAAACTTTTGCTACACAAGTCGAGGCTATCAAGGCAAATGATGATATTAAAGGTGTTTTATTACTCATAGATTCTCCTGGAGGTGCAGTCGGCGCAAGTATTGAGATTGCAGAGATGATAAAAGATTTGAATGAAAAAATACCTGTTGTTGCTTATACTCAATCGCTGATGGCGAGTGGCAGTTATTATGCAGGTATGTATGCACATAGTATTTATGCAAATCGTGGTGCTTTAGTGGGTTCCATTGGTGTAATTTTTAGTGCACCAAATTTTGAAGAGCTAATGAGTAAGATAGGGGTAAAAATGCAAGGCTCAAGTGCTGGTGAATACAAAGAGATAGGCACAATTACGCGTAGATGGAATCCTTTAGAAAAAGATTTTATAAATAATCTTATACAAGAGCAATATAAGATGTTCTACAATGATGTTTTAGAGGCAAGAGGTGAAAAACTAAAGGTAAAAAATCCACTTGATTTTGCCGAAGGAAAAATCTTTAGTGCAAATAATGCTTTGAGGCTTGGTTTAATTGATGGCATTGGCAATATGAATGAGGCAATTAAGGTATTGCAAAGTTTGAGTGGAGTGGAAGAGATTGTGTGGTTAAAAAAGGATAAAATGGAGGTGTTGCTTGATAAATTTGTGGATAGTATAGTGTCAAAAGCACAAATGTTTGCCTTGCCAAAATTTATGTGGAGTATGTAGGAAAAAACAATACTGCACTAAATTATGTTACAATCACAAATTGTGTTAAAATAAGATGAAAATTATGCATTGAAATAGCATATCATTGGAATTATGGTGAGTTTTTATAAAAAGATGCTAAAAGTCTAGACTCATGCTATCAATATATAGGATATAGAATCTAGAGTGCAAGGCATATAAATCAATCTCTAAGGAATTAACACTAAACTTAATAAAAGAAAAATAGGAAGAATGATGGATAGATTGGAAAAAGATTTATTTCGAGAAAATATCAAGATAGCACCCATGAGTGCAAGGATTGGTGCATATCTAATTGACATGATTTTATTAAGTCTTGTGATTACACTCTTTTTTTCACAAGCCCAGCAAGAAAGACTGGTGCTTGCAAAAGAAACTATTGAAAATACTTATAGTATGCAAAATACACAAATTCAGCTAAACAATGCAACAGATAACAGCAAAATCTTAGAAGATATGCGTAAAACATCGAAAGAAGCATTTGAGATTTTGCTAATCTATATGGCGATATATATTGGTCTAGAGATTGTGTACTATTTTTTCTTTGTGTATTATTATGGGGCAACTTTGGGACAGATTATCTTGCGCATAAGAGTTGTGGATTCTCATCGCTTTGATAAGCCGAGTTTGCATATAAGTATGAAACGTGCAATCATTAAATGTATATTTGGTGCAGTGCTTTATGTTGGCTTTATTGTGGCATTTGTGGATAGATTCTATCGCACATTGCATGATAAGATGAGTAATACCATTGTTGTTGTGGCATAAAATTGTGATAGCTCATGTTGCATCTTACTTCTTTTGCTAATCTCAATAAAACAAAGCCGAAGATAATGCTTAAATCGATATTATGTATTATTTTAATGTTTTGGTGTGGCTCTCCTTATGTTTTGGGGCAACAACTCCTAGGCACACGCACTACGCAAACACAAAACAATACGACACTATTTTATGATTCTAAAGAACAACAGATATTGCCTACATTTTCAGATACACAAACACAAAACACAGCTTCACAAGACGTAAAACAAACTATGAGCGAAAAAGAAAAGAAAGCAAATGAGAAAAATTTGCAAACAGGTATAAGCAAAAAAGATACAGACTTCTCAAAGCTTTTTGAGCTTTTGGGTGAAGAAATAGAACATTATGATAATTATATGGTTGTTAGGGGAAATGCGGTATTAAAAAATAAGGAAGCCTATATTATTGCAGATGAGATTATCTATAACCCAGAATTAAAACAAGCAAGATTAATAGGCAATGTCCGTATCTATAAGGGTGATACACTTGCTGTGCTTGCAAAACAAGCTACAGTCTATCTTAATAGCGAGTTTGGCATTATCCGCCCATTTTATATCCAAGATACAGATACGGGCATTTGGACTCGTGCAGAAAGTGCAAGCTCTCAAAAATCAATTTATCGCTTTGCAGATTCCATGGTATCTGGTTGCTCTTTTGTGAGTCCTGCTTGGCGTATTGATTCTAGTAAGGGAGCTTATGATAAAGAGCAAAACACACTTGCGTTATGGAATCCTAGAATCTATATTGGTGATGTACCAGTATTTTATTTACCTTATCTCAAAGTTTCACTTGAAAATAAACGTACAAGCGGTATTTTATATCCAACATTAGGGAGTTCAAGCACTGATGGTTTTACCTATATTCAGCCTTATTATATAGCATTGCAGAACTTTTGGGATATGACAATTAGTCCGCAAGTAAGAACCTCAAGAGGTGGTGGTGCAAATTTTGAATTCAGAGCTGTTGATAGCAGCGATGATAAATATATTTTACATTTAAAATATTTTTACAATAATAATGACTATATGCAAAAGTTAAACTTGCGAAATCAACATATTTATGGGTTTGATTTCAAACATAGTAAAAGGAATGTTATACAAAAATATTTTGGCACAAAAACAAAACTTGATAATGCCATGTTTTTTGACTTAGCATTTATGAATGATATTGATTATATGCGGCTTGATGATGTAAGATATTTTCTCAATCAAACTTCATATATTTCAAAAGCAAACCTCTATGCTCAAACAGATAATCATTATGTGGGTTTAAATTTACGCTATTACTTAAATCTTTATACATCAAACAACCTTACGACATTACAAAATCTCCCAAATATTCAATATCATAAATATTTGAATTCTTTGTTTGTAAAGGAATTGCTTTATTCGTTTGATTATAGAATGCAATACGCACATAGAACAACTGGCTATTCTTACTTATCAAATGAATTATCTATTCCTATTGGTATGCAATTTTCATTTTTAAATAAGTATTTTTCTATTGGTGCATGGCTCAATGTCTTTGCAGGAAATATATATGCTACAAATACACAAGAGAGTATAATTTATACTGCCCCAAATACTGCTGTTGCAATGCGGGAAAATATGGGTAATTATGCAAATCTTAATTATAGAATCTCTATAAATAGCGATATTGGACGAAAGTATGGTAACTTCTTTCACTCTATGCAAACTTCTGCTGTATTTAATGCTCCAGTCGATAGAGCAATATTTACCAATGGAATCTTGGGGCCAGAGATTCTAAAAACTTATACGCAATTACCTATAGATGTGCTTGATGCGATACAAAATGGTGTAAATATATGGAATCCACAAAATTTTGCCAATGTTTATCAAATGATAAGGCGACTTGATTTAAGCATGTCAAATTATATTTATAATCGACATGGTGCTGAAGTCTTTTACTGGAAACTTAGCCAATCCCTTAATTTTGATGATACGATATCATCCCTGCGTCTTCCTATGGAAAACAAGTTTGGCACAACGCCATTACCAGGTTTGAGTTTTAATATCAGCTTTTTTTATTCATGGTTTTATAACAATTTTACTGAAGTAGGGATAAATGCCTCATATATAAGAGGAGCTTATGCTGCAAGTATTTCTTATTTCTTAAAAAGAGATGATGCAGCTTGGAGTATTGATCCTACTACCCTTGCTTATAAACCCATTGATTCTTCTAACTATTTGAGTGCATCATTTCGTGGAGATTTGGGTTATTTTGGGTTAGTGGCAGATTTGGGCTATGACTTTAGGACGCAAAATATTGTCAATTTGGGCGTTGGTGTATATAAAGACATTAAATGTTTTGGCATTGGATTAAAGGCTGGGAGTAACAGAACGCCTATGCTTTCACAGGGCAATACGATTAGTGTAATTGATAATATCTATGTGAAAGCTGAGTTTAAATTCGTGCCTTTGACAACCTTTGGTTATACTTATAGATTGCGACCAATTATAGAGCAACAAAACCAATAATTATAAGACAAAGAAAAAGGTTAAGCATGATTACAACAATATATAAAGGATTTGCACAAAGTGCAACTATGAGTCCAAAAAATGCAAAAATGATTCTACGACACTCATTAAGAGATAAAATACCGCCAAATGAAACAGGTAATGATGTGTTGCTTACACGTGAGGGTGAGGTTATGGCAGAACATTTTGGTGCACATTGTAATTTTTCTATTGCAAGAATACATACAAGCGTAATTGAGCGATGTATCCAAACTGCAAATCTATTTACAAAAGGTTATGAGCAAGCTAAGGGTAAAACACTAGAAATTATTCCAACCAATGTGCTTACAGATTCCTATATTTATGATTTAGAAAAAGCTGTTGAACTTTTTAAGAGGCAATCACCTCATTCTATTATAACCGCCTTTTTACGTGGCGAAGATTTACCTGGTATGCGTGGTGTAACAGAGAGTATGAAGACACTTTTTAGCTATATTTTTGCCGATAAGACTTGTGATGATATGGAAATATTTATTACGCATGATACTTTTTTAATCGCCATTGTTTGTTATTGCCACCAATTACAACCACAACTTAATGACTTTAACTGGCCATATATGCTTGAGGGTGCATTTCTCTATCTTCAAGATAATCATATACATTGTATTTTTAGGGGTATCCTAAAGTCTATACCCTTTGACTTTTAGAATTATGGGGTTATTATGCAAAAAGAAAATTTAGAAAATAATTATGATACAGATAGATTAGATACTCATGCAATACAAGTTGATAAAAACGTAGCCTTCACATCCGCATCAAAAAGTTCTGTAGTTTCCCAAACATCTAGAAATTCAACTTGCAAAGAAGATGTAAATACTACCGATGTAAAAACTCTGGATATTTGTAAGGATCATGCAATCTCTGAAGTTAATAATGCAGACAAATCATCAAGCATAAATAATGAGACCTGTAAAATAAACTCTTCTGAAAATAATAAAGAAACAATGCAAGATCAAGATTTAAAAGAAGGGAAAATACAAACATTAACCCGCAGTGCTAGTGATCTATCACTTGGAATCTCAATGATTGTTGCAGTGTTGCTAGGGCTTGGGGTTGGATACTTATTGTATAAATGGCTTGGATATTATTGGCTTATATGGGTGGGACTAGGCTATGGTGTAGCAGCAGCTATTCTAAATGTAGTCAAAGCCTATAAAAGACTCCATAGAGATTTGGATTCGCTAAGACATGAAGAGAAGTATAAATATATGCAAGACAAAATCTTAGAAGAAAGAGAAAAAGAGGCTAGATGAAAGGAGAGGAGGTTGAATTACCTCAATTAAGTTATAGCATGTGCGTGCTTTAACCTTAGAGTAATATATGTTAGCTAATTTTTAAAATTTTGTTATAATTCCATCTTTATTATAAAGGAATACCATGCTTACATTAAAACAAGCTATGGCATTACATGCCAATGAGATAGAATCTCTTAAGGAGCAAATGATACATGATATTAAAGAGCAGCAAGAACTTAATGCTTATATAGAGATTCCAGAATTAAATGAAAACGACAAAGGGAAGATTCCTATCCTCATTAAAGATAATATTTGCGTAAAAGATTCTAAGCTTACTTGTGCAAGCAAGATTTTGCATGGCTATGTATCACCATATAATGCAACTGCAGTTGCTAAATTGCAAGATTCCAATATGTGTGCTTTTGGTAGGGCAAATATGGATGAATTTGGTATGGGTAGCACAACAGAAAAGAGCTGTTATGGTCGCACAAAGAATCCAAATGATACAAGTCGTGTCCCAGGTGGCTCTAGTGGTGGGAGTGCAGCAGCAGTTGCTGCAAACATTGCCATAGCAAGTTTGGGAAGCGATACAGGTGGAAGCATTAGGCAACCAGCGAGCTATTGTGGTGTAGTGGGATTAAAACCAACTTATGGTAGAGTAAGCCGTTATGGGCTTGTGGCATATAGCTCAAGTTTAGAGCAAATTGGACCCATTACGCAAAATGTAGAAGACGCGAGTATTTTGCTTGATATTATTAGTGGAGCTTGCAATAAAGATTCTACAAGTGCAAACCTTTTGCCAACAAAAACATTTGATAAATTGAATCCTAAAAGACTTTTGAAGATTGCTATATTGGAAGATTTTGTAAAAGAAGCCCATCAAGTTGTGCAAAATGCTTATTATGATACAATCAAGACATTAGAAAATATGGGGCATAGCATTATAAAAGCACAAATGCTTGATACGGCACATCACATAAGTGCATACTATATTATTGCCATGGCTGAAGCTAGTGCAAACCTTGCACGTTTTGATGGCGTGAGGTATGGCAATCGTATAGAGGGGCAAAATCTGCAGGATTTATATTTTAATACAAGAGCACAATTTGGTGATGAAGTGCAAAAACGCATTTTACTTGGATCATTTGTATTAAGTAGCGGTTATTATGATGCTTATTATCTTAAAGCACAGAAGGTAAGAGAGCTCATCAGACAACAATATGCAAGTATTTTTAGCGAGTGTGATGTTATATTGCTTCCTGTTGCTCCAAATGTCGCTCCGACATTTAATGCCACAAAGAGTTCTCTTGAAATGTATCTTAGCGATATTTACACTATTGGTGTGAATCTTGCGGGACTTCCTGCTATAAGTCTGCCAGTTGTAAAAAAACCTTTGCCTATTGGTATGCAATTTATTGGCAATATGTTTGATGAGCAGACAATTCTTGATGCTGCTTTTGCTTTGGAGCAGAATCTAGGGATCTAGCAGTACTTTTGGTGAGTTCCTGAGGTTATCTTCAGGAGATATTTTAAATCTAGCCATATTTGTTTTATATATAAAATAGTAATTTATGGAATTTTATTAGTAAAATACTGCAGAGATAATATTTTTTTGTAAAGTTTTGCAAAAAATAACTACACAACTCCGAGGAATATCATGTCTATTACAAAACTAAAAATTATATTCTATGATTTTATAGGATTGTGTTTTATATGTTTTTGTATGCTTAGCTCTATAGCTTGTAGTGATAGAGATAATCAACAAGATACAAAATCTGTAAAAGAAGTTAAAAATATTCAATCTAAACATGAAAAACCCAAAACAAGCAATGAATTGACGCTAATAATGGGTGGCGATGCGCTTTTGCATACTGCAGTATATAATGATGCAAAATATATATTGGAGCAAACAAATAATCCTAAAGCAAAACCAATTTTTAGCTACGAGTTTAGCAAAATGTTTCTACATATTGCCCCGCTTATTTCACAATATGACTTGGCATTTTATAATCAGGAAACTATTTTGGGTGGGAAAGAGCTTGGCTTAAGTAGCTATCCTGCATTTAACTCACCGCAAGAATTTGGTGATTGCATGGTTAAGCTGGGTTTCAATCTTGTTTCGCTTGCAAATAATCATACACTAGATCGTGGCGAAAAGGCAATTAGAAACTCATTGCAATATTGGAGCAATAAGCCTGTGCTTGTGGCTGGAAGTTATATAAATCTAGATGAAAGAAATACACCAAGAATCTATGAAAAAAATGGTATAACCTATACCCTACTTGCGTATACCTATGGTACAAATGGTATACCTATTCCAAAAAATAAGGAATATTTTGTAAATGTGTATAGTAAAGAAATGTTAGCAAAAGATATAGCAAACGTGCGTGATAAGGTGGACTTACTTATCGTGTCAATGCATTGGGGCAATGAATATGTGTTTAAGCCAAATAAAGAGCAAGAGGAATTTGCACATTATCTTGCAAGTCTTGGTGTAGATATTGTAATTGGCAATCATCCACATGTCATACAACCTATTGAGTGGATTAATAATACACTTGTTATTTATTCTCTTGGCAACATGATTTCTGCGCAAACAGGTTTGGAAAAACGCATTGGTATGTTTGCTGGAGTAAAAATTAAAAAAGATAACATAAGCAATAAAATAAGCCTGCATGATTTGCATACACACCTTACTTATAACTATTATGACAAGCAAAAAAGGAATTTTAGTATCTATCCTTTTACACAATTGAATGAGAAGATTTTACCAAACTATAAACAAATTTATGAGAAATACTTAAAAATAGTTACACAAAGAGATAAGACAAACTCCATACGGACAATACCACTTTGATTGTTCTATTGCCAACATAAAAAAGGAAGAATATGCAAGAATTAGAAAGCAAGATTGAGAGAGTTGTGCTCTCAGCAATTCTTTTTAGTCCAGATAAATTTGATGAAATATGTGATAGCTTGGTTGCGCAAGATTTTTCATTACCTTTGCATGTTGCAATGTTTAAGGCATGTGAGAATCTATCTAAAAATGAAACACCAATTACGCCTGAATTTCTTTGTATAGAAATGCAAAAGAGCATGAAAGTAAGTCTTGATGATATTGCCTTGATTGCTGCAGAATCCCCTATAGCTGATGTAGATACTTATGTCAAAATGATCAAAAATAACTCTATTAAGAGAAGTCTCTTTTCTCTTGCAAGCTTTATGCGAGATGAAAGCCTTAAGGCAGATTCTATTGCACAAAATATTCTTACAGAAATTGAGCAAAAGATATATGCTTTAAGTATGCAAGACACAAACAATGCATTTAAAAATGCTTATGAAGTTGTGGAATCTACCATGCGTCTTATAAAGGAAAATCAAGCAAAACATGGTGCATTAAAGGGGATAGACACAGGTTTTAATAAGCTTAATTCTGCTACGACAGGTTTCAACGCAGGTGAGCTTATAGTAATTGGTGCACGCCCTGCTATGGGTAAAACTGCCCTAATCCTTAGTATGACTTTAAAGATTCTAAGCAGTAAAAAAGGCGTAGCAATATTTAGCCTTGAAATGCCAGCAGAGCAACTCATGACAAGAATGCTTTCTGCAAAAAGCATGGTGCCATTACAACATGTGCGTTTAGGCAGCATGGATGATAACGAATTTACAAGACTTTCAAAAGCAGCTCAAGATCTCTGTGAAACACACATTTATATTGATGATAATCCACACTTAACACTCGCAGGGCTTCGCACAAAACTACGAAAATTAAAAATAAAGGATCCAAGTCTAAGTATTGTTATGATCGATTATCTTCAACTTATGTCAGGTATGTCAAATGCAAATACAACGGCTAGACATGAGATTATTGCTGAAATCAGTCGCGGGTTAAAAAACCTTGCACGTGAGTTAAAAATCCCCATTGTAGCATTATCACAACTTAATCGAGCATTAGAGTTAAGAGATGATAAACGACCAATTCTATCGGATTTGCGTGAGAGTGGTTCAATCGAACAAGATGCAGATGTGATTTTATTCCTATATCGTGATGAAGAATATAAAGAAAGGGAATCTAGACACCGCATTGCCAAACAGAAAAAAAGCAAAAGTCAAGATTCTAGTGTTGAAATCGAAGAGCAATATAGGGCACCAGAGGTGCATGAAGCAGAACTTATTTTGGCAAAAAATCGTAACGGAGAAACGCGAACAATAAAGATAGAATATAATAGCAAATTTACACTCTTTGTTGATAAAAATGAGGAGAGAGAGATAAAGATGGCGGCACAAGTTGGCACAGAGCTTATAGGCGATATACAAACTATTAATCTGAATGATGGAGTATTGCCGAGGTTATAACACTTTGTATTAATATGTTAAATAGAGTAGTCTTTGACACTATTATGCCAACTTTACTAAAATGGGATAAATCTACTTATAAAACAATACTTCATCATATCAGGTGCAAAGTTTTATTATTGAAATATCAAAAACTAAAAGCTGTATATGAATGTGGTTTTGTATTTTAAAGTTTTATATTGGCAAAGCTACAATCACTTTGCTGCAATGATAGAGATTGAAGCTCTAAGCCAATTGCACTTCAGATGTAAGCTTAGTAGCCTATGGCGTTATTTTTGCTTGCTTATTGATTTTTGTTTTCCTTTACCGCTTGTAAAGCTAAATCACTTAGAATCTTTGCCATTTCCCTGCGTTCATGGACGATTGCATATGCTCCTTGGGTTTGAAGCTGTGAAGCCAAATGGGAGCCTTTTGTTTTAAGGATAATTTTGCAATAAGGTGATAGTGCTTGGATATTGTGATATGCCTTTTGCACACTATCAATAGAATCTATAGCAATAATAACTGCAGAACACTTTGTAATGCCAAGTCGCTCAAGGATTCGTCTGCTGGTGATGTCACCATACATTACAGGTTCCCCTCTTTTGATTGCTTTTTCTACTTTACCATAGTTGTTATCCACAGCAATATATTGGAGATCGCAGCCCTTAAAGTATTCTAAGATTGATTTACCAAGCTCACCATAACCACACACTACAACATGTCCATCAAGATCTGCTGCATGCTCCATATTATCAATCCTTGTATCATCATCATAAGATTCTACCTTTTTACGCACAAAATAGCCACTTACTGGTGTGAGATAGCGAAGGAAAAAGCTTGTAATCTTATCAAGTCTTTCCAATATAAAAGGTGTGGCAATCATTGAGAAAATCACCATAAGTGTCAAAAATTGATAAATTTGATCTGGGGTAATATCTGCAAAGAACTCTTCGCCAAATAAAACTCTTAAAATTCCACCATCAAGATGCAAATCAAGTATCTGGTGCTGACTTGCTAAAAGAAAAATCGCAAAAGAAAATTCTCCAATTTGTGCCAAAGATAATGCAATCTTTAAGCCTACCCTTTGTCCTCGGAATAAAAATAAGAATAGATACATAAGCAAGGCTTTGGCACCCATCATAAGTGCTACTAAAATCAGAATGACAATAAAATATTCAAGTAAAAAGATGATGTCTACTTGCATGCCAACAGTAATAAAGAATATACCTAGAAGTATATCCCTAAAGTGTGAAAGCACTGATGAAACCTGATATTTATAATGCGTATTTGAGATAATCATGCCTGCCAAAAATGCCCCAAGTGCCAAAGAAAAACCAAAAGACTTACTTATATAAGCCGCACCCAAAACGATTAAAAAGACTGCGCCAACAAAGATTTCATCTGTTTTCATATTTGCTGAAAAACGAAGAAACATTTTTGCCATAATGCGTCCAGGTAAAAACAACACAATAAGCACAATAATTGCGGAAATAAGCGTTGTTAAGAGTAGGGCTGATAAATGAGAATCTTTATCGCTTAAGAGTTTAATCATAAGTAAAATTGGGATAACAGCAATATCTTGAAATATCAAGATACCAACTGATGCCATACCATAGGGTGTTTTTGTTTGTCCACTTTCATTAAGAAACTTCAGCACAATTGCTGTTGAACTAAGGCTTACTGCACTTGCTACAATTATGGAAGTAGAAAAGCTAAAACCTAAAAAATAAAAACATGCAACAAAGAAAAATGCAATAGAAAAAGCAATCTGCAAACCACCAAATACAAGCACTTCTTGCTTCATTAAAGTAAGACTTTTAAAACTAAAATCAAGTCCTATCATAAACATCAAGAATACAACCCCAAACTCAGCTATCTCATTTAAGCCTCCAGAATCTTCAAGTCGAAAGCCAAATATATAAGTTGTCAATACACCCGTAAGAATATAACCTATAATTGTTGGGATCTTGAGCCAACTTAGTACGATACCTGATATAACTGCCATTGCCAAAACGCAAAGAATAATAAGATATAAATCGATAGGACACCTCACATTTTTTTTGTAGCGTGATTGCTACATAATAATACTAATTTTTGTTGCTATAAAAGCATGTAATCATATCTAAAACAACTCGATAAAAACTTTACATCAAATAAATATGAGCTCTTTTTAAAACATATGTAAATACATCTACGATTATAACAAAAAAAATAGTAAATCCATTAGCTCATAAGCTTCAAACTTACCACAAAATAACCCACGATGCAAACCACATGATTATGGTGGTTTAAAATTTTTCAAGTATAAGATGATATGGTATAATGTTTTACTCCATTTATTTTTTAGGTTTTAGAGAGTTGCCAATGAGTTTATCAAAAGATATTTCCATTTTTTTGCTTACTGCAATGTTTTTTACAAGCACGTCTTATGCAGATTCCATACTTTTTTTGCCGGATTCAAATAAATCGCAAAAGCAGAGCACCTCAGATGATTTTAGTGATGGTGAAATAGATTCTGATTTGCGACTTTTTGACATTCAAAAAAAAGGTTTTAATCCTAAAAGTGAAAAAGGGTTTAAAACATTACCAAATAAGAATCCTGCAAAACAAGATACTATAGATCTGCCAAGAGATATGCAGCAAGAAGATTTGCCAAAAGATTATAGTAGTGCATTTGAAAATACCTTGCAATCTAAAGAGTTAAAACTTGCAGAGAATGCACTCAACAAGCAAACAGACCAAAATCAACATAATGCAATAGAAGTTGCCAATGGTGCAACGTTTATCGCAATAAGCAAAAAGAAAAATCCACAAGAAATACGCATGAATGATAAAGTTTTTCCATGGGTTTTACATCCAAAGGATTCTCGCAAAAAAATTGCATTTGTAGCAATTAATTATCATTCAAAACCTAAGAATCTCAAGCTCAATGATGAATTTTCCATTAAAATTGTGCAAGGTGCATATAAAAAAGAAAAAATTATGATTGCAGATACAACAAAGACCAAACCAAATAAAACTGCTAATGAACGTATTGCAAAAGAATTTGCTGAAGCAAATGCAATTTATCGAACATATACAGAAAAACGCCATTGGAATAAGCCTTTTATACTACCTTTAAATAGTGTAATTACAAGTCCTTATGGATCTGCAAGAGTATTTAATGGTGAAATAAAAAGTTTTCATGGTGGCACTGATTTTCGTGCAGCAATTGGTACACCAATACATGCTAGTAATGATGGTGTTGTAGTGATTGCAAAAGATCGTTTTTTAGCGGGTAAGTCCGTTGTTATCGATCATGGTGAGGGGGTTTTTAGCATGTATTATCACTGTAGTGATATTAAGGTAAAACTTGGTGAAAAAGTGCAAAGAGGGCAGGTGGTAGCTTTGAGTGGTGATACTGGTAGAGTGAGTGGGGCACATTTACATTTTGGTATACTTGTAAATGGTGTGCAAGTTGATCCTATTGACTTCATCAATAAGGTTAATAAGCTATTTTAATATGCTATAAGGTGTAGTTTTATGCAGAATTGTAATATTTAGCGCTTGATTAAAGTCTCATATTCTTGATATTATGAATATAGGTTGCATGTTATAAGAATTGTTATTGCAATAATGTAATAGTTCAATATATTTTTAAGTAACCAATAAGATTGACAAGTAAGGATTTTTACTATTTTCTTCTCATTATAACCATGCAAAAAAGCAAAAAGTCTTCCTGATTTATTCTTTATAGCTACATCTTATTGGCTTGTTTTGCATTATTTTATGTTATGATGAGGAGATATTTATCTAAAGGGAAATACTTGAAACCCAAATTTTCTATTCTTACACCAAGTTTTAATCACGAAAGATTTGTAGGATTTTTTATAGAATCTATTTTAAAGCAAAGTTTGGAAGATTTTGAGCTCATTATTGTAGATGATTGTTCTAGTGATGGGAATGTAGGTGAGATTTTAAAATATAGGGATTCAAGAATTAAGCTGATACAGCATACATACAATCAAGGTATAAATGCAGCCCTCAATACAGCCTTTGAAAATGCAAGTGGCGAATATCTTGTGTTCTGTGCGAGTGATGATATGCTTACACCCAATGCCTTAGAAGTTTTATATAATATATTATATGAAAATCCCAACTTCAAGGCAGTGTATCCAAGTCTTGTAAGAATTGATAGAAACGGGGTTAAAGACCACAAGAGATATGGGGAATCTGAAAATAAAACACGAATAGAGCATCTCTATGATCTTTTTATGCGTGGCAATTATCTGACTTCGCCAGGAATGGCGATGAGGAGAGTAGATTTTGAAAAAATATTATATCCTCTAGATAATGCAATGTGTAATTACCAAGATGTGCAGATGCACATTAAAATACTTCTAAGCGGTGAGATAAGAATTCTTGATGATATTTTAGTGCTATATCGCTTTGATCCAACAACAAATAATATAAGTACAAGAAATGATAGGGTCATAAAACGTGAAGATATGGAAGTTGAGCGCTTAATGGACACGTTTTTGGCGATGCGAGATATAGATTTACTCAAAAAAGTTTTTACAAAAGAGATAGCAAGTCTTAATATTAATCCCAAAGAAAATACAATAGAATACTTTTTAGGCAGAGTGGCATTGTTGTCTCCTATCGAAACAAGACGAATGTGGGGTTATCATAAGGTTATGGAATCTTATAGTTCAAGAGAAAAAGCACAGCTTTTAAAAGAAATGTATGATTTTGATTTTAAAGCGTATTTGGGTATGCTATGGAATACAGAAGATAAGATAAAGAAAAAATATCATAAATACAGAAGGTTATTTAAGATTCTGCTTGGGATAAACATTGTGTTATGTGGTATGATTGTATGGCTTATTTTATAAAAGGGAATATATGGAAGATAATCTCATAATTATTAGGGTAGATGGCGGCATAGCAAGTCAAATAAGTTTTGTTGCTTTAGGTAAGGCTTTTGAGGAGAAGGGTTATAAAGTAAAATATGATTTGAGTTGGTTTGAGACTGCAGGTAGAGGCTTTTATAATACAACAAATGGCTATGATAAAACTTATGATCTAAATTTTGACATGCTAAAGGCGTTTCCACGATTAGATATTGAAATCGCAAGTAAAGATGAAATAAAACATTATAGTCAATGCTTTTTTGCTGATAGCAATGAGATTCTTAGACATTCACCTCCGCTATATGTGGGTGGTTATTTAGGTAGGCACTACGATGTGTATTTTGCAGAATGTTTTGCAAAATACTTTAGCCCTAAGGAAACCCAACAAGAAAGCACCCCATTTTACGCACTTTTACAAGAGATTTTAAATACAAAATCTTGCGGTATTCACGTGAGAAGGGGTGATTTATCGCAAAATCATGTTGTATATGGGGAACCCACGAGTTCTATTTATTTTCAAAGAGTGATCCAGCTTGTTTCGCAAATGGATCCAGAAAGCATATATTATCTTTTTAGTGATGATACAGCATGGGTGAGGGAAAATATCGCACCACTTTTAGAAGGTAAAAGATTTAAAATATGTGATATTAATACGCCAGAGCAGGGTTACTTGGATTTATATTTACTTAGTCGTTGTCAAGTGATTGTTGCATCTCAAGGAAGTTTAGGCGTGTATGCAAAGATGTTATCTCCGCATAACGCACTGCTCATTTCTCCACGTGTGCGCAATGTGTTTTTTGAAATGGAAAATATAATGCTTGTAAATTGGGGTGAGAGGGTTCAAGTTATGAATCCTTGTAGTAGCGAGTCATTGCCTTCTACACATTGTCAAAATGTTACATTGCGATACAAGTTTTTTCTTTATTTATACAATCGTTTAAGAAGCAAACTATTGCGTAAAGGAGTTATACAATGATCCCATTTCTTGATGTAAAGGCAATTAATTCTCGCTTTGAAAGAGAATTAGAATCTGCAATGAAAAAGGTGTTAGAATCTGGTTGGTATATCTTGGGGGAATGTAATCAGTCATTTGAAAATGCATTCGCTCAATATTGCCAAGCATCATATTGTGTAGGTTGTGGCAATGGATTGGATGCTTTGCGATTAGGTATAAAAGCACTTGGTTTCACACAAGGTGATGAGATAATAGTCCCAGCAAATACTTACATTGCTTCTGTTTTAGCTATCTCTGATAACGGTTGTACACCTATTTTTGTTGAACCAAGTTTACAGACCTACAATATTGATGTTGATAGGATAGAATCTGCTATCACACCACGCACAAAGGCTATTTTGGTGGTGCATCTATATGGACAGGCCGTAGAAATGCAAAAAGTATGGGAATTAGCACAAAAATACAATCTTGCGATTATAGAAGATTGTGCGCAAGCTCATGGAGCTGTATATCAAGGTAAAAGGGTTGGGACTCTTGGCGATCTTGCTGGATTTTCCTTTTTTCCAGGTAAGAATCTAGGAGCACTTGGCGATGGTGGAGCCATTGTTACACGCCATGCGGATATCGCAGAGAAGGTGCGTGCATTGGGGAATTATGGTTCGCATAAAAAATATGTAAATCTTTATAAAGGGTTAAACTCTCGGCTTGATGAGTTGCAAGCAGCATTCTTAGAGGTAAAGCTTAAATATCTAGATTCTGATAATATGCGTCGCCGTGAAATTGCAAAATTTTATCGTGAAAATATCACAAATCACAAGATAATTTTACCCGAATGTGTAAATGAGGATGGGCATGTATGGCATTTATTTGTTGTGCGTTGTGAAAAAAGAGATGAATTGCAAATGTATTTGAGAGATAATGGGATAGAGACCATTATTCATTACCCAATACCACCGCATAAACAAGAAGCATATCAAGAATACAATCACCTTTCTCTGCCTATTACAGAAAAAATTCATAATGAAGCATTATCCTTACCAATTAGCCCAGTCATGAGCCAAACACAGGTAGAGGAAGTTGTATCCGTGATTAATAGATTCTAAGACTTGATTGTTGAATACTAAGGATTTTTTGTAGTTTTTATCCATGAATGGCATTTTTTCCTTGGTGTTTGCAAAGGATAGAATTTCATATGTGTTATTTGCATTGGTAAAAAATAATTCATTTGCGAGTGTTAAGGGAATAATATATTAATCCATTATTTCTTTGATAACTTGTTTCGTGCGAACTTTAATTTTGCTTTAAGTGCAAGTGCTTCTTTATTGCGACCCTCACACATTAATACTTCCGTGTATAAATCATAAACACTTAGACTCTCCTTATCGCTTTGTTGTGCTAAAGCCAACCATGCTCTTGCCATCTCGCAATCTTTCATATTGAGCTTATCTTGCACAATGTGTAAAATATGGGGCATTGAGAAGCTACCTTTTATATTTCTAAGATTATTGCTAATGATTTTTGGGGCATTTTCTAGTAAGATTTCGCCACCACTACTAGATTCTAAAAGGGTTTGGGAATCTATTTTTTGCCAATCCTTTAGAGCATCAATAGGGATATATCCACTAAGCAGCACAGAATCACTTACAAGTGTTACACGCAACCATTTGGATTCAATTTCCTTGAGTATAATTTGCAATGTAGTATTTGGTATATCTTGGGGAAAATTAAAACATAATTTTTGTCCCTTTCTTACACTTTGAATCTGCTTTGAATTTCTATCATTTTTTTGCATAATAGAAACTTTTGGTGCAGCGATTTGAAAACATGTAAAATTTGTATGTATGCGTTTTGGTGTATATATCATAAAGGTTTCTTCAATATCCTTTTTGTCTAGCTTGATTTCTTTGTATATCGTAGGATCTTGCGCTATTTTTGTTTCTGTATGTAGCGATAAATAGCCAAAAAAGCATAATGCTGTGATAAATATCATCGCATAAATCTTAAGCATCATGTTTCACCTTCATGCTATCTTTTAAATTCTTTAGCCATTTCAGATTCTGCAATGCAATATCCTTTGTTATGGATAAAGACAATTTGTTTTTGTTTTAAGAGATGGGTAAGCTCTTTTTTTACACCTTTTTTACTCATAGATAGTAGTTTTGCGGAAGCATCATTGACTACAAAATATTTACCACTTTCATTAAGAGTTGCAATGAGGTTATACACCTCCTTTGTGTCTCGAGTAATGATTAAATCTAGCTTTCCATCATTTCTCACTTTTACCACCTTTGCCTCATATTCTTCATAAAGGCTTAAAGGATAGCTAAGTGTATTATGATAAATTATTCCATGATAGTAATATGGTAAAACAACGCACAAGATTCCAATAGGTGAGCTTGAAATAGTCCATATTTTTACATTTTTATGTAAGAGGTTTTGCGTTCTACAAGGTTTTAGTAGTGGGTTTATATCTTTTTTTGCGATAAGTCGTTTCATTTTATCTTGTGTGATACGCACAACCACATGTGTATAATTTGTATAATTGTGAAAAGATTTTGTTGGCATAAAGATATCTTTTGCAAGTCCAATATCAAGAAAAAGTCCATCTTCATTGCTATCTTTAATTGCAAGTCGTGCGATATCATTTAGCATGGCTAGAGGTTTTTTAGTAGTAGCTAAAATTCTATCACTAGAATCTGTATGGATAAAAACTTCTATATAATCACCAATATTCTCATTACCATTCATATAAGCATTAGGCAGCAATACGCTTTTAGAAGAATCTAGGTTATCATCGCTAAGTGATTTTGCTAGATAGATTCCATGCTGTGTTTTCTTTACGACACAGAGTTTTTGCATAGAACCAATGTAGTCTGCTAGAACATGTTGAAGCATATTTTTTTTATGGATATTGGTTATCTTTTTTGCAGTGTATCTCATGTTTTTTCTCTGGTGTTGCACTATTTCTCTCCGCGTAATTGATAAGTAATATCTCCTGCACCAAGCCCAATGATAATGCCTTCTTGCAATACTTCTATCGTGCGATCATTGGAATCTAAAAGCAATATTTTATCTTTATCTCGTTTTATCTTATTTGCAAAAATAGGTTTGTATTCACTAAATAAAGAAGCAAAGTCAAATGCAATAAGCTCTTCACCTGCTGCCCAGACAGGCAATATTACTAATGAATCGCAACCTCTAAAACATTGGCAAAATGCTTCCAAGTTATCACGTAAACGAGAATATTTGTGTGGTTGAAATATCGCGGTAATTTTATATGTATTGTTAGAATCTTTTTTGAGAACATTTTGTGCCCTTAGGAGTTCTGCGTATTTTTTTGTGGCTTCAAGTGTTGCAATGATTTCTGTTGGATGATGTGCATAATCATCAATAATGCATGGTGTGTTCTCTCTTAGATTCTGCAATATATCAAAGCGTTTCTTAATGCCTTTAAACGCCAAGAGATTTTTTTTAATCTCTTCTAATGGTAATAAGTCAATTGCACTCAAAATCGCTATACTTGCATTGATTGCATTGTGATAGCCAATGCCATACACGCTAAAGTCTCCTAAATCCTTTAAGTTAAAAGTTGTATATGGCAACAAGTCTTTTAGTTCATAAGTAATATTTCTTATATCATTGTCTGGGTAGAGACAAGTAATCTCTCCAACTTCATTGAAATTGGCATTTTTTAATCTTGCATACAGATGTTGTAAAACTTGACATTGCATATTTAAGATTACATGCTTACTTTGTTGCATAAAAGAAAGATAGGCGTCTTGTAGTTTCATAAAATCATTATCATAACTTTCTAGATGTTCTGCTTCTGCATTAATAACTATACTTTTATATGGGTTTGAATTAAGAAAGCTTTTATCGCTCTCATCTGCCTCAAAGACAAGTAGCTCATCTTTAGACACTCTTACATTAGACTGGAATTCTTTGCTAATTGCTCCGATAATTGCTCCACTATGTGGCAATATAGCAGCTAATATTGCACTTGTGCTTGACTTGCCATGTGCTGCACAAATGCTTAATACTTTCTTTTTGCTTAATAAGATCTTTAAAGCTTCTTTACGAGATAAGAGCTGTTTATGCAACCGCTTAGATTCTATAACTTCGATATTAGAATCTTTTATAATTGCTGAATGAATAATTAAATCTTTATCCGCTATAACTTCCTTATTATGCGGTATATTAATGTTTATCCCCTCATTTCTTAGTGCTTGTGTAATTGAAGTGTCCATAATATCTGAACCACTTATAATAGCCCCCTGTGCTTTTAAAAATCTAGCTAATCCACTTACGCCAATACCACCAATACCAATAAAATGCACTCTAAGTTTATAAAAATCCATAGTAAACCTTAAAAATTATTCTAATGGCTCGTAAGCCTACAAAAAGCAAAATTATAATATTTTTTTGTGTTTTTGTAAGGATGATTAGGCTTAATAAGATGCAGAATTATCTTATCGCGTAGTTAAATTTTATATTTCATAAAAATTCAAGAAGTGAAACATTATTTTTTGCAAAATCCATAATGATCAAACATTTTTTCTAAAAGAGCTTCTATCAAATTATAAACTTCCCTAAAACCATCATCACTATCGCAATAATATGGATCTGGCACATCAACCCCATTATCAAAATCACCAAGTTTTATTACTTTTTCTTTTGGAAAACCTAATGATATAATATCCCTTTTGTTTTGTGAATCCATTGCAACAATCAGGTCAAATTCCATATCACCATAAACACTGATGGGGCGAGATTTTTGCATTGATATATCAATATTGTTTTCCTTTGCTATGCGTATGGATTGTATGTGTGGTGGTTCTCCGCGATGAAACGAGCTTATTCCACAAGAATCTATTTTTAAGTTCCAGTTAAATTTCTCACTCAAGTTCTTGGCTATGCCTTCTGCTAAGGGCGATCTACATATATTTCCTAAACACACAAACAAAACACTTTGTATTTTCATATCCTTTCCTTGCAAAAAAATGCTAGAATTATAGCAATTTTTTTATTCATTAAAGGTTATTCGTGGCGATTAGTATCCGCATTTTATTCTTTGTTGCACTTGTGTTGCTGCACATCTTTATTTATTATATGCTTTTTAAAAATATTTCTACAACTCCAGTCATAAGGCATATTGGTAAGCTAGTTGTATTTAGTAATTTTCTTTGCATTGTTGTGTTTTTAAAACTCTATCACACACATATTGATTCAATGCTTTATACCATTTTATCAAGCTCTCTTGGGATATTTTGGATAAGTTGTAATATTGCTTTTCTTGTATTTCTTGTTACATTATCCATACGACTATCACTTGGTGCATTCGTGCTTGAGAGAATGCAAATCCCGATTATATTAATGGCATGGTGTGCTATCATCGCATTAACACTTTTAAGCTTTTATCTCAATGCTAAAGAGCCAAAAGTAACTATCACACAAATACCACTGAAAGGCATTACAAAACCATTAAATATTGCTGTACTCGCTGATATGCATATTGATGTTTTAATGGATAAGAAAGCGGTAGCAAGCATTGTAAAACAGACAAATGACACAATGCCTGATATTATTTTGTTGGGCGGAGATATTGTTGATAATTATTATCATATTGTAGAAGATTCTGTAAGAGAACTTGCAAACCTTAAGGCAAAATATGGAATCTATTATGTGTTAGGTAATCATGAATATTACTATGACACATACACGATCATTAAGGCACTCAATGATATTGGGATAACAACACTTATAAATCAAGCCATGGTGCTACGAAATCTCGGCTTAAATATTGCTGGCATTGCAGATTTAATGGGTAAACATGCAAAGTTTAAAGATAGTGTATTAGTCCCTGATTTGGAAAAAACACTTGCCTATACCGATAAACAATATCCAACCATACTGCTCGCACATCAGCCAAAAGTCTTAAAACTACTACAAGGTGAAGAGATAGATCTTGTCGTAAGTGGACATACACACGGCGGTCAAATATTTCCTTTCCATTTGTTTGTATTGCTAGATCAGCCATTCTTATCTGGATTGCACTCATGGAGACATAAAGATAAGACAACACAAGTTTATGTGAGTAGTGGTATAGGTTGGTGGGGTATGCCTATGCGTTTGTTTGAAAGAAGAGAGATTAGTGTATTGCAAATCATACCAGGCTAATTATGCAGACTATTGCCCATAGATCTTAAATCTCTACCTTTATCTATATTTATGTTGAACTTACTCCTTTCACCCTATTTTCCTAAATTGAAAATAGTTTTTATGTGTTTTACAAAGATGTGATAAGCACATAACCACAATCTATTATTTTTTATATATTGCGTATGCAATTCTTGGTGGAAATGGACATAATTACTAAGTTTTGCTTCTTACTAGCTATCTTTATAAGCATAAACTATTTGAACTATTATTTTGATAAAAGATTTTTTTATGTTCTAAGCATGTGATTAGGGGAGGGTATCCTGTATCTCTTTTTTGCACTCCTTGTCATATATGTTTTTAGTCTAAAAAACTTTGTCTAGCATAGTGTTAATATATCATATAGCTATGTTTTAGACATGCTGTTAAAATAAGTTGCCAAAGAGTGTTTGAAATATGATTCTATTGCATTGTATTTGTATATTTTTCTAAGTCACTGGGCATTATACTAGAGTTACAATCAGTATATTTCCTCAATAAATCATGCTAAAGCACATGATAAGTCTTTATTTTCAGATAGTATTAGGTTTTAAACGTCTCTAAACTTATATCTAAACACTAGTAGGAAAACCAAAGCATATAAGGTCGTTTAAAGCAGGTTGAAAGAACCCGCGAGTATGCCAACCAACTATCTAATATGTTGGCTATTATGAAAGAGAAAACATTATTAGGAGAATTAACGCAGCATTTCTTCCACAGTTGCAGAAAGTCTCTGGGCCTGCTCTGCGTTAATGTTTAGCACTTGTGCGCCACCCTTTAATGCTTGATCATAGGCATCTTTATCCATGCTAACAAGGACATATAATGTTGGCGGTGTTGTTTGCTTATCTGTCCATCTTACAACCATCTCACTTTTTTGCAAAGTAGCCTCTACTTTTTGTTTTGCTGCTTGTAGGCTATTCTCTGATATTTTTAAACCATCACTTTGTGCCATTTCTTTAATCGCTTGTTCAACTCTTGCACTAATTGTTTGTGCAATTTGCACACGCGCTTGCATTGTTGCCTGATTGGTTGCATAGTTTAGATTCCCATCTAAAAGCTTTGCAGAGCCAACCGCTACAACAGGTGATTTTGCATAATCTTTTGCAGCTTGTATATTATTTACCCATGCAGGCTCATCGCTGTTGGTTGTTATTTTATTTTTTGCATCATCGCCGCAAGCAACTAAAAATGCAGTTAAAGTTAAAGCACACAAGCTCTTACCAGCAATTGACACTACAGACATTATATTTGTTTTCATATTACATCTCCTTAGAAAAATAGTCCTAATTCTACAACAAAAATGATAAAATGGCAAATTTTGTTTTATATAAAATCGATCTTAAGGATTCCAATAAAGTTATGAGACGACATACTTTGCTTATAAAATGTCAAGATACTAAAGGTTTGGTGTTTAAGATTAGCTCAATTCTTTTACTCCATCAGTTAAATATTGAGCAGAATAATGAGTTTGTGGATAAAATACACAATACATTCTTCATGCGAACAGAAATTAGTGGCGAGTTAGATTCCAATGTGCTTCTTGCTGAAGTACGTGCGACATTGCCAAATGATGCAGAAGTTAAGCTTTGCACACAGGAAAAGAAGTCAATAATCATTTTTGCAACAAAAGAAAACCATTGCTTAGGTGATCTGCTTATAAGGCATAATAGTGGCGATCTACATGCAAATATTTTGGCAGTTATTAGCAACCATGCAAGTTTAGGGAATCTAGTAGAAAAATTTGAAATTCCATATCATCATATAGAATCAGAGGGTATATCAAGGCACGATCATGAACTAAAAATCATTGATCTTTGTAAGGCTTTGCACCCAGATTTTTTAATACTAGCAAAATATATGCGTATTTTATCTCCCCATTTTGTGCAAAACTTTCCAAATCAAATTATTAATATACATCATTCATTTTTACCTGCTTTTATTGGTGCAAATCCATACAAGCAAGCCTATGAACGTGGGGTAAAAATCATAGGTGCAACGGCACATTTTGTCAATAATCAACTTGATGAGGGGCCAATAATCTCACAAGATACCATACAAATTGATCATAGTTATACATGGCAGGATATGCAAAAAGCGGGGCGAGATGTAGAAAAAGTAGTGTTAGCTCGTGCTTTAAAATTGGCTCTTGAAGATAGAATCTTTTTGCACAACAACCGCACGATTATTTTTTAATAATGGTGTAGAACTTTCTGTGTAAATTGATTTTTTCCATTTAGTTTATTGGGCAATTGATAATAGCATCGATTTTGCAATATAGTAATTATAGAAGTCATTTTTATGTTATAATATCTCTATAATTACACCATGTAAAGGATATATAATGGGATTGCGAAGCCTTATAAGAAAGACTTCTCTCTATAAAAAATATCAAGCAAAGAGGGAAGCACAAATGAATGATGAGGAATATTTTATCTATAGACATAAGAAAATCTTTGGTTATACACCAAATTTTAGAAATCCTCAAACCTTTAATGAGAAAATTATTCATAGAATCCTATTTGATAGAAATCCAATATATACAGCCCTAGCCGATAAACTAAAAGCTAGAATCTATATTGCAGAAAAACTAAAAGATTTTCATGTGAAAAATACATTAGATTCTAAGCATGTTGTTGTAAGATCTCATGTAACAACTTCTTTTCATTCCAATGCGACAAATCATAATAACGATAATTGCAACAGTATGAATGTAGGGGGGGGGGGGGAGCAACCTGGCAGTTTGGAACAAGACAATAGCAACTATAAAGACACTAAGGAATTACACTTAAAACAAAATGTAGGCTCCATAGAATCTAAATGGAATAACCAAATTCCACTTCTTAACCAAGACTCATCGCTTTTTCAACCTATAGATACACTCACGCAAGAGCTATTTAATACAAATTCTTGTCCCTATTTGCCAAAACTTTATGGTATTTATAAAAGCATAGATGAGATTGATTTTACCAAGCTGCCGCAAAGTTTTGTCCTAAAAACAAATCATGATTCTGGTGGTGTAGTTTTGGTAAAGGATAAGGAATTATTTTTAAGTGATTCTAAAAGCTTTAATGAGGCTATGACTAAACTCACAACACATTTAAACACAAACTTTTATACGATGTATAGAGAGTGGCATTACAAAGATATAGAACCTAGAATCTTTGCAGAAGAAATGTTGTTTACAACTGGTTTAAACGGAGAAAGTAAAGTACCAGAGGATTATAAAATCCATTGTTTTGGTAAATTCCAATATATACAAGTGGATACTGATAGATTTGTAGAACATACAAGAAGTCTTTTTGATGCAGATTGGAATCTTATGCCTTTTTCCATCTGCTATCCACAATCGGCAACGCCACCTAATAAGCCACATAATTTTAATGCAATGATTGCAATAGCTATAAAACTTTCCATGTCATTTAAAATGTTACGAGTTGATTTATACAATATTGAGGGAAAAATTATCGTTGGCGAGCTTACTTTTACTCATGGTGGAGGAACAGAGCATTTTACTCCAAGTGAATGGGATAAAAAACTTGGTGATTTATGGCAATAGAAATTTTATAAAGATTTACAATCACAAAAAAGCATAATCACCCCTTTTTCCACGCAGATATGAAAAAAGAGATTAAGTAATATATTACATAGTTAATTACATCAAATTATTAGCATGTTAGGATTCATGCTCGTTTAATATAAACTTTACAAAGAAGGCTTTATCTGTGTGGGTTTGCTCTGCCTAATTGTTAGTTAAAAGTTTGATGTGCGATGTATCCAACATTTGCTTAGCACTGTATTCATGAGGTATTTTAATCCGCTAGGATTATATATGTAGATTCTACGTCCAAACACTATAAGTCTTAAGATGTAGTATTTATAATCTATTTACTTAGAACATTAACCATTCATATCAACATTGAGATGTAAATTTTCAAAAGCATTTTTATATCGTTGTATGAAATCTGTATGCGCGTTAAATACACGCATGCCATTAAGGCGATTTGCATTAATAATAAAAGGTTCAGCACTGATATTACTGCTTCTATCCTGCATGGAATCATCAAGTATCGTTCTTTCTTGCGAATGTAAATTTTTTGAATTTTTAAGCTTTTCAAGGTCTGCTAGTGGATAAAGTTTTTGCACGGCGAGCATTTTTTCTGTCTCTGTCATACCTGCAGTGGCTCTTAACCATGCTTGATATTCTTGATCACTCATTAATTCCAAAATAGCTAATCCATAAGTTTGCCTTTTTGTTTCAGATCCATTAGAATCTAGCAGTTGTTCCTCATTTTGCTTTGCTGCGATATTGTTTTGTGTGCTAACCTCTCGTTTGATATAATGTGTGCTAGCATTATACAAACCAAGATTATTATTTAGCGATGTATTTTTAGTATCAATCATTTTCTCGTCCTCTTTAGAAAAATATTGCACAAAATATGCTATGCATCACAAGCAAAAATAATTCCTAAATTTTTGGAATTTTTTAGCTTAATAAGACTTTTTGTTAATGCTTTAGGGGGTATAATGCACCTTCAGATTAATACCCAGAAAGGAAAATATATGGCAATATATGATGATGAGCTAGATGACTTTGATACAGAATCTGAAATGGATGAAGATTCACTGGATTATGATGATGATTATGATGTGGATATGGATTACACACAATATGACGATGATGATTATGAAAACCCTGATTTAGACTATGATGAAGAGTAAGACATTGTTCATAAAGGATGTAACATGCTGCAAATGAAGCAAGATGGAGTAAGAGTTGCATTGGTGCAACAAAGCTATGTATTCGATACTAAGAATTCTAGTGAAATGGAAATGGAGTGTAATGAAAAGTTAGAAGCATGGCAGAGGGAGCTCTCAAACAAAATGAGAGAAAAAACAAAACATGCAATTATTGAGGCAAGTAAAAACGCAGAATTAATCTTATTGCAAGAGCTTCACACAACGCAGTATTTTTGCCAAAGCGAGAAAACTAAATACCTCACATTTGCACAAGATTTTGAAGAAAATATTGCATTTTTTAGTGCTGTTGCAAAAGAGTGTAATGTTGTGCTTGTTACCTCATTATTTGAGCAAAGGGCTAGGGGGCTTTATCATAATACCGCAGTTGTGTTTGAGAAAGATGGTAGTATAGCGGGAAAATACAGAAAAATGCACATTCCAGACGATCCGCAATTTTATGAAAAATTCTATTTTACGCCAGGAGATTTAGGATTTAACCCCATAAAAACAAGTGTCGGGAATCTTGGTGTGCTTATTTGCTGGGATCAATGGTTTCCTGAAGCAGCAAGAATCATGGCGTTGAATGGTGCTGATATATTAATTTATCCCACTGCAATTGGGTGGTTTGATGCAGATAATGAGGCTGAGAAAAAGCGTCAACTTGAAGCATGGCAAACAATCCAACGAGGACATGCTATTGCAAATGGATTGCCACTTGCAAGTATTAATCGTGTAGGTTTTGAACCCGATTTTACATCAAAAAATGAAGGTATTCGCTTTTTTGGTAATAGCTTTGTGTGTGGTCCACAGGGTGAGATTCTAGCACAAGCAAGTAATGATAAAGAAGAGATTTTATATGCCTTTATCGATTATAATCGTACTAAGGCGGTGCGAGATATTTGGCCCTTTTTCCGCGATAGACGCATAGAACACTATCACTCGCTTTTACATCTTTATGGTAAGTAGTTATTGCATTATTTTATAAAAGTGAAAACCGCTTTCTAAGATTCTATATGTCTCATTCTATGCTTTTAATGCAAATAGCATTAAATATGAATTATAACTTAGCCTCCTTAGTGCAGGCTGTATGCTAGAAAATAAGCAGAACTTGTAATGCTAAATATTCATTGATTTCATATTAATTAAACTTTTCGCATAAGTATATTATTGTTTATGCCTGTATCTTATTGCGTATTATAATATTTTTCTAAAATGATGTTATAATGCAAAAAACGTGCGAAAGGATAAGGTATGTTGATAAAATTTAATGGGATTATGCCTAGTATTGGTAGAGATGTATTGCTGTGTGAAGGAGCAAAAGTTATTGGCGAAGTAAGTATTGGTGATAATGCGTCAATTTGGTTTAATTGTGTATTGCGTGGCGATGTCAATTATATTAAAATAGGAAAAAATACGAATGTACAAGATTTGACAATGATACATGTATGGCACAGAGAAGAAGGCAAAGCTGAGAGTGGCTATCCTACAATTATTGGTGATAATGTGACTATAGGGCATAGTTGCGTTATTCATGCATGTCATATCGAGGATAATTGCTTGATTGGCATGGGTAGTATTATTATGGATGGTGCAAGGATTGGCAGAGATTCGATTGTTGGAGCGGGTGCAGTCGTCACTAAGGGTAAAAAATTTCCACCAAAATCACTCATTCTTGGGAATCCTGCAAAGTTTATAAGAGAACTTAATGATACGGAGATAGAGGAAATTGCAAATTCTGCTATTCGCTATGTGGAATTTAAAAATCAATATATGTAACTTAATAATATTTACTCAACTATTGGGCTACAAAGACTTTGTTTATATATAATCTTTTAGGTGTCTTTTGAAATTGCCTAGTACAATAAGATAAACATATAGTGTATTAATTTCATACTTGAAAACATATATGCAAAGTTATTTTGCGTGTTTCTTATATATGCGAGATTCTTTGCTTGATACGTTTCTTTTATTAGAGTTAAGAATTTATCATTTTAGTGAAAAATAATAGTAAAAAACTAAGATTGGCATATATTTTGCTTTTATTGCCTTAAATTTTAGACTAAGGATAGTTAGCATGATGAGATCACTCTATACTGCAACAACAGGAATGTTAGGGCAGCAGTTGCAAATCGACACTACTTCAAACAATATAGCAAACGTAAATACCGTAGGGTTTAAACGACAGAGAGCAGAGTTTAATGACCTTTTTTATCAGACACTTCAATTTGCAGGTACGCAAACAAGCGAAACAACATTAACACCAACAGGCGTTGAAGTAGGTGTTGGTGTGAGAACTGGGGCAATTAATAGAATCTATTCTCAAGGGAGTCCAAAAGAGACAGAAAATCCTCTTGATGTGGCGATCATGGGTAAAGGATTTTTCCCAATACAGCTTCCAGATGGCAATATTGCTTATACACGTAGTGGAAATTTCAAACTCGATGATCAAGGAAATATTGTTACATCAGAAGGCTATTTGGTGCAACCCCAAATCACAGTGCCGCCAGAAGCACAGAGTATTAATATAGGTACGGATGGCACTGTAAGCGTGACATTGGGCAACAATGGACAAGCAGAAGTTTTAGGACAGATTCAGCTTGTAAATTTTGTAAATCCAGCAGGTTTGCATGGCTTAGGGGATAATCTCTATATGAATACAAATGCAAGTGGTGAGCCAATAGAAGGTATAGCTGGACAAGATGGTCTAGGACAAATTCGTGCGGGATTTTTAGAGTTGAGCAATGTGCGTTTGGTATCTGAAATGACAGATTTGATTACAGGTCAAAGAGCGTATGAGGCGAATTCAAAAAGTATTCAGACAGCAGATTCTATGCTGCAAACTGTTAATGGCTTAAAACGATAGTCTATTTCATCCTTCTTGCATGATTTTGATTTTTTTCCATATGTTATAAAAAAAGCTAAAGATGCAAGAAGTTGCTTTTGTGTGCTTTTTAATTGATGTGATAGTATCTAGACAATTCTTAGGTGTTTTTACATATAGTAAAATAAACTTAATGGCTATAAAGAGTTCTTAATACTTTCTAGATTAATATGTGCTAATAGTGTAGGGTGGATAAAAGTTTTATAAAGAAGATCCATCACAATCAAATTTTTTCTGCAATCTTTCGTCCAATGTATTCACCTAGATATGCACCCACAATGCCTCCAGCTAATACGCCAACACCAGGCATCACTGCACCACAAGCAAGAGAGAATCCACGTGCCACCACAAATCCACCTATAACACTTCCAGCATTCTTCTTTATAGATTGCAGACATTCTTTATTGTCTATTTCACCTTTATACCATTTGCGGATATCGTTTGCAGAATTGAATGCAATTTTTGCACTAAGCTTCAAAGTTGTCATACTAAAGCTTTTTAGAAAATGCAAAGCATTATTACCGCTATATTGTACCACCATGTTAATTTGAGCTTTATTTTTTGGCGTGGTGAAAATATATGTTGCCCCTTCCTTAAGAGCATTTAATGTGCCTTGCAAGACTGCGTGTTGCATAGCCTTATCTCTCCCTTTTGCCTTTTTGTCATCATAGTAAGTTAAAGCTGCAGTTACACTACCAGCTGCACATGCTATAATACTTGCATTTTTGTAAATACCTGTTTGTGTTATTTGTGTGGTTTTTGAAGGTTTTATCATCGTTGTGTTCCTTTTTTAGGGTTTTTAACATTATAATCATAAATTGTATTATCATGCACCATTTTATCATTTTATAGCATATTTATAAACGATATTACTCATTTTAGATTCTAAGGGTTAGATATGTGGAGAAGCACATCTATATTTATTCAAATTAGTATTTTATTTGCCATTGCGTTTGCAAGCTTTTTAGCAGTTGCACTTTTTTATGTGAAAGTACAACCACGTATCGAGAGCATAAAGCAATATAATATTATTGTTGCAGCCATTGGTAAAATCCGCCAATACAACGCAAGTATGGAAAGCATAAAAAATTTTCTTGAAGAAGAGAATTTTTATGAAGTGCCTATAACAGATTATATACAAGAACAAATAAAGCAAGAGCCAGCACCCCACCCAGGTAGCTTTAGTGTTAGTGTTATACAAGATGGTAATGATATATTTATCGTATTGCGAACTATGGATAATTTTGTAGTGTATCAAGATCCAATTGCCTTTAATTGGTCAAAATACCATATGTTAACTTTTATAGGGGCACTCATTTTAATCATTATTTATATTACACTTATGAAACGATTAATGCCACTTAGTCATATTAAAAATGAACTTGCAGTTATGGCAAATGAAAATGAAATTCAGCCTATTACTTGGGGAGCTAAAAATCACGATGAGATAGGAGAGCTAGTGCGTGAATTTAATCGTTCTGTTGAGAAACTAAATGCAGTGAGTGAAGCAAGAACTCTTTTTTTACGATCTATTATGCATGAGCTTAAGACACCCATTACAAAAGGGAGAATTGTGGCTGAAATGGTGGTAGATTCCAAGCAAAAACAAAGATTATGTGATGTGTTTGAGAGGCTTAACTCATTGATTGATGAATTTGCTAAAATCGAGCAATTGGCAAGTAAAAAATACATGATGAAGAAAACAGAGATTCCACTACAAGAGATTGTAAAAGAGGCTATGCAAATGCTACTTATTGATCCCAACAATAATGATAGTATTATATTTTTGCATAGTAATGACTTGGTAAAGGCAGATTTTCATCTATTTACATTATGCATTAAAAATTTGCTTGATAATGGCATAAAATATAGCATAGATTCTAAAGTGATTATAGAATCTAGTGGTAAAGATTTGATCGTAAAAAACAGGGGAGAAAAATTAAAACTTGATATAAATGAGTATTTTAAGCCATATTTTAAAGATATGAAAAATCCGCTCTCACAAGGTTTTGGTTTAGGTATGTATATCATAAAAACAACGCTAGATACCCAAAACTTTGAATTAGAGTATCTCTATGAAGATGGGTATAATCAATTTATAATAAAAAAATGTATTGTGGAGAATTTTTGTCGCTTAGACAATATGACAAAAGGTTAAACTACTTTAATCATCAATCAACACAAGATATGTTTTGCAATATATGCACATTCTTTCATTAAAAACTAGTTACAATATCATCTTATAAAAGCACTTGATAATACTAAGGCTAAGAGGATAAAATGGCAAGATTCACAGAAGCAAGTTTAGCACACTTATATGAAGCAATTGATATTGTGGATGTTGTTACACAATATATTGATGTGCGAAAAGTTGGTGCAAACTTTATGGCGTTGTGTCCTTTTCATGATGATAAAACTCCAAGTATGTCAATCAGTGCCATCAAAGGTTTGTATCATTGTCATGCGTGTGGTGCTAGTGGTAACGCGATACGCTTTGTTATGGAGTATGAGCGTTTATCCTTTCATGATGCGGTGCAAAAGATTGCTGCACTATTCAATGTAACATTGGCATACGAGAAAGGCTATACTGAAACCAAAAAAAGTCATTTATTGCCCTCTCTTGCTCTATTTTATCACAATAAACTTTTTAAACATGAAGAGATATTACAATACCTCTTTTCACGTGCTATTAGCGAAGATTCTATAAATGAGTTTGAAATAGGGTATAGTGGTAATAGTTATGATACCTTGCGTTTTCTTGATGAACAAAGGTTTAGTCGCAAAGAAGCTCTTGAGTGTGGTATTTTAACACAAGGTAACGACAAGGATTATGCACGTTTTGCAAACCGCATTATTTTTCCTATATATTCAAGCACTGGTGTTGTTGTGGGTTTTGGTGGAAGGACACTGAGTGCAGATAAGAATGTGGCAAAATATCTTAATTCTCCACAGAGCAAAATCTTTAATAAATCAAAAATTCTCTATGGATATCATTTGGCAAAACAAATGATATATAAGCAAAAAAGTATTATTGTGTGTGAGGGTTATCTTGATGTAATCATGTTGCATCAAGCAGGATTTAAAAATGTAGTAGCAACACTTGGAACAGCTTTAAATGAAGGGCATCTATATTTACTAAACAAGGATAATCCACGTATATATATATGCTATGATGGTGATAATGCTGGTATCAACGCGGCATTTAAAGCAGCAAAATTCTTATCACAAAATAATAAAGATGGTGGTGTTATTATATTAAAAGATGGATTAGACCCAGCCGACATGGTCGCACAAAATAAGGTTGAGCTTTTTAAAGAGGCACTCCATATGGCAACTCCTTTTGTAGAATTCGTGCTTAATCATATTGTCAAGGATTTTGATTTAAATAATCCCATGCAAAAACAAAATGCACTACAAGTTTGCAAAGAATATTTACATACACTTACACCATTTTTGCAAGATGAATATAAACAAAAATGTGCCTCATTGCTACATATTAGCCCCATTTATTTGGAAACAAAGAATAAAAAAACAAAAAGCACAGAAGTAAAAGTGGATACAACAAATAATTTTGCAGAAGAAAGTATTTTATATAATATGCTAGAGAATAAAGAGCATTTTTATTTCGCAATCAACTTCTTAAATGAGGAACATTTCCAAATATATCGTCATGAATTCCAGTTAATTTGTAGGCAAGATTATAATAATGACAGAATCTATGCGTTACGTTTTAGAACACAAGCAAAGATTTTAAGCAATGAGGAGTTTAGGGAACAATTGCGTATATTTCTATTACAATATGCACAAGATATGTTGCCAAAAATTGCGATTTCACCCATTGAATCTAATTTAAAATTTCAACAAATAAAGAATCTGCGTGAAGGTATAGCAAAATTAAGAAGTGGGGAGCTTGTATCTGTCAGTGTAATGCAATAGGTATATGTATTTATTGTGTAAGAAATTTGGTTAAAACATTTGAGAGAATGTAAAAAATCTTTAGAGATCAATGAGAATGTGGTTATTCAATATTATTTTGACTATATGGGTAAGAAGTATCCAATTATACACTAAGATAAATTCTTTATTATCAACTTAACTTTTTATTGCTGATCTATTGAAGAATGAAAGATAAATGCTAATAAAACTACAAGTTTTCATCAAGAATCTAAGGATATAGAATACGATATTGTTGTAAAAACATTTGAATATTTTTTTGAGACGATTGGAACTAAGGGCTTATTTAAGGGTAGGTATTAGATTGGATTCTAAAAATACACAATCTTATGTGCCAAACGAGAGCATTATTTTGCTATTGCAATGCTTGATATGCAATATCTCTTCTGTAATGCTTCCCTTTAAAATCTACTTTTTCCACCAATGCGTATGCGTTATCTCTAGCTTCTTTTAGGCTTTTACCCTTACCAACTGCAACAATGCTTCGTCCGCTATTTGCATATAATATGGAATCTTTTAAGCTTGTATTAGCAAATACGAGATGTCCATTGTCTGCTGTTATATTTTTTGGATCTATATTATCAAAGCTGATTTTTGCTGGGTAATCACTTGATTTAGAATCCTGTACGTAATCGCTACTACTCATCACAACACATACAACACAAATATCATTGAAGATTATAGATTCCAAACTCTCACCCTTAGCATAACTATACATAAGCTCCAATGCTGAAGTCTTTAAGAGTGGCATCAATACTTCACATTCTGGATCACCAAAACGCACATTGTATTCAAGCAAATAGGGCTCATTTTTTACCACCATAATACCCGCAAAAATTACACCCTTGTAAGGTGTACCCATCTTTTTTAATGCATCAAAAGTTGGAGTGAGGATCTTGTCTTTAATCTTTGTCTCCAGTTCTTTATTGTAAAGCTTTGCAGGGAGATTTGTATAAGCACCCATACCACCTGTATTTGGTCCTTTATCATCATCAAGCAAACGCTTATGATCCTGGCAAGCTGGTAAAACCACATAATCACTGCCATTGCTTAATGCAAACACAGAGAGTTCATAGCCATCTAAAAATTCTTCAATAACAACTTCTTTTCCTGCATCACCAAAGAGTTTGCCTTCCAACATGAGCAATAACTTGTTTTTTGCTTCCTCTTTAGAATCAAGTATAAGCACACCTTTACCGCCGCAAAGTCCACTTGCTTTAAGAACAATAGGCAAGGGTAGGGTGTCTATGAAGTCATATCCTTCTTCTATGCTCGCTTGAGTTATTTCCTTGTATTTTGCGGTTGGAATACCAAGATTATGAATAAAAGATTTCATATACGCTTTTGATCCCTCAAGCTTTGCATTCGCATAGCTTGGACCAAAAACAAGAATATTGTGATGTACCAAAAAGTCACTTATACCTTGCATAAGAGGAGCTTCTGGTCCGATAATAACAAAATCAATCTTATGTGTTTGTATATGTGCCAACAATTCATCATGGCTACTATAGCTGAAATGTCCAGCATTAAAAAATAATGTAGCAGCTGGATTTTCTGGACTAAAAAAAATTTGTTTTACTTTTTTATCTTGTTGTAGTGCAAGGGCAATGCTATATTCTCTTCCACCATTGCCAATAATTAAGACGCGAATAGATTGTAATGTATTATATGAATTATGCAAAATATGCCTTTATAATTAGAAATCTTTGTTGAAATACCCAAAGATTCGCTACTCCTGTGTATTGTGTAAGCCCAACTAAAGCTACAACAATAGGGTTTTGCGAGCTAATTAGGCGGCAGATCCTAAAACCAAAACAAAGTCCTTCACTATGTAAACATAGAGCAGAAATGCTGACACACATAACTCTAGGCTCAACCCAAAAATATATTTTAAATAGACTACCAATTATAAAAGAGAAACACGAAATCTCCAGGCAACGGAATTATAGCAAGTTTTCGCTAAAATTCGTTTATTAATTTTATAATCAAAGGATAACAAATGAAACTGCTTTATCATTTTTGCATTTTACATGGTTATTCAAGGCTTGATAGTGCATTGCAAGAGATTTTACATATTTCACGTTCACAAGCTAGTCAATGGATAGAATCTAAACTTGTAAAAATCGATGAACAAGTCGCAAAAAAAGGTAAAATTCTAAAAAAAGGGGCTTGTATTCAAATTTATACAACATACAATGCATCACAACAGCACGATGCTAATAAAGAAGAATTAATACAAAAACTAGAGATAGAAATTATACATGAAAACAATGATTATATTATTCTAAATAAACCTAGAAACTTAGTAGTTCATCATGCCCCAAGTGTCAAAGAGATTACATTGACTGATTATTTACAAGCAAACAACTATGAATTATCAACGATTAATGGCGAACTCCGATTTGGGATTGTGCATAGACTTGATAAGGATACAAGTGGAGCAATTCTAGTTGCAAAAAATAATGCTAGCCATTTGCGTTTTGCAGAAATGTTGCAAAATCGCACAATGGGCAGAATCTATATTTGTGTTATCAATAAGGCATTGCAACACAATACTTTTGTAGAATGTCATATGGGTAGAAACCCTAATAATCGTTTAAAAATGGCAAAACTTGATAAAGCAAAGTATCCTTATGCAAGAGATTCTAAAAGTGAATTTAGAAAAATTATGGAAAGTAGAAATGGAGTATTTGAGCTTATAGGTGTGCGACTTTTTAGTGGCAGGACACATCAAATACGCGTGCATTTAAGCACACTGCAACGCTATATTTATGGCGATATATTATATAGTCCAGAAAATCTTAAAAGCTCATATAAAACAAAAATGCTATTACACGCGCAACTACTTTATTTTGATGGAAATGTTTTTAGTGCAAAAATACCTAAAGATTTGCTAAAATTCCTAGAAGAGAATTTTATTGACTATGAGAGCAAATTAGAAGCATTTTTATTGCAATGGAAAATTGAATTGCAACAGACTAGATTCTAAGTAAAAGATAATTAAGGAGTATTAATATTATGATTTCTATGTATAGACAATGCCTTATTGTGTTGATCTTATTACTGCATTTAATTTTATTTTCCGCATGTTCTTCATCTAATATTTTTAATTTTATGGGTATAAAGGATGAGATAGATCCAAATTTACCCATTGTTAAAACTTTTCGTGCGTTGCCTGATGTAACCTCTGTTGGCTTTGAATGGAAAACGCCAGAAGATACGACAAATATTGATGGTTATGTGATTTATAGAGAGAATAAGAAGAAGGAATTTAAATCAATTGCTTTTATAAAAAATGCTTTTTCAACACACTATTATGATGATAAGCTAGAGCCACAAACTGAATATACATATGCCATTGCAGCTGTAGGAAAAGATTCTAAAGTCTCCAGGAAAAGTGCACCGCTAAAAGTAAAAACTTCTTTTATCGACCCTGTAAGTTTTGTATATGCCTCGCAAGATTATGCACAAAAGATTAAGATTTTTTGGAGTCCTAGCCCAAATCCTATTGTAAAAAATTACATTATTGAAAGGCAAGAAAAGCAAGGGAAATTTGTTGCTATTGGTTCTACTACAAATCGCATGTTGGTAGAGTTTTTTGATAGGAATGTAGAAAATGGTGTGGAACACACGTATAGAATCATAGCACAAAGTCACGAAGGAGCCAAGTCTGTACCAAGTCAGTTAGTAGTCGGCAGAACAAGAGCATTACCGCCCATTGTAGCAGGCATTAAAACTACACAAAATAAAATGCATGCAATCTGGTTGGAGTGGGATAAAAGCGAGTCTAAAGATGTTATTGGGTATAATATTTATGTGTCAGATACCCCAGATAATAATTACAGAAAATTAGCATTTGTAACAAGAGAATCATATATTGATAAAATTGATTCACATGGAGCTATAAGATATTATAAAATCAGTGCAATTGATAAGTATAAATTAGAGTCAAACTTACAAGAAAGTGGTGTTGGCGGACAGACATTGCCACCACCAATGCCACCCATTCTTACAAAAGGTGCAATCGAAAGCACAAGTGCAATAATCACATGGGAAAAAGCAAGTGATGGTCGTGCGCTCAACTGCATGGTATATCGTAGTGGTAGTGATGGTACAAGAGATAAATTTAATCAAGAGCAAAATACAAGTTTTATAGATAAAAGTATAAAAGAAGGTATAAGTTATACATATCATGTTACTTGTATGGATAAAAATGGTATAGAATCAAGTCGAAGTAGGCAGGTTGTGTTGCAGTTGGCTCCACAACCAGTAGCACCGAATATACCAAGTTTACAGCCAGTTCCACAAAGTTTGCCTACAGCAAAGCAAGATTCAATAAAAAAATAAGGCTTAGTATATGCCACACTTTATTAGCAAAAATATGTTTGTGTATGACAATGATATAAAGCATGATGATTTTGTAATAAAAGAAATGCTGATTAATAAGAGGTTTAATAATCTCATGTTAATTCCTATTTTTTATAATGAACAAGTGTTTTTTATAAGATGTATAAAAAGGACACACGATTTCTTATATAAAGTTGATAAAATCACTCGACCAAGTAATCTTTTGCTGATTAAAAAAGTATTGCAATTTATAGCTTCCAAGCTTGATGTGGTCGCACACAATCTAAATCAAACACAAAATAAACATACAAGAGGTATGCAGCTAGGCTATCTAATTAATATTGATCAATTAGCAACATTAAAACCAGATTATATTGAAATAGGCTTTGGTAGTGGGCGACATATACTTGATTTGGCAAAGAAAAATCCACAAAAGATTGTTTTGGGATTTGAGATACATACGCCATCAGTGAGACAGGTGATAAATGCAATAGAGCTATATAACCTAAAAAATCTATTTATTTGCAATTTTGATGCAAGGTTAGGTATTCAAGCTCTAAATACAAAAAGTGTTGAAACCCTATTTTTACATTTTCCAGTTCCTTGGAATAAAGCAAAACATAGAAGGGTATTTCATCGAGACTTTCTTGAAAATAGCTTTAGAATCTTAAAGAGTGATGGATATATTAATCTGCGTAGTGATGATTATGAATACGTGCTAGATGGTATCAAAGAAGCAATGAGCGCGGATTACACACATTTTGAGATTCTAAAAAATAAGCATATCGATATTGTGAGTAAATATGAAGCACGATGGAGTAACATGAAAAAAGATATTTATGAAATGCATATCTTTCAGCATGATTTTAAACAGCATATCCAAGATAATCTTGATAGTACATTTGCTTTACCTAAATTAGATAAAGGCTTAGAATCTTTGAGCAATAAAAAATGGATACAAGATTCTATTTTTATTAGCATTGGTGATGTATATTCTACGCAAACTAGTGCACATGAAAATATAAATATTGCCAATTTGACCTTTGGTAGTTTTTATATGCCTTTTAATACGTATTTAATCTTGGATCAAAACAAGGAGCTGCATTACTTGAAAAATCCTCTACGCATACATTCACATATACAAGCACATAATTTTTTATGTAAAATATTGCAGGACGCATACAAAGAACATGTGCAGATGACTAGCAACTAAAAGGTTATAAATGGATACAATTATTAAAGCAAAACAACTTTGTTTAGGCTACAAACGCACAGGCCTTGTAATAAAAAATGCAAATTTCAGTATATATCCTAAAGATTTTGTATTCATAACAGGTGCGAGTGGTAGTGGCAAAAGCACACTTTTACGCTCCATTTATGGTAACATAAGTGTGCAGGAAGGAGAGCTTAGTGTTTTGCGTTCTAACATGAAACGGATTAGCAATCATAAATTAATGCTTTTGCGACGTAGAATGGGAATTGTCTTTCAAGATTATAAGCTTATACAAGATTGGAATGTAGAAAAAAATATTGCATTACCCATGATTATCAATAAGTTTCCTAAAACAGAGATAAAAACTCAAGCAGAAAAACTACTCTCTCATATCAGCCTTTTGCATAAAGCCAATAAGTATCCGCAGGAATTAAGTGGTGGAGAGCAACAAAGGGTTGCATTAGCACGAGCAATAGCACACAGACCACGACTTATTCTCTGCGATGAGCCAACAGGGAATCTTGATGATTATTCTAGTGATATGATTTGGGGACTCTTAAAATCATCAAATGAGCAATTAAACATCACAGTAGTTGTTGTAACACATAGAGTCCCCAAACATCTTAATCTTAAATATAGAAAAATAGAAATTAAAGAGGGTTTGATTCATGAATACGCTTAAACAACATCTTTCATTGCTTATCCCACTTATCACTATGCTTTTTAGTTTGCAATGCCTGCTTATTTTAGAACGAATTGTAGCAAATCAGGAACGATTTATTACACAAAAATATGCGATTGGAATCACTGCAAAAAAACCGATTACATTTGATTCTGTGCGTAAAAAAATAGTCGAAGCAAAAGCCTTAATTGAAATTAATCCAAAAGATTCTATAGCAAAACTTACAAGAGATATCAATGAGGCAAATCTTACAAATTTAACAAGACAATTGCCTTATTTTTATAGCTTAAGTTTGGAGTATTTTCCGAGCACAGAAAGATTGAGTGCAATTGAAGCAGTTTTGAAAAAAAATCCTAATGTCCTATCTGTTGATACGTTTTCAAAAAGACATTTAGAAAACTACACTTTGCTGAGTTTTATTAAATTTAGCGTGATTACCTTTGCAGTGATTTTAGCAGTTGTTAGCTTTATGCTTATGCTAAAACAGATTGAAATCTGGCGTTATGTGAATAAGGATAAAATGGAAATTATGGATATTATGGGAGCAAACATTTGGATAAGAAATAGAAGCCTTTTTAAACTCGCTTTAATTGATTCCTTTTTAGCAAGCTTTTTTATCGTCATTCTTGTGTTTTATATAGCAAATCTACAAGTCACGCTTGATACATTGCAAACACTAAATATAGGTTTAAGTATTTTTCGTATTCCACCAGATTTTATAAAATTGTTTTTAGCTGCGTTTATAACATCTAGTTGTTGCGTTATATTTGTAGTATTATCAAAGGCACGTGTATGAGAAAAGGCCTTGCGCAATTTATCGTTTTTGGCATACTTTTATGTCGTGGTGTCGTGGCTGCAGATTTAAATGAAATTAATCAAAATATACAAAAAAATGAGGCACAAAAAAGCAATATTGATAAACAAAGAGCAAATCTCAATTTAAAATTAAGCACGTTGGGACAAAATATTAATAATAATATGCAGCAAATCAAAAAGCTTGATGCAGAGATTCAAAATCTTGCAAGGAATATCGAAAATAATAAGGATCAGAATAAAACTCAAGAAGCAAAATTGCAAACTCTTAAGGATAATCTTGCTGTACTTAATGAATCTCTTAGTCAATCTCAAACAAAACTCTCAAATTTAATCTTACAACATATGACCATTGCATATGTGCTTGATGATGAAGAAAGCTTGAATCTTGAAGATATGGTAACAAGAGAAGCTTTTAAGATTTTAAAAAAACAAACAACAAATGAAATTACACAAATTGAAAAACAGCAAAGAAATATACTTCGACAAATTAATGATATTAATAGTAGTATCAAAGAAGTAACTCAAATTATCACAACACAAGAAACAAGACATCAAGATCTGCAAACAATGATAGGTAAACAAAAAATTTTGGTAGATAATATGCGTAATGAGATGCAAGTATATAATCAGAGGTTAAAAGCTATTGAGATGCAAAAAAAAGAGCTTGACAAGCTTTTAGGGCAATTAAACATTTTAAAGAAAAATACACAAGAAGAGATCCGTAAAAAACAAGAAGCAGAGAGATTAGCCAAGCTTGAAAGGGAGAGATTAGCCAAGCTTGAGAGAGAACGCAAAAGAAAGATAGAAGAAGAAAAGAAAAAAGCAGCATTGGCAAAAGCAGAGGCAGAAAAGATTGCAAAAGCAGAGGCAGAAAAGATTGCAAAAACAGATAGTAAAAAGGCACAGCAGTTTTTAGGTGAACAAAATCAGGCAATACAAAGAAAATATGATGCAGCTTTGAGTTCTGCTGAGGCTTCAAACACGATTAATAGCTTTGAAGAATTAAAGCGTGTTGATAGTGTATATCAGCGTCCAGAAACTGCAAGATATACAGGCAAAAGAGCGGGTGCACCACTTGATTCTTATATTATAGAACAAGCATTTGGTGATTATATTGATCCAGCCTATAAAATTAAGATCTTTAATAATGGTGTGGTGCTAAAATCAAGAAAAAATGATGTGCAGGTATATAATATTATGGATGGAAAGGTCATTTACGCAGAGGAAATGCCTGGATTAAAAAAAGTGGTTGTTGTAGAACATGCAAATTCAATGCATACAATTTATTCCATGATTGATAAGATTGCTCCAACATTAAAGAAAGGTTTTATTGTAAAAAAAGGTTATGTCATTGGACGCATTAATGAAAAACTAAATCTTGAGATCGTGCAAAATGGTAAACATATTAATCCGGTAGAAGTTATGGCAAAAAATTAATTTTCATAGTTAGCCAACCTTTTAAGTGGAAGAAATATGAGTATTGTGAATTGATTATTAAGCAAAAGCGAGTATAAATGACAAAAAAAGAGCGCATTTTTAACATTAAAACTTTATTTTTAGAGCATTATAAAGATGCACAGACAGAGCTATGCTATACAAACCTTTATGAATTACTTATAGCGGTAATGTTGTCCGCACAATGCACGGATAAACGGATAAATATGGTAACACCTACTCTATTTAAAATATATCCAAGTACAAGGGAGCTAAGTAAGGCAGACGCAGCAAATGTCGCAGAAATTATAAAATCTGTTTCATTTTTTAATTCAAAGGCACATAATCTTGTTGCGATGGCTAAAAAAGTGGAATCTGAATTTAATGGAGAGATTCCCACAACTCAAAAAGACTTAATGTCTCTTAATGGTGTTGGACAAAAAAGTGCTAATGTTGTATTGGGTGAGTTTTTAGGTATGAACTATATGGCAGTTGATACACATGTATTTCGAGTTAGTCATCGGCTTGGTTTAAGTAATAGTAAAAAAGCAATTGATACAGAAAAAGATTTAACAAAGATATTTAAAGATAATCTTAATATTTTACATCAAGGTTTTGTATTGTTTGGTAGATATCAGTGTAAAGCGTTAAAACCTACTTGCAACAATTGCTTTGTAGCCGCATATTGCGTAAGCAAAGCAAATTTTAAACCGCAATAAATCATGCAACACAAAGAGTAAAGTTAGAGTATTCTTAGTTGTTTATTTTTTGCAAAAAACTACAATAATGTTAAATTGAGTCTCAAATATTTAGGCTATATTACTATAGCTTCAAATCATCTATAAAGCCTATTTAAAAACTAAAAAATAACATTCAACTTGCAAAATATTTTATTTTTTCTGCTATAATGGCGGCACTTTTCAGTCAAAAAACATGAGTTGTTATTGTTTTAAATTTTATTACTTTTAAAAGGAAGTTTATATGCTAGAATGGATGCAAAAGCACAAGAAGTATCTGGTTATTACCGTTTGGGTAAGTGCTTTAGCATTAGTATTTGCAAGCATGGTAGAGTGGGGTGGCGGTGGCTTTTCTGCTGTATCAAGTGATAGTGTTGCAAAAGTGGGTGATATATATGTGAGTCGCCAGGAATATCAAAGAAAATACGATCAAATTTATGACAATGTGGCGGAATATATGCGTCAAGCTGGATTGCTAGATGATGGTAAGCCTATACCAGAAATTGAACAAGAGGCATTTCGGATTTTGGTTCAAGAAAAGCTGTTAGAAATGGTTGCAAAGGATATTGGTGTAAATGCAACTTTAAATGAGATTCTAGAAACCTTGCTTAATACGCCTGAATTTCAGGATGCTACTCACACGTTCAACAGGGAACAATATGAAAATTTATTACAGGCAAATCGTTGGAATTCTGCAGATTACGAGGCGTTTGTAGCAAAAGCTTTATTGCAAGAGAAAATGCAGAATTTCCCGATAATGCCAGTTGCTACACTTGAAACAAATGCTTTTATAAGTGCAGGCAAGATAGAAGATTTTGTTGAACTAAAGCTATTAACAAAAGAATCTGTACTGAAAAATACTACTTTACAAACGACAGATACCCAGATACATTCATATTGGGAAAAAAATAAGAGCAAATATTATGAACCAGCGAAGTATGAGATAGTATACATAGCTCTTGATATGAGTCGAGTTAGTGCGGATGAGCATGTGCTTGAGAAATTTTATCAAGATAATAAAAGCAAATATAATAACTTATCTTTCGAACAGTCTTTGAATGAAGTGAAGGCAGATTACAACAAAGCAATTTTGAGTTTTGCAAGTGCCTATATGGTAACTATAAATAAAAAAATTGTTGAGAACGATAAAAGTTTACAAATTAAGGCAAGCGATGTTATCACTCCTTTAGACTATCAAAGTCTATCTTTGATGCAAAAGCACTTTGATGATGATTTGGATATTAAGGACGTGGCATTACGGGATATCCCACTATATACTTTAAAGCTTAACGATAATGAAAGTGAATATTCTTCGTTAGTTGCTGCTATTCGTAATGGCGAGGGTTTGTTAGCACCTTTAGAATATGCTGAAAACCTTTGGATTGTCCCATATGTTATTGAAAAGATTCCAAAGCAGCCTCTTACTTTTGAAAAAGCAAAGGAACTTGTCAATAGTGATTTAATAGAAGAAAAGCGAAATGAAGAGTTTAAAAAAATAATATATAATAGATTTGCACACGCAGATAAGAAGGGTGTGGGTGATATTATACCAATACATTTATCGTTATGGCAAGAACAAGATAGTAAGTCCTATAAACAGTTATTATCATTGGGTCTAAGTACCCAAGACATGCGACAAGCGCTAGACTATATTATGCGATATAATAAGCAGGAGGGTGTTGTATTTCTTGGTAGTGACAGGGCACTTCTTTTTAAAGTGACTAAGCAGAAGATGCCAAATTACGTAGATCTAACAAATATTACTAATGCAGAAGATGAAGCATTGCAAGAAGCAAAGGTGAAGGATCTTAGAAATGCTATGCTTGAATACGCCATGAAACATTATAAGGTTATCGACTACAGGAGGCAGAATTGAATAGGATTATTCTAGGTGTTGATGTTGGATCAACGAAAATCTGCTCTATTATTGCTGATGTGAGAGGTTCTGATGTCCAAATCATTGGAACTGGTACATGTAAAACGCAAGGTGTTAAGAAGGGTGCAATCGTCAATATAGAGCAGGCGGGTAGTGCCATCAGAAAAAGTATTCATGAAGCAAAGCTTATGGCTGGCGTAGATGTTTCAAAAGCTATAGTATCTCTTTCTGGTGCACACACAAAAAGCATAAATGTAAGTGGTAGTGCTAACGTCATGGACAGAGAAGTGAATATTGACACAATTAATGCTGCCTTGAGTTTTGCTGTACATAATGCTGGGATTCCAAAGGATTATTCAATCGTGCATGTGCTTCCCCACCATTTTAGGTTAAACGATAAGGAGCACGTAGAGGATCCAATAGGCATGACAGGTAGCCGTTTGGAGGTTGACACTCACATTGTTACTGTGCAAACTGCGAGCTTAGAAAATCTCAAAAAAGCAATTCGACTAGCTGGTGTTGAAATTGAAAATATTGTGCTTTCATCTTATGCGGCTTCTATCGCTGTTTTACATGAAGATGAGAAAGATTTAGGTGTTGCATGTATTGATATGGGAGCACAGACTTGTGAACTTATGATATATGATGGCAATTCTATGTGTTATAATGATTTTTTAGGTGTAGGCTCCAATCATATTTCAAGCGATATGGCACGATTTCTCAATACACCATTAAAGGTTGCAGAAGAAATTAAAATTAAATTTGGGAATTTATTGCCAAGTGCAGAGGAGCAAAATAGGGTGCTTGAAATACCTCGTATAGGCAACAATGAAGAAACTATTGATGTCCCTCTGCGTGATATATATTGTGTTATGGGCGATAGAGTAAAAGAAACGTTGCGAATATTGTCAGATTCTATTGGTACGAGTGGATTGAAGAAGCAGATTACAGGTGTGGTGCTCACAGGTGGAATGGCAAACTTGAAAGGCATGAGAGAATTCGCCTCCGCTGCTTTTAGTCCACTTTCTGTGCGGCTAGCACGTCCCACTGAAATAGATGGTTTATTTGATAATTTAAAGGATTCTAGTAGTTCTGTTGTTGTAGGACTTATACTTTATGGGGCTGGAAACTTTACCAACTATGAAAAAGATTCACAAAATAACATTAGGAGTAGGCATAATGCGTTAAATATGGTAGAATCTAATTACGAGACACAGACGCAAACAATGCAAACAAGTTCTGATTTTCAGATAGATTTGCGAGATTTAGATCAGCCAAGTGCTGATATTCCTGAAAATCAAGTTGGGAATGCGAGTGATTCACGAGATGAAAAACCCTCATTCTTACAACGCTTTAAAGCTTGGAGTAGGGATTTATTTTAAATGATTAAGGGTGAAAATATGAATAATAATGAAGTAGATTTACGAGAAATACCAAACGAAGAAATAGGACATGCCCCAGTTATAACAGTTGTCGGTGTAGGTGGTGGTGGTAATAACACTATTCGTCATTTAAAAAATAAAGGTACTTTTTCAAGCATTCGTCTCATGATTGCAAATACTGATGTGCAACATATGCACAATAGCCCTGTATCTAACCATATTGTTTTAGGTAAAAAACTTACAAAAGGTTTAGGTGCAGGTATGAAACCTGAAAAAGGTAAACAGGCTGCAGAAGAGAGTTATGATGATATCAAGCATGCACTTCAGGGTTCAGATCTTATTATCATTGCTGCTGGGCTAGGTGGAGGAACTGGAACTGGTGCCGCACCTGTTTTTGCAAAAGCAGCACAGGAAACTGGTGCACTTACAATTGGTGTTGTTACAAAACCTTTTGCTTATGAGGGTAGTCGTCGTGCGAAGTTGGCAGAGGAAGGATTAAAGGAACTGCATGAAGTATGCGATTCTATCGTTGTAATTCCTAATACAAAACTACTTAGTGTAATTGGTAAAAATACGGGTTACAAAGAGAGCATGAGTTATGTTGATGATGTTGTTGCACGTGCTGTGAATGGGATATCAAGCGTTATCCTAAATAATTCTGATGAGGGAATTAACGTTGATTTCGAGGATTTACGTACCGTTATGAGTCATAGAGGTTTAGCATTAATGGGTATAGGCGAAGGGCAGGGCGAAAATGCGGCTGATGACGCAATTACAAATGCTATACATTCACCGCTCTTTGACAATATGTCTATTAATGGCTCCATGGGCGTTATTGTAAATTATGAGTTTAATTCCAATTATCCATTTGTTGCTATTTCTGAATCTATGGCGATCATTCAGGAAGCTGCAAGAGATGATGCTGATATTATTTTTGGAACTATGCCGCGAGATGATTTTGAAGTCGATAAAGTACGTGTTTCTATTATTGCAACAGGTTTTGAAACAAATAAACAGCATGAGGTTCCAACAAAACCACAACCAGTAGCGCAGTCACAAATTCAGCAGGAAAATGTGCAGCAACCAGTACAGAATCAACCAAGTCTATTTACTTCTACAACCCCAGACATCTATATACATAGGTCAACACGAATTAGTAGCGGTGATTATGATGAAGATGATCTTGATACGCCAACATATATCAGAAATCAAAAAGATTAAGTGCTGCAGATATAAATACAAGCCTCTATCGTGCTATATTTAAAGGTATGGATTTGGTACATCATCATGATACTGGTGCAGTTTTGCTAGAAACTCGCAATCTACATAAATCATTTAATAGTAAAACACAAGGTAAAATACCAATCTTGAAAGGTATTGATTTTTATCTCCGAGAGAGTGAAGTTGTTTCAATTATAGGACCTAGTGGGTGCGGTAAAAGCACATTCTTGCGATGTCTTAATGGACTTGAGAATATTGATTCTGGTGAGATTATTTTTGATGGAAGAAATATAGGGGTAAATTCAAATTGGCGTGTTTTACGTCAGCAAATTGGTATGGTTTTTCAGAGTTACGAACTTTTTCCGCACTTAAATGTGCTTGACAACATCTTGTTGGCTCCATGTAAGATACTTAAAAAAACTAAAGAAAATGCCATAGAAGATGCTTTAAAGTGGCTAAGACGAGTTGGTTTAGAAGAAAAAATACACCATTATCCGCGAGATTTAAGTGGAGGGCAGAAACAGAGAGTAGCAATCGTTCGTAGTCTTTGCATGAATCCAAAAGTTATGCTTTTTGATGAAGTAACTGCGAGTTTAGATCCAGAAATGATTAAAGAAGTGCTTGAGGTGATAAAGTCCCTAGCACTTGATGGCATGAGTATGGTTATTGTAACACATCAAATGAAGTTTGCCGAAGCAATTAGTCATAGAGTTATGTTTTTTGATGGTGGTGTTGTAGCTGAGGAGGGTGAGGCTATGCAATTCTTTAAAGCACCAAAAACTAAAAGAGCAAAACAATTTTTAACAATTTTTGATTTTGAATAATATGGCTAGAATAATTTTGTAAAAAGTAGTTAAAGGTTATATTATGCGTATTGTCTATTTTCATATATATGAGTAGGGGGATGGGTTTAAATAAATAAAAGTTTGAAAATATAAGTTTTCATATATTTTTATATTGACCTTTGCACAATTACACATAAAAGTTCAAATGTAATAATCTATATTAATAAAGTCATTGATTAGCAACCACATAGCTATATAGCGTTAATGTTAAAATACTAATAGGAATATTTATCATTTTCTACCTATTATTCTAATATGAGTTAAACAAGAGATATTAGACTGCTTTTTACCCTGACCACACAAAGCTTAATATTAAATCATCAAGTATATCCATTTATCAGGTATAGGTAAAGGAAATATTTAATGAGGGAAACACACAATATATCAGTGCAAAGTTAAAAATTACAACAAGTAATACAAGGTTATTTTATCTTAAATATTCATGCCTCCATAAATTTGCGCCCTATCTTCTTCTCTATCATCAGCCTCTAGCTTATCCTCTATGATTGTTCTAATTTCGTCATATTTTTTTGCTTTTGCATAATTTGCAAGCCAACTATCTACCCATTCAGGTGTTGTGCCACGAGAATTCCAACCTACAACTCCAGTATATCCTGCATTTACCATTGCTGCAAATTCTTTTTTCTTTAACTTTAGCACCTTTAATTGATGCTCAAAATTTTCAATAGTCATTCTAACCTCACTTATATAGGATTACTTTTACAGGAACTCATCATTTTGTAACACTTTGATTTTTTATTCGTGTAAAAGATTAACATGCCATTTTATTTATTTTTTATCAATTAATTGCTAATAATTACGAACCTTTAATAAAAATATATAAAATATTTATTATATTGACCATAAAATTACCATATAAATAACTTTATAGATAAATTTCACATGTTTTTACCCCTTTTGATACATGTTAATGTCAATGTGAAATCCTTTTTATTCTGCTTGCAAATATTGTTAATTTTCTTATTAGCAGCATCTTTTTTGCAAATATTTAAATTTGCCACGAGACTTGAATTGTTTTTTTTTTTTGTAGAATAGCCAACACTACAAATAGAAGGATTTAGATATGGGCTTTATAACCAAAGAGGATAGTGCCAATAAGAAGGTAAGAAAAGTATTAGGCATTCCTGTATTTGCAATGCATAAGAAACAACTGAGAAATGCCCTAAGAACACGATATAAATTATTCGGTATCCCAATTTATCAACGCAAGAAAAAAACATGCGATAATGAAGATTTATTATTAAATATACAGGACAAATTAAACCGAGTCGGTTATCTTGTTGATTCTTTGTGGTTGTCAAATTTGCAAAACGAGAAGTTTTGTGGGCAGCTTGGACAGGATGCGCTTGCGTATTCCATCCTTTACAAAAAAAACATGGGTTTTTTGTTGATATTGGGGCACATGATGGAATAAATATTAACAATAGCTATTTGTTTGAGCGTTTGGGTTGGAATGGGTTTTGTATTGAATCTAATCCAATAACCTTTAAGGATTTAAAGAGAAATAGAAAATGTGATACCTATAATCTTGCTATATTTTCTGAGAATGTCGGCACAACAACACTTGTGGCTTCAGATTCCAATTGTTCTGCACTTGATACATTGGAAATAAATTTAACACAATCGCACAAAAAGCGTCTTGACGAGCTGGGTCAAACTAGAACTTTTTCTGTACAAACAGCAACTTTTAATGAAGTGAAGCAAAATTATCCAGATGTCTTTCATATTGATTTTATGACTTTGGATGTTGAGGGTGGAGAAATGGAGGTACTAAGGGGTATAGATTTTGATAAATATAGCTTTAGTGTTATGACAATAGAACACAACTATACAGAATCTAAGGAGCAAATTATAGCATTTCTACACACAAAAGGTTATCGAGTATTGTTGCAAAACGATTGGGATATTATGTTTGTAAAATCACTGCATGTTGAATGGGCGTATTAAAACTTTGTTGCATGTAGTGTTTGACTAAAATGAAATCTTCATTCCCAAAACTCATCTTGCAACCAATCCATATATTATCTATTTAAAATAAATAACTTTTTTGCCAATCATATTGGTAAATATTCCATATTTTGTTATCTTAGTATTGATAAAGTTATACAAATATTTCATATCAATTTAAGAAAATTGCAAGTTGAATAGATCAAAGCAATGTGATTTATAAAAGAATGCACAAAAATTACAAGGTGTAATAAATTGGTATTCACACAATAAATATGCTACAATAGGATTTATTTTTCAGCAAAAAAGGATATACAAATGGATAAAGAAGAGTCGATGAAGGAATGGCAGGATAAAGCAAAAATATTGATAGAATCTCTACCTTATATCCAGCTCTTTCGTGGCAAAACAATAGTAATAAAATATGGTGGAAGTGCTATGTTAAACGAGGAGCTACAAAAAAGCTTGATACGCGATGTAGCCCTACTCCATTCAATCGGATTTCAACCTATCATTGTGCATGGTGGTGGCAAGGATATTGATAAGTGGTTAGAAATTGTAAAAATCGAGAGAAAATTTAAAAATGGACTAAGAGTTACTGATAAAGATACGATGAAAATCGTTGAAATGGTGCTAAACAAAATCAGTAAAGATATTGTAGGTATGCTGTGTGAGTTTGGCGTACAAGCATGTGGTATAAGCGGTAAAGATGGTCGTATGTTGCAAGTACGACCAAAAGATAGTGAAAATCTTGGCTATGTTGGTGAAGTGGTGCATGTAGATACAACATTGGTAAATGCAATTCTGCAAGATGGGTTTGTCCCAGTGATTTGCCCTGTTGGTATAGGCAGTGATCATAGTAGCTACAATATAAACGCAGATGATGCTGCATGTGCAATCGCAGAAGCCTTGCACGCTGAAAAACTCGTGTTTTTGAGTGATATTGAAGGTGTATATGGGGATTATAATGACAAAGATTCCTTTATTTCTGAACTCAACTTACGTGAAGCACAAAACCTCATTGACACTGGAAAAGTAAGTGGGGGCATGATACCAAAACTACAAAGCTGTATACATGCAATTCATAATGGCGTTTCGCGTGTACATATACTTGATGGGCGTGTGCAACACTGTCTACTTTTAGAATTTTTTACGAATCAAGGCATAGGCACAGCAATATTAAAAAATAGATTCTAATTGAATTTAAGTTCCTGTTTAACTTACATGTATTAAAAAAAGATATTTTGTAGTAAACAAGGTTGTTAACCATTCTTTTTTGCTATTTCGCAAATATGAAGTAATAAGGTCTCTAATTTTTCAGCAAACCTTTGCTGAAAGTGTTGCAAGTCCAAAGCAAAAACATTTGGCACATAAAAATGTAGCTACCTATTTGCAACAGCAGGAAGTTCCCTCCCTCTACCCCCATCTCTTAAATTACATGAAGTAAAAAGCTCGCAGCTTTGCACTACGTGAGCGTTTATTATATAGAATCTCTTTATTGTCTGCTACAAGTGGTTTTTTATAGAGTGAAAAACCTTTGGCATGATTATTCCCACATGTACATTTAAAGCTCGTTGCATCACATATACACTTTTTTGCAAATTGTTTAAAAGTATCTTTAATTATTCTATCCTCAAGAGAATGAAAGGAAATAATGCATAATAAAACTTCATGCAAATCCGCACATGAGGCAAGTAGTTTTTGTAATTGTCCCAATTCATCATTTACAGCAATTCGCAATGCTTGATAAATGAGCGTAGCTGGATGGATTTTGCTTTTTGTATGCAGTTTTAATGCGATATTTTGCAGCTTATCAGCAGTTATCTTTCTTTGAGTGCGTTCTTGGATAATAAGATTTACTAGCTTTTTATATTCCCTTATTTCACCATAATTCTTAAAAATTTCTTCCAATTCATATTTACTATAAGTATTTACAATCATATCTGCATTTAAAGTTTGTGTTCTATCCATACGCATATCAAGTGTATTTGCATGAAAACTAAAACCACGCTCGATAGTATCAAGTTGATAGGAACTCACACCAATATCAGCCAACACTCCACAAAGTCTATTGCCACTTTGCTGTATCTCGTTAATAATATAGGGGAGCAATGTTCCAAAATCCCCGTGTCTTGTTTGAAACCTATCGCCAAATATAGCCATAGATTTCTGATTATATTCTAGCGCATAAGAATCCCTATCAATACCGATGATATACAGGTCTGGATATCGCTCCAATAAAGCCTTACTCATGCCACCAAAACCCAAAGTGCAATCTATAAGCACTTCTTTGTTTTTTATAGGCGACTTTTTTGCTATATAGTGTGTATGCGTGGGGATAAAGACTCTATCAAAAGTGTCAAGCACATGCTCTAACAATACTGGTATATGCGGTGTCTTATCTATTTGCGCCACGCCTCTATCACATATTACTTGTTGCTGCAAATCCTTACGTGTATCTCTAGTTGTTTGCGAATCTGTTTTACCCTGCCCTAAATCTTTTGAACCTGCATAAACAGATATACATTTCTGTGTATCTGTTTTATTAATAGGCTTTGTCTGTATGTGACTAATCTTATCTTGAGGTTCTATTATATGAGTTTTTATCCTATCAGTTTGCGTTATGCACCCTACCCCATTCTGCTTTTTTCCATCAAAAGAACTATATTCAAGTTTATTTATATGCGATATATTCTCTTGTTTTTCTAAGTATCTCTCCAGAATCACACACGCACTAATGCTATCTAGCATACCATTCTTTCTTGCTTTTTTTCTTGTATTATATCCTCTATCAAAAAGCCTTTCACTTGCCTCTTTGCTACTATATGATTCATCAATATAAACTATCTGTCCACAAAAGTCAATAAGATTGAGAAAATGGCTAATCCTTTTTTGCATGGTTTCATGTCGCCCTGCCCCATCCTCCTCCATACCTAAATCAGATAAAGGTATACCAACTACAAGAGTAATTTTGCTCATATCACTTTCATGCTCTATCAAAACCCTGCGTAGATCTTTACTTGCTTGATTGCGGTTTTTTCGCATGATGGGTGCTAGTGGTACAATGATATTTTGCACCACCTTAGCCATACCAAGTCGTTTTAGTCCAAAGTCAATACCAAAAATCATATACTAGCCCTACACTATGTTATATTCCAATCCAATATTGTATTGCCCTGCAATATCATATTTACTTACACTAATCCATTTACCCTTTAAATCCAAGCTATCGTCTGCAATAGGCAACAACATCTTATTAAAATATTCATCTAAGCCAACAAAATAGCTAGTAGATTTTGGAGAATCTACTCCATGTATAACCTTTTTGCCCTCTATTAGAACATGTAGAGGCGTCTTGATATTTTGTCTAAATGCTATATTTTTTTCTTGCACTATTTTGGTGATTTTACGCAAACGATCTTTTGCCACATCGCCTTTTACTTGTGCTAAGTTTAATTCATTTTTTGCTGATTTTGTGCCAAATCTAGGGCTATAAATAAAAGGGTGAAGATGTGTTAGAGGTAGCTTTTCCAAATTACATATAGCTTCTTTAAAAATCTCTTCACTTTCGCCATAATGCCCCACAATATAATCTGTACCTAGGCTAAATCCCTTACTTGCAATAGTATGAAAAAGCTCCAAATCACGCTCAAAAGTATTTTTGCGATTCATAATTGTAAGCATTGTTTGGCTTGTGTGCTGGAGGGCTATATGCAGATGTCGCTCTAACTTGTCTAACTCCAAAATCTCTAAAAATTGAGAATCTATTTGACTTGGTTCAAGACTTCCTAAACGTATGCGTAAAATACCAGAAATATCGTGTATTTTTTGTATCAAAGTTGCGATATGAGTTCGCGTATCAACTCCATAACTACCAATATTTGTTCCTGTGAGTATAACTTCTGTAACGCCACTTTGTTCTAAAAGCTTAATTTGGTCTAATATATGAGATTCGCTAAAACTTCTAGCACTCCCACGCACACTTGGAATAATGCAGTAACTACAAGAAAAATTGCACCCCTCTTGGATCTTAATAAAAGCTCGAACTTTTCCAACCACTCGAGGTAAAAGCGTGGTATCAACATGTTTACTTACTTTCTCTTTTGGTAAGAATACTCTATTTTCATTGGATAAAAAATCGTTAATACTTTCTTTATGGCTATGGGCAAACACACCATTAACAAGCCCATTTTTAAAAAGTTTCTCTCCAGAATGCTTCACTCCACAACCCGTAAAAAGAACCTTTTTTCCTTCGTTACTATACTTTCGTGCATACCCACGCACTTCCCTATCTGCCTTGTTTGTTACTGTGCAAGAGTTTATAATGATAGTATCTGCCTCTAGCTCACTTGCGACTACTTCATGACTTTTAAGGTTGCTAATCATTACTTGCGTGTCATAAAGATTGCTTCTGCAACCAAAAGTTTTAAAATATACTTTTGCCAAAATATTCCTTAGTTCTTAAGTTTTCTATATATGAGTTGGAATCTTACCATTTAAAATTGCATATTTGCATCTATACTGCTTGAAGTTTTATATCATTATTAATATAATTAATATACCTATTGGATAGCATTATAAACTAAATAGGACTTTACATGTTAGAATCTATCGCTCTGCCCTATTTATAAATACTAAATCAAATAAAAAATAAATCTTGCCTATAAACACAAATTATTTAGCAACTAAAACTGGTATAGGTGATGAATTAATAAAACCATTTTGATGAGAGTTAAAAATTCTATGCAGTATAGATGATTCACTAGCTCCAATAACAAGCAAGTCATATTGATCTGCGATTTCAAGTACAACATCAATTGGATTTCCATTTTTTAGAATCTTTTTGCACGCAATACCCTCATTATTAAAAACCTTTGCAAACTCTTGTAAGATTGCATGCGATTCCTCTTCTTGCACATGCTCTAGTGAGGCATAATCTACTATACCGCTCTCCGCCAAAACAATCGTTTCAGGTGTAACATGTAATAATGTGAGCTCAATTTCACTACGTCTTGCAAAAAGTTTGATGATGGTTGGGATAGCCTTTCGACATTCATCTGTATCACTCACACCAAATAGAATCTTGATTGCATCTACCATGGAAACTCCTTAACAATAGTTCAAAGTGACTACAATTATACACTTTTATAAGTAAGTTTTATACTTAAAATTTATGATAAAATCAAGTGCTTATATTTCTATATAATTTTTGATAATCAAGAATCTTCATAACATCAGGCAGAATTTGCTTTGTTATTCTTCATGAGTCTATCAGAATAATTGTATAATTTTATAAAGTCTTAATCATTCGCAAAGTATTTAGGTAGCCATATGAAGTTTCATAAAATTTATGTTGAAATCACTGATATTTGCAAACTCTCCTGTTCATTTTGCACACCAAAAAAGGCGGTAAGAGGCGTAATGCCCTTACCTCTATATGAAAAAATTATATCACAGATTACTCAACACACAAGGTTTATAAGTCCGCATGTCTTAGGCGATCCCCTTTGTGTTGATAATCTTTTTGCATATATAGATATTGGAGCTTACTATAATGTCAGATTTGACATTGTAAGTAGTGCTGCATTTTTAAAAGAGGAACATTTTTCTTTATTGACACAACCACACATACATCAAGTCAGTTTTTCACTTGATGCTTTATTTGATAATAAACATCTACAAAAGGATATTCATACATATTTTGATACCATTCTTACATTTTATAACTATGCAAAGATAAAATCACCAAACCTTTACATTAATTTACGACTTTTTGGGAATTATGATTACACATACTTTTTACAAAAATTCCCATATGCCATTTTGCAACCACAAAAGCGACGTTTCCGTTTAGAAAAAAACTTTTTTCTACGCTTCCATCAGGCTTTTAAGTGGCACACACAGCAAAAGACTCCTAAAGTTGAAAACACGATGACATGGCAAACATACCCCAATACACCTTATTGCCTTGGGACAATAAGGCAGCTAGCAATACTTGCCAATGGCATTGTTATTCCATGTTGTATTGACGCACATGCACAAATGCCACTTGGTGATTTTAATGTGCAAAATTTTTTGGAGATTCTACATTCAAAAAAAATGAAAGATATGCAAGAGTCGCTAAGAACACATAAAAATTTACCACAATTATGTCAGAATTGCTCCTTTCGTGGTGTGTGATGCAGAAGCAGCTTGATTATACATCACAAATTTGTGTTATAATTGGCGTTTATTTCTAAGTGAAAGAAAGTGTATTATGAAATTACGAATTATGACAATACAAGATTATGACTCAGTATTGAATCTATGGAAAAGTATCGAGGGGTTTTATATCCGCACTATTGATGATTCCTATGAGGGTATGCAAAAGTTTCTTGCAAAAAATCCAAATACAAATGTAGTAGCTATTTGTGATGATAAAATTATAGGCAGTATATTATGTGGTTATGATGGTAGATGTGCCTACCTCTATCATGTATGTGTGCAAAAAGAATATAGACATAAGCAGATAGGAAAAGGAATGGTAGCTTTTGTCAAAGAAAGATTAAAGGAAGAGGGAGCAACACATATTAATCTTGTTGCTTTTAAAAACAATTCTCTTGGGAATCTTTTTTGGCATGAGATCAATTGGTCTCTTAAAGACACATTGAATCTTTATGAGTGCGTTCTAGATTCTGCAAATACTAGAATTTTGAATAAACCTTAACAATTTGATTTCATTGTACATTAACCAAGCAGATAAAAACTAGTGATTTCATAATAATATGCTTGATGCTTGATTGGACACAAAATATGTTTTTTATTAGGCACTATCAAAGTACTACAAAACCAATAAACTTTATGATAAATACAAGGTAAAGCAATGAAATATGAAATTCAAAGTAATACTTAAAGAGTGATAAAAAATGCAAATAAATAGTAGTTAGAATCTATAAACTACAATCAATAGTTAGCCAAATAAGCTAAATATCAAAAAAGCTCATGACACTATATTGCAAAGGTTATAAATCGACTTTTCTATCTATAACAACAAACATGCAACAATGCTCCAAATGCCTTGATAAGGTTAATTGAATAACTACTTTGCTAAATCCATTTTAGATTATACTTAATCCATCACCCAATTTTATTTCACTTAATATAACTTAAGTATGCAAATAAGCAAAGCCTGGAAAAAGTCTTTAAGATATATCTTCTAACTCATATATAGCTTTAATTTAAATGACACGAGCATTATAATACAATCAATAATCTATCCCTTCCCTTTTTAATCTATCTCGCAAATAACGCATTTGAATATTTTTATCAAAACACCATTGCGGTGCAATCAGACTCTCATCATGCGCACCTGCACTTACTCGTTGCACAACAATATTTGGTGGGATAATTTTTAGTGAGCGTGCTATTGCTTCTCCATATTCTTCCAAGGTGATTGGCTTGTATTCTCCTTTTTTATACATACGCGCCAAAGCTGTACCTTCCACAACATATAAGGGATGGATTTTTAAAGAATCTATGCCATAACTCAAGATGGTCTCTAAAGAGTGTATCATCATATCCACACTCTCATTTGGTAAGCCATAGATTAAATGCGCACATACCTTAATCCCCCTTTTTCTTGTCTCTTGAAAAAGAGATTCTACGCCCTCCATCGTATGTCCTCTATTTGTCAGCTTCAATGTCTCTTCATAAATGGATTGGATTCCATACTCAAGCCATATCTCCTTACCATCTTTTACAAATTGCTCTAAAAAATCAAGTAGTTTAGAATCTACGCAATCCACTCGAGTACCTATACTCATCCCTACAACATCAGGCAGTTTTAAGGCCTTTGTATAGAGAGCTTTTAAGGTATCAAATGGTGCATACGTATTTGTAAAGCTTTGAAAATACACCATATATTTTTTTATGCCATATTTATTTTTATGGAAGTTTGCATGATAATAAAATTGCTCTTCAAGTTCCCGTAATTGCGTAGGTAATAATGGATTTTCTGTTAATGAAAAATTCATCTTTAATCTCATAAGATCTTTGACTTTATGCACCGAATCTATCTGTTGGGGATCCTTGTGTATAGAGTTTATAGTTGTTGCTTTATTATCTAAATCTTGCTTTTTTTTCATGACAAGCGATGGTGAAAAGGTTTCATTTTTGCAATAAATGCACCCGCCCTTTGCAACACTACCATCAATATTTGGGCAAGTAAAACCGCTAAGAGATATTGGAATCTTTCGCACTTTCTCGCCAAATCGTTGTTTAAAATATCGCCCAACCGTTAGCATTATCTTCACCTATGCCCCTTTATTTTGATTCTATATCATGCAAATAGTTGCCATCAAAACACGCTTGACAATAACTATAATTATGTGACTCAACTGCAAGTTTTAAACCCTCTAAAGACAAATATCCAAGATAGTCTGCACCTATGAATTTTCGAACCTCTTCATCACTTTTATTTGCAGAAATAAGCTCACTTTTACTCGGCGTATCTACACCATAATAGCATGGTGAAATAGTAGGTGGTGAAGAAATCAATAGATATACTTCTTTTGCCCCAGCTTTTTTTAGAAGTTGCACGATTGCCTTACTTGTTGTACCTCTTACAAGAGAATCATCAATCACTATAACGCGTTTATTCGCAATAACTTCTCTAATAGGATTAAGCTTTAAACGCACCTTTAATTCTCTTAACTCCTGCGTTGGTTCAATAAAAGTGCGCCCCACATAATGATTTCTAATAAGTCCTAGTTCAAATGGTATCTTGCTTTGTTCGCTATAACCTATCGCTGCAGCAAGACCACTATCTGGTACAGGCATGACAATATCAGCACTAATCTTATGTTCCAAGGCTAAGTGCTTACCTAGATTCTTTCTTACCATATAGACACTTTTACCAAATACAACGCTATCAGGACGTGCAAAATAGATGTATTCAAAAACACATGGTTTTAAATTTTCTTCAAAGACTTTTATGCTTATAATCTTTGTTTCATTGTTGCGATTTTTTTCAAAAACAATTAATTCCCCTGGCTCAATATCACGCACAAAACTTGCTCCAACAAGATCGAATGCACATGTTTCACTTGCTACAATATAGCCCTTTGTTCCATCTTTGTTTGTTACTTCTCCCAAACTTAATGGACGCAAACCAAATCTATCTCTTACTGCAAACATTTTTGAACGACTAAGAATCACAAGAGAGAATGCACCCTCGATTGCATGTAAAGATTCCATAATGCGTGGGGTTAAGTGCTTTTTTGTGCTCCTTGCTATCAAATGTATGATAACTTCTGTATCCAGATTGCTTTGAAATATCGCACCTTGCTGCGTTAATGACTGACGAATATTTTTTGCATTTGTTAGATTGCCATTATGCACAAGAGCAATTTCGCCTAGACCATAGCGTGCAAAAATAGGCTGACAATCACCATTGGAATCTGCACCAGCAGTTGCATAACGATTATGCCCCACCGCATTAGAACCTTTTAATTTCTCCAATCTAGATTTCGTGAAAACCTTTGTTACAAGTCCCTGCCCTTTTTGAGTTGTAATATTTTTGCCATTACTAACAGCTATACCACTTGCCTCTTGCCCCCTATGTTGCATTGCAAAAAGAGCATAATATGCCGTGAGTGCTGCTTCATCACAGTTAAACGCTCCGACAACAGCACACTCTTCATTCCAGTGTTTATCCATGCAAAAGCCTTGGTTAAAAGATAAATGCAGATTGTATCATAATGTTTTTTAAGCTACAATAACAAAAAGATAAAAAGGTGTTGCATGTGTCGTATATTGTTGTTACTTTTTTTCAGCCTCTTTCTACTTTATGCAAATGACAATATGCAGTCAAAGTATAATCATAATAAAACATGGAGGAATATAGAAGCAAGTGAAGTTTTACAAAAAAACACAAAGAAATTAGAGGGCTATTACAAGCAAGTTGATAAGCAATCACGCGAGAGAAATTTTGTTCGTTTTAATGGTAAAAAAATTATTTCGCATACAGCCTTTAGTCAAATGAATCTAGGACAAATGCATGGCTATCATACTTATGTCATCCTTTCCATGTTTTATATAGAATGGGTAAGTCCACATAATGACTTAGATGGTGTAAGTGTGGGTGGAATATTGGCTGATGAATTTGGGGACAAAAAAGCACAAGTGCGATATTTTAAATTTGCACAGCGGTATTACTCTGCACTGCATGAGATTGGTAAAGGTGGAAAAGTATTTTCATATTGTGCCGCACCATATCTTACAAGTTGCATTCTCATTGGAATTGATGAGGCGTGGTAATACGTCTAGAATCATAAAAACTATTTGTATTTTAATATAGAAGAGACAAATGTTCCCATCAAGCTATTAAACCCTAAGTATATGTCTTGTAAGATCATATGAGGCAAGATTATGACATTTTTGACATCATTGCATATGCATTGTTTTTCATAATCTTGAGTTCTTTATGTAGAATAGCAAAATAAAATTGTGACATGAATTTTGATTGCTTACATTGATTTTAAGGTATTTTAAGGTTGTGCATGAATATAGAGGATATTCGTCAGTTATTTAGTCATGGAAAGTGGCAAACATGTATTGAAGCGTGTTTGAAACTCATTATGCAACAACGCACAAATATTGAGGCGTGGAGCTTATGTGCGTTTTGTTATAATAATATCGGGCAATTGCAAGAGGCGATTAAATGCCTTGAAGATGCACTAAAAATTGCAAAAGAACATCATAAGGAGCATGTTTTTACACTATCACTTAATCTTGCTGAATTTTACAGACGCAACAATATGACTTTACAAGCTGTTGCACTTTTACAAAGCCTTTTGCCAAAAGAAGATGAGAATTTGCATTTCAACCTTGCAAAATGTTATGGTGATTTACAAGACTATGAACGCTCAATACAACATTACATGATGGCTATCAAGATTAACCCAAAAGATGTCCATGCAATCTTTAATCTAGCAAATCAACAAGCTGCCATAGGTAGCTTTAAACTCGCTTTAAAATATTATTCACTTGCATATGAAAATGGTATGGGAGATGCAGGTATAAATCTTGCACAAATTTATACAAACTTGGATGATTTAGAATCTGCCATCACACTTTATAAAGAGTTAGAGACTAATTATTCCCAAGATTCTAATTTTTATTTTAACTATGCCAATGCACTTCGTTATAACGATGATGTGGAATTAGCAAGAGAGGCTTATAGTAAAGCTATTAGTCTAAATCCTGATGTGCGATATGTGATTAATTTAGCACATTTACTCCTAAGTTTAGACGATCTGCAAACTGGCTTTGCACTCTATGAGTATAGAAGAGTGATGTTCCCAAAGACTATGACAAGACATTTCCTTGATTTTTCTTTGCAGGACCCTAGAGATATACTTAATTTTTTGAGTGACAAAAAAGTGGCACTTTATCATGAGCAAGGTTTTGGTGATAGCATTATGTTTGCAAGATTTATACCACTTCTTTCATGCAAAGAAAAGATGATTTTTGCACCAAAAGAGCTTTGCAGAATCTTTGAATGTTTTAATATTCCTTGCAGCGATGAGATCCATGATAATTATGATGTGGCATTACCTATTCCAAGTCTTGCGTTCTTATTTGCCAACAAAAAGACTTTACAAAATAGCTTAGAATCTTTTAGAAAGACATTGTCATCTTTTCTTATAAAAAAAGGAGGGCAAAATATAAAAGAGCATACACTACGCAATACCTTTGTGCATACAAACACCAAGAAAACACAAATTTCTGCAAAAAAAATCCTAAATTCCTATCAACATTATGCACAAAAAGAAAAACTCGAGGATGATATATTTTTAACTTCAAGCACACAAGCTAAGAATCATTTTATAACCCATACGCAAACACAGCAAACAACAGATAAGAAAAAACTAATAAGAGTTGCGTTGAATTTCAGCTCAAATCCAAACTTTCAAAACGCAAGAGACAAATCTATATATGCACAAAAGCTTTTAGAGTACCTGCCACGTAATGGGTTTGCATACTATAGTCTTCAGTATGAAGGTATTGATTCTGATCTAGCAAAAGAATTTAGCGTTATTGATATGTCAAGTGAGATTAATGACTTTTTTGATAGTGCAAACATTCTGCTCTCTATGGATTTTGTGATTAGTATAGATTCTGCCCTAGCACATTTAAGTGCCACATTAGGTATTCCTACCGCCTTGCTACTTCATAAACGTCATGACTGGCGTTGGGGAAGATTTTGCAAACATGATTCTACCATTTGGTATGATAATATCAAGCTTTTTATACAAGATGATTTGCATGAATGGCGTAGTGTCTTAGAGAATCTTAGCACCTATTTAATGCAAAAATTCACACAAAATACATAGACCAAAAGGGTACAATATGCGTTTTATCTGGACACAAAGTATGCCTTCCACACAAGTGTATTTAACTGATTATATTCGTAATAACACGATAGAATCTCCTCTTGTAGTGGCAACAAAGGAGCAAACAGATGGTATCGGAAGTCGTGCAAATACATGGGAGAAAGTCTCGTGCGGACTTTATCTATCATGTGCTTTACCCACTGCGTTATTGCCACATGATTTACCAAGACAATCTAGCTCGATTTATTTTGGGCAAGTTTTACTTGAGTTATTAAAAGAATTTCATGGTGATCTATGGTTAAAATGGCCTAATGATTTTTATTTGCAAGATGATAAAGTTGGTGGGCTCATTACGCAATATGTAAAAGATTTTGTTGTATTTGGTGTCGGACTAAATATTTTTAGTGAAAATAAAGCATCATTGCTTACAAGTGAGGCAAAAAATCCATTCAAACAATATGATCAATATAAACACAAAGATTCTATAGAATCGATAAGTGCAGAGATTTTATCTCAAATAATCAGAAAAATATTACATTTTTTAAGCTTTAACATTGTAGAATTTGCTTTACAAAAAAATATGGATAAAACATTTCATAGTATTATCTGTGATACCTTTTTACACAAACATATGACATGGCATGATGTTTTTCATCGATATAAACAAGATTTTTTTAAAAATCAGCGTTTTCATACGCACATTAATAGGGATGGAGATACCTATAAAGCATCATTGCAGGATGCACAACTACAAGATGATGGGAGCATAGTGTTGCATGATACAATTTTATATAGTTTGCGTTAAGAGATTAAGAAAAATAAGGAGCGTGTATGGGTGAAATCATTGGCATTGCCAATCAAAAGGGTGGCGTCGGAAAGACAACTACGGCTGTAAATCTTTCTGCATCACTTGCACTATGTAATAAAAAAGTTTTACTTATTGATTTTGATCCACAGGCAAATGCTACTCTTAGCTGCGGAATAAAGCGTAATGCCATAAAATCTACAATGTGTCATGTAATGTCTGGGCAAATATCTATGCAAGATATTATTCAAAATACAATGCTGAAAAATCTATTTATCGCACCCACTGATCAGAATCTAGTTGCCGTAGAATCTGAATTTTATGAAAAAGAGAAAAGTCAAAGGGAAATGTTACTTAGGCAATGTATAGAAAATGTTCGCATGGATTATGATTTTATCATTATAGATTCTCCACCTGCATTAGGACCACTTACAATGAATGTTTTGAGTGCGGCAAATTCTCTCATTGTGCCTGTGCAGTGTGAATTTTTGGCTCTTGATGGCTTAGCTCAACTTATGAACACAGTCAAACTTATAAAGCAATTTTATAATAAAAATCTAGTCATAAGAGGTTTTTTACCCACAATGTATAATGCAAGGACAAATTTATCAAAGCAAGTCTTAGACGACTTGTTACATCATGTGAAAACTGATTTTTTTAGTGATAAAGAAGGGTTTGTGGTAATACCACATAATGTAAAACTTGCAGAAGCTCCAAGCTATGGTAAACCCATTGCCTTATATGATAGCAAATCAGCTGGCAATGAGGCTTACATGCGTCTTGCAAAAGCATTATTAAAGAAACAAAAAAAGGATAGAGATGGCAAAAAGAGCGTTAGGTAGTGGGCTAAATAATCTTTTTGGCGATATTAATGCTGTATATGAAAAAAATTATACAGATTCAGATGATTCTATGCAAATGATTAAATGCGATCAGATTATACCAAACCCCATGCAACCGCGTCAAATTTTTAATGATGAAAGTTTAAGGGAGTTAGCAAATTCCATAAAGGAGAATGGACTTTTACAACCCATAGTTGTGCGTCAAAGTGAGAGTGAGGGGTATATACTTATTGCTGGTGAGAGAAGACTGCGTGCTACAAAATTATTACAAAAAGAGCATATACAAGCTATTGTCATTACAGCAGAAGATCATAAAATGCGCGAATTAGCGTTGATAGAAAATGTGCAGCGAGAAGATTTGAATCCAATCGATTTAGCTTTGTGCTACCAGTCACTTTTAAAAGAACATGATTTAACACAGGAGAAACTAGCACAAAAAATTCACAAATCCCGTACGCAAATCACAAATACACTACGCCTACTTGAATTAAGCAATAAAACACAAGAACTACTTCGAGATGGTAAGATAACGCAAGGACATGCAAAGATGCTCATTGGCCTAAACCCCAAAGATGAAGAGCTGGCATTGCAAAGTATCCTGGGACAAAAACTCAATGTAAGGGAAACAGAAAATCTCGCAAAAAATCTCAAAGCAAAAACAAAGAATATAGAAGATGACAAAAAAAATGTAGAAGCTCTGCATATAGAATCTTTACAAACCCTACAAGAGATTCTTAAGCATTATAACATCAGAAGTACGGTAAAAAATAATACAATCACTTTGCAATGCGATGAAAAAAGTAAGCTTGATGTTTTAATGCAAAAATTACAATAAATTGAAACTGGCTTAACATTCTACGTTATGTTCTTTCTCAATGTTGTATGATATGGATTGCAGTCTAATTCTATTTTTACTCTTTGTGATACATATATAACTTTCAGTACCTTGTTACTTATAACTCTTTTGTATTGTTTTGATCTTATTAAAACCAGCCTGTTGAAAATAATACATTTTTTCTTTTTTTATTGCATTTTCTGCGAAAATAGTGTATCATTGCAAACATGGAAACTGCATGATTATAACATGTTTTAAGGAGCTAATCTTATGAAAAGTGTTGAACAAACAATAAATAGACGCGATGTGTTAAAGGCTGGAACGATTGCTAGTGCGTTAGCTTTAGGTGGTTTTTTATCTCCTTTACAGGCTGCTAATACATCTTTCAAAATGCCTACTAGAGACAAGCCTTTATTGCTAAATAACAATGAAAGTGCGTATGGCTTTTCAAATCTCGCAAAAAAAGCATTAGAGAAAAAGATTGATGAATTATCACTTTATCCTTTTAAAGCTGAGGATGAGTTACGCACTAGTATTGCAAGATTTTACCAAGTAAGAGAAGATAATGTATGTGTAAGCAATGGTTCTTCTGCTGCACTACAAGCCGCAATCTATGCTGTTAGCAATCTCGCAAATGAACTCAATATGCCATTTAGAATCATAAATCCTAATCCTACTTTTGAATTCCCAGCTTTTTATGCAAAGCCGCTAGGCATCGAAGTTGTAAATTTTGATTTAGATTCACAATTTAATATGAACATTGATGCTATGAAAAAAAGTGAGAGAGAATTTGATGGTGTTTCATTGGTGTATATTTGCAATCCAAACAATCCAACTGGAAATATTGTATCTGCAAACGATCTTTACTCTTGGGTGAGAAATGCAAAGCAAAGCACAATATTCCTTATTGATGAAGCATATGCAGAGTATGTGATAGATCCTGCATTCAAAAGTGGTATTGATATCTTGAAGAATGGTGCAAAAAATGTTATTGTAACGCGTACGTTCTCAAAGATATATGGACTTGCAGGATTGCGTGTGGGATACACAATTACAACTCCAGAGCTACAACGAAGAATCAAGGATTTCTTACAACTTGCAGGTATCAATTTGTGCGGTGCTGTTGCGGCTAATGCGGCACTTGCAGATTTTAACTTTCGACAATATTGTGTGAATTCAAACGTAAAATCAAGACAAATTGTAACAAAAGCTCTTGATTCTTTAGGATTACGTTATGCGCCTTCACATGCCAACTTTATCTTCCATGAAATCACAGGTAGTTATGATGATTTTGCAAAAAATATGAGAAACCAAAATATTCTTGTTGGACGACAATTTGCCAAATTTGATAACTTCTGTCGAGTAACACTCGGTACACCACAACAAGCCGAATATTACGTAAAAGTGTTAAAGACTTTTAGACAAAAACGCTACATATAGCTATTCAATAAAACGTGGTGTTTGGACACACCACAGGCATTACCATTTCTATATGACTTACAACCTCTAAATTACACACAAAGGGTTGCCATTATATTATGAGATGGACTTTCAGATTTATATAAGACTGATATACATTGTATTAAATCCCGCCCAAACTTCTTTTGTTCTATTTTTAAGTTTTTATTTCATTATGATTTGATGCCATGAGTTACATTTGAGTTATACATCAGATTTATTAAAATCTTCTATATTATTGTAGCCTATATAAAATATAATAAACGTTTGCATATTGTTGAGTAAAAATTCAATATACATATAAAAAACACACAGGGAAAATAAAAAAAGTAATTCCAATTAATATTTTTAGATTCTTAAAGCATTGTGCTTTTTTTAATGACAAGATAGATAATTTAGCAAAAGCATTACTAGATCTTTCTATCTAAAATCTTGAAAACCTCTTGGCATTAACAAATACAATCATAAATATCAACAGCTAGATATACGCCTATAGTACTAAAAGAACCAATACATGCAAATCAAACGTAATAATTGATGTAAAATATTAAATAATATAGTAAATAACTTTATATATTGCTCGTATAAAAAATATTTAAATACTTAATTCTAAAAGTCTTATATGCCTAAAGCTTGAAATCTATTGTATTCTCACAATCAGATAATAACTTTCATAATTATTTCAAGGACTATTTGCATATCTTTAACCATACAGACATCTAAAGAATTATTCAAAGATAAAAATCTTAAGGCGTATTTTATTAAATGCTTTTTTACATGATTTATAAGAAGTATCAAAAAACATTAAACTATATTTATAAGCCAAAAATCTTACAAATATAGTTTAATGTGGTGCGTATTGCAGTGTATAGAACATTGATGGAATAATTACCTACAGCTATTTTAAAAGATAACTCATTTAATGTGGCTTATTTCAACTATCAAACTAACAATAATTCCAAAAGATTAGATTGAAAACTTCTATTGTAAGCTACAGTAGTAAGAATTGTACTTTTTAAGATCTCTAAACAATGATAATAAAGTCTCGCACCGCGTAAGACGCTTATAACCACCCCTTCTTTTTAAATGCAATAAGCGGTAGAATAGTGGAGATAATCATAACAAGCACAGCAAATGGGTAGCCATAATCCCATTTTAACTCTGGCATAATTTCAAAGTTCATACCATAAATTGTTCCTATAAGCGTTGGTGGCATCATAGCAACTGTAGCAACAGTAAAAAGCTTAATGATTTTATTTTGTTCAATATTAATCTGACTTGCCAGAATTGTTTGGATGTTATCAAGTACATTTAATTGTGATACATTAAATTCAACAAGAGAATTTAAGTCTTTTAGAACGATAGTGAGATTACGTTTAATATCGCTATCAATCTTATCACTTTTAATGAGTGAAGTAATTGCACGCCTCTTATCAAACAATGAATCTCGCACACGCATATTAAGTTCTTGCAAACCAGAGATACCTTTCAACATCTTATCATAAGTATATTCATTCTTTTCTTCCAAGACATTAATGCGCAATTTCCGTGCTTCTTTATCGATCCATTCCAAGATATCAGCATCTTTTTCCACCCGAATCTCAAACATCTTATCTAACACATCATAGCCATCTTCAAAGTTTTTTGGACTTGCAAGAATACGCGTTTGCATTTCTTCAAAAATCTTAAAATCATTAAATCTAATGGTAAATAAAATATTTTTGGTGGTCATAAACGTGATTGTTTCATTAATAAGGTTAAACTCCTTATTATCTGTCTGCATACGAATTAAAAAATGCGTATTAATTGTGATTGTAAGATTGTCCTCCCAATATCTCGCACTAAGCTCAATTTCCTCACGTTCTTCTTGTGTTGGAATATCAAGCTCATATTGTTTAGTGATATAACTCATTTCATCATTTGTTGGGTGGAGCAAATCAACCCATAAGATGTTATTAGGAAGAACATTATCTTCAATATTAAATTGTATTTTTTTTACAAGTCCATTATTTGTTTTAGTATAAATATTAAGCATAATCAATCCCCAAGCTTGTTTAGATACTCTGGCTGATTATAGCATATATAAGCTAAAAAATATAGGAGTAATTTAACACAAAATAGCTAGAATATTGCAATTTATGATAAATAGGACCTAAGGCTTTGCCAGAACTTTCAAGCACGATGGTATCGTCTGGGCGGCTTTGCTACATAAAACCAGTATAGCGATAGTTAATCTCAAACTTATGGTGTTGTTGCAAAGTATAATAAAATCCTAATGTGGGATAAACCCCATGAACAATAAGGTTACGTGCTTTAAGAATCGAAATCTCATTTAAAAAATCTGTTATTTGTCCATTACTAGAAAAATAGGCATTAACTCCATATCCTATACCAACCCCTAAACCAATCTTATGAGCTCCTTGATTATAAAAATTAAAAATATAAGAGAGATCTAGCCCAGTTTTAATCGGAGTATAATCTACCTCGTATGTATATAAAGTATTGGCTGATCCTGATAGTTTTTCTCCGCTACCACCATAAAGATGAAAAGAGACTTTTAGCCCATGAACTTTGTTTTGATCAAAAAAGTGTTGATATCCTAAAAGCAATCCTGCATCAAAGGATGTTTGTGTAGAATTTTTATAAAGGTACGTATTGATCGAGGGCATATTCGGCACACAATTATAACAAGTTTGCTGTTGGACATGAGTGCTACCTAACTGCATTTCAACACCAACAAAAAATCCATCATTTGCAAATAATAAACCTTGAGATAACATAAAGATTTGAGCAAATCGTTTTAGATGCATTGCATTTCCTTTCTAAGTAGTATCCCAATTATAACATACTTTAACCTGATGCTACATTAATGTATAATAAAAATTATTACTAGAAGATACATCAGTGTTTAAATAAATATTCTAAAACACATAAAAAATCTCTAGCATAAGTAATGCATAATAAGTTTATTTTTTTTTTTTGAAAAAGTGTAAAACGCTTAATTATACACATATTAATCAGCATAGTTTTACTTGCAAGATTATACCCCTACAAGAGCAAAACTTTAATATATTAATTACATCTAAAACTTGCATATGTTGAGTAAAAACTTAAAATAGCATTAATAGGCTATTGGAATCTTTATAATTTCATAGTATCATTACTTACTTGAAAGATTAAATTTGTGACAAAAGGAATACATCATATGCAAACAAGTCATACCAATTCCACATTGCGAGCAAAGGTGCAAGAAGCTATGCAAGAGATTGAGCGGGGATGTGTGGAGTTTATTGGTAAAGAGTATATAGAAACCTTAGTGGCACGATTCTATGAAAAAGGAGAAGAATTTGTTGTAAAGGCAGGTTTTGATCCTACTGCACCAGATTTACATTTAGGACATTCTGTGTTATTGCAAAAGCTTGCAACCTTTCAAAACCATGGTGGTAGAGTAAAATTTTTGATTGGAGATTTCACTGCGACAATAGGCGATCCTTCTGGAAAAAGTGAAACAAGAAAACCACTAACCTTTGAAGAAGTGGCACAAAATGCAAAAACCTATGAGGACCAGGTTTTTAAGATTCTAGATAAAACAAAGACGGATATTTGTTTTAATAGCAAATGGCTTGGTAGCCTTAGTAGTGCAAATATTATGCAATTGACTGCACAGTATTCTGTCGCAAGAATGATGGAACGTGACGATTTTACAAAACGTTTTAAGGAAAATCAGCCTATTTCCATTGTGGAATTTATGTATCCTTTGTTGCAAGGGTATGACTCTGTGGCGTTGAATTGTGATATCGAGCTTGGTGGTAATGACCAAAAGTTTAACCTCCTAGTAGGCAGAGCATTGCAAAGAGCATATAACTGCACTAAAGAGCAAAGCGTTATGACTATGCCTTTGCTTGAAGGATTAGATGGTATAAATAAAATGAGCAAAAGTCTCAAAAACTATATTGGAGTAACAGATTCTGCTAATGATATGTATGCGAAGATTCTTAGTATCGATGATACGTTGATGTGGCGTTATTATGAGCTTGTAAGTGCAAGAAGTCTTACGGAAATAGCGAATATAAAACGTGATGTAGAGACGGAAAAGTTACATCCCAAAGCAGCAAAAGAAATGCTTGCCCTAGAAATTACCACACGTTTTCATAATGAAAACTTAGCAATACAAGCCAAGGAAGCATTTTGTGCAATCTTTAGCAACAAGGAAATACCAAAAGATATTGAAACAAAAACAATAAAAAAGGGCGAGTGGGTATGTAAGGTGCTAGTAGAGCTAGGTTTTACCCCATCTACTTCACAGGCAAGAAGAGATATTAAAGCTGGTGCACTAAGCATAAATCAAATAAAACAAACAGATGAAAATTTTCATTTTTTACAAGAAGGTGAATTTATTATCAAGCTTGGTAAAAGAAAATTTGCTAAAATAGTAGTTGTAAATAATATATAAGGTAGGATAATGGGTGGTTTATTTAAAAGCTTAACGATAGGAAAACATACAATCAAATACCCCATTTTTCAAGGTGGTATGGGTGTTGGTATCAGCTGGGATGAACTAGCTGGTAATGTATCAAAAGAAGGTTGTTTGGGTATTATTTCTGCAGTTGGCACAGGGTATTATAAAAATATGAGTTTTGTTGATAAGATTCTATCAAGTAAACCATTTGAGGCAATCAATTTCTATAGTAAAAATGCGTTAAATGAGATTTTTAGGAATGCACGTAAAATATGTGGCGACAATCCTTTGGGTGCAAATATTTTACATGCAATTAATGATTATGGCAGAGTAGTGAGAGATGCTTGTGAGGCTGGGGCAAATGTTATTGTGACGGGAGCAGGATTACCTACAAATATGCCAGAGTTTACAAAGAATTTTCCAGAGGTAGCGTTAGTACCAATTGTCTCATCCGCAAAGGCTTTGCGTGTCATATGTAAGCGTTGGAGCGAACGATATAAGAGAGTGCCAGATGCTGTCGTTGTCGAAGGACCTTTAAGCGGTGGTCATCAAGGCTTTAAGTATGAGGATTGTTTTAAGCCAGAATATCAGCTTGAGAGCATTCTTCCGCAAGTCGTTGCAGAATCTACACAATGGGGATCTATGCCAATTATTGCCGCAGGTGGTATTTGGGATAGAAATGATATTGATACCATGCTTACATTAGGTGCAAGTGGTGTGCAAATGGGAACAAGGTTTTTGGGCACAAAAGAATGTGATGCAAAAGCATATCAACAGATTCTACCTCACATTACTAAAGATGACATTGAACTTGTGAAATCGCCTGTTGGCTACCCAGCAAGAGCTCTCAAAATCGGTGTGATGCAAAGATTAAAAGAGGGTAATGCCCCAAAAGTGCAATGTATTAGTAATTGTGTTAGCCCATGCCAAAGAGGTAAAGAGGCAAAAAAAGTGGGGTATTGCATAGCAGACAGCTTGGGTAAAGGACATTTGGGGAATCTCGAGGAGGGGCTATATTTTAGTGGTGCAAATGGCTATCGCGTAAAAGAAATTTTGAGCGTTAAAGCATTAGTTGATGAATTAACAAAACGCTAGATGGGTATATATGCGTTGTATTGTGCTTTTTTTCTTGCTTATAAGCAGTCTGCAAGCCGATACACTGCGGATTCTAAACACCATTCCGTTTGGTGCTTCAAGTCTTAGAATAGATGCAAATAGAGCGATTAAGAAAGATGAGATCAGTATTCATAAACTAAATGATACGAGCACTTTTATAGATATATATGGTGTATGGGTCCCAACTGGCAGAAGAGAGCATAACTTTCCAAATAATACTCAAATTACAATTGCACAAAACAATAAACAACGCTTACGTGTCCTCATTACCCTTACATCAAAAACAGAATTTGAATACAATCTTAAAGGCAATTACCTTTATATCTCGATTAAAGAAAAAAACTCTAAACAAAATCTAATCCCAATTAAAAGTTCCAAGAAGACTGAGCAAAAGCCCACACAGCATGCTAAACCAACACAACAAAAACCTGTAACGCAAAAACCACAAACATCAAAGCCAGCAGTTAAAACTACAGCAAACGCAAATCAACCAAAGCCAATACTTGTTTCTAGTGCAACACCATCTAGTAAAAATCGTAAAAAAATCATTATCTTAGACCCTGGTCATGGCGGTAAAGACTGCGGTACGCAAGGTATTTCTAAAACTTGTGAAAAACATATTGTCTTAAGCGTTGCCAAACTCACTGCCCAAGAGCTTTCTAAAAGAGGGTATGTTGTCTATATGACACGAAATACTGATGTGTTTATTGAATTGCAAAGACGAACAGAGATGGCAAATGAAATACATGCGGATTTATTTATATCTATTCATGCAAATTCAATACCAGTAGGTTCAAGTAGGCAGCCAAAGGGTGTAGAAACTTATTTCTTATCAACTGCAAGAACAGAGAGAGCCATAAACGCAGCTGCTATTGAGAATCAAGGTATGGCAGAATATTCACCAACGACCATTGCTTCATTTCTGACTTCACAAAGAATTATTGCTTCAAATAAACTTGGCATGGATGTGCAAGCAGGTATTCTCAAACAAATTCGAACAAAATACAATGAAAATCTTGATGGAGGTGTAAGAGAGGGTCCATTTTGGGTGCTTGTAGGTGCACTTATGCCTTCAATCCTTATTGAGATTGGATATAATTCTCACCCTATAGAATCTCAACGCTTAAAAGATACGAGTTATCAGAATCTAATTGCCAAAGGAATTGCAAATGGTGTTGATGGCTATATCACAAAGAATCCATAAATTACTCTAATCATTTTTATCATAAAATAAGCTTGTTAATAGATATTCTAAAACTCTAAATTACATAGCTCCCATCAAGACATATTTTTATAGTTCTTTCTACATTACTGCATATAGATGTATTTCATACTACAAAACAGAGCTTTGCAAAATATGCTACTTATAAGACAAAAAGTAATAAAAGTTATAAATTTCGCAATCTAGCAATCTCATCTCTTAACTGTATAGCTGCTTCAAAATCAAGTCGTTTGCTTGCTTCAAGCATTTTTGCTTTTAAGTCTTTAATAAGGTTTTCTTTTTCTTTTGCTGGAATCTTGTTTTTCTTATTCATTTTGTCATAAACTTTTGCACTATCTTCAAGTCTTAATTCTTCTTCTACATTACGACTAACTGAAGTTGGTGTAATATTGTGCTGCTTATTAAAAGCCTCTTGTTTTTGACGTCTATACGTGGTGATATCCATAGCCTTACGCATGGAATTTGTAATTTTCTCTGCATACAAAATCACTTTGCCATTTACGTTTCTAGCAGCTCGCCCCATTGTCTGTATAAGACTTGTTTCGCTTCGTAAAAAGCCCTCTTTATCTGCATCCATAATAGCTACAAGACTTACTTCTGGGAGATCAAGCCCTTCTCGCAATAAGTTTATACCTACCAATACATCAAATACTCCTAGTCGTAAGTTACGTATGAGATGATTTCTCTCTATCGCATCTATTTCACTGTGTAAATATTCAATTTTTATTCCCTCTTTGGCATAATATTTTGCAAGCTCTTCACTCATTTTTTTTGTTAAAGTTGTGATTAATACTCGCTCTTTTCTTGCCACACGCACGTGTATTTCCTGTAATAAATCTTTTACTTGAGTGTTAGAATCTCTGACTTCAAATTCAGGATCAAGTAGCCCAGTAGGACGGATAAGTTGCTCACATACGCTATCTTTACTTAAAGATAACTCCAGTTCTGCTGGTGTAGCAGATACAAAGAGAAAATTCGCGTTTTTATTAATAAACTCATCAAATTGCAATGGACGATTATCAAGTGCGCTAGGCAGACGAAAGCCATATTCTACCAATACCTCTTTTCGACTTCTATCACCCGCATACATACCACCAAATTGCGGTAAACTCACATGACTTTCATCAACGATCAATAGATAAGGCTTTTTTTTGTATTCAAAATAATCAAGTAAAGAAAAGGGAGTTTCACCTGGCTTTTTTCCTGTTAGATGTCGTGCATAATTTTCGATACCCTTGCAAATACCATTTTCTTTTATCATTTCAAGATCAAACTCTGTGCGTGATTTCAATCGTTCATATTCTACCATGCGGTTTTCACTTTCATAAAATCTTAATCTCTCTTGTAGTTCTTGTTCTATATCTACAAGAGCCTTTTTTAAGCGATTTTCCCCCACAATAAATTGGTTTGCTGCATAAAGCACGTATGATTCTAGCTCTTTTACAAAATTGTTATCTAATGACTCTAAAACTACAATCCGTTCAATCTCATCACCAAAAAATTCAATACGTATAAATTCAACTTCATTATAAGCAGGAAAAATATCAACCACTTCGCCCTTGACACGAAAACATCCACGTTCAAAACTTGCTTCATTACGCACATAGCCCATTTCGACAAGTTTTGTTAAAAGCTTTTTTTGCTGATAGGTTTTAGAAACTTCAAGTTTTTCGATCATGGTGAGATATTCACTAGGGTTTCCTAGTCCATAATTTGCAGACACACTGGCAATAATAATAACATCATCATAAGCGAGTAAGGAAGTTGTAGCTGATAGACGAAGTCGCTCTAATTCATCATTAATGGAGCTATCTTTTTCTATAAATAAGTCCCTACGAGGAATGTAGGCTTCTGGTTGGTAATAATCAAAATGGCTGATAAAATATTCCACGTGATTATGTGGAAAAAAACTTTTAAATTCACTATAGAGTTGTGCACATAGAGTTTTGTTGTGACTCATTATGAGTGTTGGCATATTTAATTTTTGTATAATATTTGCCATACTAAAGGTTTTTCCGCTACCTGTAACACCAATAAGTGTATTATACTTGTTGTGATTGTTAATTTGTTTGCACAAAAAGTTTATAGCCTGTGGTTGATCACCTGCTGGTTTATAGTTTGAGGTTAAATTAAAGAGATTTGTTTTCATGTTTATACCTTTTTTAGCTACAATTATACAAGAACTTTATCGCCCTTAAGGAGAAGTTATGCAAAATTACAATGAAATCACACACTATAATGCAACAAATACAGCTACACAAAACGTGGAACAATCATCTATAGCGCAACAAGAATCAAAAGGCGTAGGATTGCTTCCATTGGTCCATGAGGTAAAACAATTACTTGAAACAAAACATAATAAAAAAATAGAAGATTTAGAATTTAAGTTATTGGAAAAAGAAGAAAAAATTGCACAGATGGAGCTTGAGATTAGCACATTGAAAGCACAAGATGAAGAAAAAGATATAGAAATTTACAGAATGAGAGAAGAAATTAATGAAAGTAAGCGACTTTTAGAGCAATTTGTCACCACACTCAATAGAACACAAGAATAAATTCAGTTTATGGATTGGCTACATGAATGGCTTGAAGGCAGATGTAAATATGTTTGGTAATGCGGGTATAGAATCCCATGTAAACACAAACTCTATGTGCCACAATATCAGCACTACAGATTCTGTATTGCAGAATTCTGCAATACAGAATACCATGAGTGTGGATTCTGGAATCAACGATTCTAAAATGCAGTCTATACAACAACATGGCAAAACCTCACAAGATGCTATACGCTCTACCAACAATAGCAATATATGCGATACTTCTGCAAATAAAACACAGCTAAATCCACACAATGACACATCAGAGGCAATCCCAACTCATCTTACAATACAGATTGAAAATCGCAAATTTTGTTTAAGTCTAGAAAAACTGGATTTTATATGTCGTCAAAAAATTGTAGGCATATTTGCACAAAGACAATACACCCTAGAGGAGCTTTTGACACTTTTTGTAACGACACTTCGAGATCAAAGTGCTGCTGAACAAGAGCTTATGCGTATCGTGCATATCTTGAAGTCTTAATATTGCTTTCCGTCACATATGCGTTTTATCCTTGTTGCAATTATCGGGCGAAACCTTGCACCACTTACTTACTACACACACGATGAAGTTGTGTTGTATGACATTATGAAAGTAAGCGTACGAAATAGACTTGAGCTTGGCATTATTGTGCAAATACTTCCAAATCAAGATTTTACTTTTGAACCTCTTGAAGCTAAAAAATCACATTTTAGCTACACGCAAATACAACGCATTTTATTGCGTTTTATGAGTACTTATTATGTGCAAGGCGTGGGTGTCACAGCACAGGTTTTTACAGCATGGGATGCAAAGTTAGATTCCAAAGAAACACAGCAATCTGTGTTGAAAAATGATGTTGCATATAATTTAAAAAAATTATCAGAGGATCAAGAGAATGTCTTAAAAGAATGCAAACAAAAAGATTTAAGTCTAATATTTGGTACAACAGGTAGCGGTAAAACAGAGATATATTTTCACGCGATTGCAGAATGTTTAAATCAAGGGAAACAAGCTTTATTGCTCATGCCAGAAATCTCACTCACACCACAAATGCAGGCAAGATTAAATACGGCTTTCCCAAATCTTGCTGATACATGGCATAGCAAACGCACGATCGCTCAAAAGCAAAACATATTGCAATCCCTGCAAGATGGCAAGTTAAGTATTATTGCTGGGGCAAGAAGTGCCCTATTCTTGCCGTTTGAGAATCTAGGATTAATTATCGTAGATGAAGAGCATGATGATTCCTATAAATCACAAAATCAGCCAAAATACAATGCTAGAGATCTTGCCATATTTTTAAGCACAAAAGATATTCGCGTAATTTTAGGAAGTGCTACGCCAAGTCCAAAAAGCTATTATCTTGCCAAAAAGCATAATTACCTATTGCATTTGCACAATAAATTTCACAATAGCACACATACACTGCACTATGATGAAACAGATCAAATCAGTATAAGCCCTCATATACTTCATGCTATCACAAGTACATTGGAAAAAAAAGAGCAAATTATCATCTTTTTGCCAACTAGAGCTAATTTTAAGATTCTATTATGCAGACATTGTAAGCATAAGCTTTCATGTCCAAATTGCAGTATTACGCTAAGTTTACATGCAAAAAAGAATGCACTTGTATGTCATTACTGCGGCTTTACAAGTCAAATCCCACAAGTCTGTAACATATGTGGCAGTGATATGCTAAGCGGTATGCGTATGGGAACAGAAGAATTCAAAAAAGAGCTGGAATTCACCCTATTGACACTCAACCTCACACCAAACATTGCTATTTTTGATAGAGATAATATCACAACGCACAAGCAATTAACAAACCTATTGCATGATTTTGAAAAGCAAAAAATTGATATTTTAATTGGCACTCATATGATAGCAAAAGGACACGACTATCCTAATGTTACTTTAAGCATTATCGTTGGTATGGACTATATGCTACATATTCCAGATTATAGGGCATATGAGACAAGTCTTTCACTTTTATACCAAGTCGCAGGAAGAAGTGGAAGGAAGCAGCATGGAAATATTATTGTTCAAACAAAAGATTCTGAAGCAATAAATAGTTTGTGGGGTGATTACACAAAAGTACTACATTATATATTAAATGAGAGAAACCCACTATATCCACCTTTTTGTCGCCTCGCATTGCTTCGTTTTGGACATGATGATGAACAAAAGGCACACTATCTTGCAAACAAATTTGCAGAAATTTTATATAGCATTCAAGATGAAAATACATATAAATTTGAAGTTGTGGGCATAAGTGAAGCAAGTGTCTTTAAAGTAAAGAAAAAATATTATTATCAAGTTTTATTGCGCTCATATAGCAATTTTATGCTACAAAAAGCTATACAACACGCACTTTCCCATGCTACAAAAGATATGCAGCAATGTATTGATATAGACATAGATCCGCTTAGTTTTTAACTCAAAACCATATACCCAAAAACTAAGAAATAAAAATATAGCATACCGCCAGTTTATTACACTCTAGCAACCTTGCATACCAAAGAAATGCGGTAAAATAATCTCCTCCATGATTGTATTTTACTGACAATACAATAAAGTTGCAATATAAATCTCTATATCCTAACAATACCTCTCCAACGACATTGCTTGAATGTTGTTAGAATAAGATAACACAGAGATTCAAAAAAGATTGGTCAAATTGGAAAACGTAGAAATTATAGATGATAATGAAAGTTATGAGATTAGTTGAATGAAATTAAGATAATATCTAATACTCTAAATAATAAGCAAACAGCTTATAAAACTCCTAGTAAAACAAAAGAAAGCTATACAAGTGAATATGGTTATATCGATTATATACTAGCTATTGGAGGAATAAAAATGAGTTCTTCTAAAGATTTATTTGTAGCTGATGCTTCTTTAGCTATAGACTCTATACCCAAAGCCCAATATGATGATATGATAAACTTTTATGAAACTTGCGCTAGCAATTATCCACAAATCAAAGAAAAAGATTCTCTCACTCTCACAGGACACTCTTTAGGTGGTGCTCTAGCTCAAATGCTTGTTTTAAGTATCTGTGATGATAAGAATGAAGCAAATATCAATGAAGTCTATATAGAAGTTTATATATTATATAATAATATAGAATCTAAAATATATTTCTTGGGTATAGAGCTCACGGGCGGCAGTGAATCCCAAAGCCCAAATAACGAATGCTTCTTTGGCACATTAGATTCTAAAGATAGTAATCTAGGCTTAGATACTCTTAAACCCATCTATCACTTAATCGGTGAGATAGATTCTAACTCTATAGAA
>NZ_JRPL02000103.1 GCF_000765905.2 Helicobacter trogontum | reverse complement strand
TCACATTAAGAAATCTCCCTAAAAAACAACATCTTGATATGCTTTTGTTTTATAATCAATGTATAGGAAATATTCCTTTTTATGTAGAAAGAGATTCTATGCCTAACAATAAAAGCTCTATAGAATACAAACTATGGAAAAAACTCTATCAAAGAAGCACAACATCTAAACATAAAGCCTATATAACAAAATCTCTTTTCAAAGATACTACTAAAGAGGCTACTTTAGAGAACTTCATACCTCCTATAGATTCTAATACTAAACTCACTATCACAGGACACTCTCTTGGTGGTTGCTTAACACAACTCTTTGCACTCTCTTTTGCAAACTATGCTAAGAGAGATTATGGAATCATCCAAGAAATCTATACCTATAATGCTCCTGGTGCTAGAGACTTAAGCATAGATGCTTTTGGTGTAATTGATATAGATTTAGCTAATCTTTCAAGTGATAATAAAGAAATTAGAGAAAAGAAAATAGAACAATATATTCATAGTTTGGATTTGCAGACTATAACACAGAGATTTATCAAAAAGTTACAACGCTTTGGGATAAAAGCTAGTTATTCAGATGGATTATTAGTTATCACAGAACAGCTGAAAAGATTTCTTGGGTTTAAAT
>NZ_JRPL02000102.1 GCF_000765905.2 Helicobacter trogontum | reverse complement strand
TTTACTCAACCAAACAACAAACACTACTTATTAGCTATCATTACTCTTGCTCAAAATTTCTTTTATCAAGCACATCTAATCGTGCATCAAGTAGAGCTAATTGAAATTGTAAAAAACCTAAAATAAGATCTAGCTTTGCTTGAAGTTTGTTTTGTGTTTCATGAGTATCTTCTAGCCACAAATCATCTTGTTTTAATCCCTCAAATAATACAAAAATGCGTTCTTTAAAGCTTTGTAGGAATTCTGTCTCACCGGTATTAACACCAAGTCTTATATCCTTAAATCCTTTTTCATCAACACTATTTTCAATCTCACTAAGTGTTTGCAATACAACATCTTTTAATTCCATTGGCTAAACCATCCTGTTAAATTTTTTGGATTTTCTTTGAATATAGCAATCTTTTCTTGCATAACTTGCATATCTAAATTTTTTGTTATAAGGCTTTTATCTTTTTTAAACCTTAAAGCCATCTCATTTGCTTTTATACCAAGATGTGCTTCTTTTATTAAAGCAGTGCTTAAAGTTTTAGAATCTTTTTCAAGCACCTGCTCAAAAAAAGCAAGTGCTTCTTCGTGCTTACCAATCATTTCATAAATATAACCTAAGCTTAATAACTTCCTGCTCATATTATCCCTTTATAC
>NZ_JRPL02000101.1 GCF_000765905.2 Helicobacter trogontum | reverse complement strand
GGCACTTCAGTAGAAGAACACATAATGGTAAGCTTAAAGTTAAGGCAAGAAGACAAGCATGCTTTGCTTATAAAGAGGAAAAATAATGGGACAATGGATAAGTAGTAAAGAGTTTGCTTTGCAAAATAATATTGTCAAAAAGAGTTTAGAGAAAGCATGCTTTCGTGCAAAACATCGAGACAAAAATTTTTGCATTCTAAAGTTCCAAATTTTATACTTTAGGTATGTTAATGGTGTTGGTGGTAACTCTGGCAAAGTCCTCCAAATATGGAGTGAGCCTTTTGCTAGTGAGGCTGAAGCAAATGAGTTTATAACAAACTATAGAATCAATAGACTAGAAAATGCTGTAAGGGCAAGTAGGCTAGAAGATTCTCAAGTTGCTAGTGTGTTAGGTGCTTTGCAGTCTTGTGGTGGCGTTTCTCGTGTTTGTGATGATGGTGTTAGAGATGTTTCGCTGTCGCTCAACATGACAAAAGATAAGATGACAAGTAAGGGCGACTTGACAAAGGGTAATGTAAGTAAAGGCGGTGTTATAGAATCTAATATAGCTTCCATTAAGAAAGAACTAGATACAACAATGGGTGGTGTAGTGGATTCTCATAATAGTTTGTGTGGTGATTTGCATGTTTGTGATGATGGGGGAGATGATGCTTGTGATCTTTTGCATAACC
>NZ_JRPL02000100.1 GCF_000765905.2 Helicobacter trogontum | reverse complement strand
GCGTAATTTGTTCCAAATTCTTTTAAAGGATTGATACTAAAGCTAGTTTCGATATAGCTTCTTGTTTGCGAAATAAACTCTAGTAACTGCTTGTGCTGTTCTTGTGGAATATTGTTAGCCTCTAGTATTTGTAAATCAGTGTAATACCCCTTATTAAAATTTTGTCTTAGGTCATGATAAGTATTTATTTTTCTACGCTCATCACTCAATATCTGCTCTTTTAGTTGCCCCTGTTCTCTTAAGTTTTGCATATTTGGTCTATTTTTAAGTTTTTCTACATAGTCTTCAAGTAATACTATTTCTTTTTTCACGCTTTCTGCAGAATCTTCATTATTTTTTGCATAACTTTTATAGGCTTCTAGTGTATTTTCTATATGTTCTAGGTTACTTAGATTTGGTTTGCGTTTAGAGAGTTTCTTTTCATAGCCCAAAAATTGCCCAAATTTGCCTCTTATCTCCTTTCTTTCTTTCCATTCAATTATAAGAGGGTTTAAGGCTCTCCATTTCTGCAATAATTCATTAAGAATAGGTGCTACTCTATTAGCCTCTTTTTCTTGTGTCTTTAGTTCTGTTGAAAGGTCGTTGCTTTGTTGTTCTAGTTCTTTTTTTCTAGCAGTTAATCTTTCTTGTATGTCGTGTAATGTTAATTGCTGTGCATTGGTATTGCTTTGCACTTGTGACAAGCCTTGCTCTTTGGCTTGTT
>NZ_JRPL02000099.1 GCF_000765905.2 Helicobacter trogontum | reverse complement strand
TTTAGGAAACTTTGGATTTGTGATATTAAAATAAGTATTGATTTCATCTTCTGGAGCTGAAATGTCCATAAGTTTATAAGGCTTTTTACCTTTTTGATAAAGAATAAAGATATAAGGGCTATCAATTTTGTTTATTTCCAAGGAATAGTTTTGAAAGATTAGTATCCTGCATTCCTTCACATCTATAGCATAAAAATTGGTTTTGATTCCATTAGCACGCAAGTAATCTTTTGCTGAATAAAGATAGTGTGCCCAATCATCCATTGCAGTATAAAAATCATCTTCATTGTTGGTAGAAATTTTAAGCTTTTCAAAATAGCTTTCTGTTTGTCTTGCGTAAAATCCACATTTCTTGCATAAAATTTTGCAGTCTTTATGAACCATTTCTATATCATTGCCATAGAGACTACAAATTATACTAATAAACGCAATATAATATTTAAACATTATTTCTCCTAAAGTTGTGTAATTTTAATATGATATTATTGTCTTTTGGTTTCATTTGTAATTATGAACTTCTTTGATGCCTCAAACTTTTGGATTTCTCTTTTAAAGTCTTTTGGATTTTTAAGTCTCCACACAGAAATATCAATAGTATTATTTTTTGATACATCTTCTATACAATAAAAAATCTAGTATCTTCTTTGCTTAAGTCTATCTCTCCATTATATCTTTAGCCTCCAAACTCAAGCATAGAGCCATAATTATTGCAATATTTTTTATATATTTATACATACTATTTTCCTCTTGTATTTCTATTTGGGCTTGT
>NZ_JRPL02000098.1 GCF_000765905.2 Helicobacter trogontum | reverse complement strand
AAATGAATGTATCGCAATATATGCGATTTAAAATTTTTAATACCTAATAAATTTAAGTATTGCATTGTATCAAATATTAAAATTCTTACCTTTTTATTTGCGACTTATAAATTTAAAAGTGAATTATTAAACCACCTAAGAAACAACCATATTTTGCTGTAAGGTTAGGTGAAATTGACGAAAATTCATTTCAATGGAAGTTTAGAGACTATGATAAATTTAAAAAAATCTACGCAAAGAAATTGACATTAGTGAATTGACTAATGAAGATTTTGTTTTAGATATTAGACAAAAAGGCGTAGATATGAAAATAGGGCTTGATATTGCAACTTTAGCAAATAAATACCAAGTAGAAAAAATCATTTTAATTACTGCAGATAGTGATTTTATTCCTGCTATAAAACACGCTAGAAGAGAAGGAATTATTGTTCAATTAGACCCTATGAGAGTTCCAGAAACCCAAATTCAAAAAGGTTTATTAGAACACATTGATACTCTTTCATCTGTTCTCATGAATAAAAATGGCAATTAACTACTGCTTTTTACTTTACTAGATAAATAACTGAAACAATCAATATCATTAAAAGAAAATATAAATTTATTATGTATATAAAACAATTATAATATATGTATATTATAATTGTAAAACATTGATATATAACATATATCATTAGGCATTGCTACTTCTTCCCAACTAATCCTTTTTTCTTGCAAAAATGATGGAATCCAGCATAAGTTCCTTTTTCATCTAAAAGTAGCCATGTAGCTCTTATGCTTAACTTTTTCTCT
>NZ_JRPL02000097.1 GCF_000765905.2 Helicobacter trogontum | reverse complement strand
TATACACTTCTCCATTTTCTCCATAGAAACATCTAGGATTATTCATATCTTCTTTACCACCCCTAAGCAGTAAGGAGTAAAAATACACATCACAAGGCAAGTTAAAATCTAATCCTAAATCTTTTTCTAAATGCTTGGAATCTATAATGCTGTTGTCTTTGGCAAAGATGGTGATTTTGCTATTGTCTTGCAATATGAGATGAGTAAAGCCAAGAGAAGTATGAGTTAGAATCTTGGAAGTTGGTAAAAGAGTGAATGTGAGATTGAGAATCTTTAAGAGAATCTAGGAATATGATTTTTGTATTTTTATCATTAGATTCTAATACAAGATACGAATCTTTTGTGATATAAGCATTATTGTTTATGGTTAGATTCTGTGTAGTGCTTGTATTATAGGTATCTGCTAGATTCTTAGAGAATCTTGCTTGTCGTTGTTCTTGTCTCTCTTTTTGCCTTTGCTTCTCTCTTAATTCTCTTTCTTACTTTCTTTGTAATTCTTGCAATTTAGATTCTCTTACTTTAGAATCTAATCCTTGTAATGTTTGCTCGAGCTCTTGTTGTTGTTTTTGTAATTTTTGAATTTCTTTTTCTTGTATTTGCTTTCTTATCTGCATTATGGCTTTATAGAGGGATTTTCTTTTATTGAGGTAGTCTTGGGTAAGGGTTTGTTTGTCAGCAATAAAGATAGCATAAAAATCGGATTTGTAGTTATAAAATTCTCTCCAATTTGATTCTTTTAATAACGGCTCTTTATTAGAATCTAAAAGTATATAATCCTCACAGAAAAAGAGGGCTTTAAGGAGGTGTAAGGGAGAATTTGGTGTGAGAGATTCTATATC